>JAIXRU010000175.1 GCA_027485045.1 Opitutaceae bacterium | reverse complement strand
GCCTGCCCATTTTCCGACGATGGGCAGCTTCCATCTCTTGAATTTATGCTTTTGGCGCATCAATTTGCGACACGTGCCCGTCGCCTATCGATTAGCAGGTGCGCTGCCGAACACTACTGTGGGCAGGGTTCGATTATGGCTAGAAAGTTGCGTATTCAGTATGCAGGGGCGTTGTATCACGTGATCAATCGCGGGAACTATCGGCGCGATCTGTTTATGAATGCCGCAGAGGCCCAAGCGTTTTTGGAAGCGTTTAAAGAGGCGGCCGTTCGCATGGGATGGAAAGTGCATGCGTATGTTTTGATGCGGAATCACTACCACTTCGCATTGGGAACGCCCGAGCCGAATCTGGTGGCAGGTATGCATTGGCTGCAAAGCACGTGGTGCACGCGATTTAATCGCTTCAGAAAAGAAAACGGACACCTGTTTCAAGGGCGCTATCGTTCTTTGCTGGTGGAGAATAGCGAAGTGCTGGGCAAAGTGGTGGATTATATTCATCTAAATCCGGTTCGGGCGAAAATTGTCCTACCTGAACAAGTGAGTGCGTTTCGGTGGAGTAGCTTGGCAGGAATAAGCAGAGGCCCTGGTTGGGTGTGTGACGAAGGCTGGCGAGCAGGTGGACGTTATGGGTCGCAAGAATCAGCAAGGCATTTGTATGTCGATTATTTAAAAATGATTGCGTCAAATGAGGCAGAGTGGGAACGCCTTGGTTTGAGTGGTCTGGCCAAGGGATGGGCAATTGGGAGCTCCGGCTGGAAACGGGCCATAGCCAAAGAGCACGCGCAAATGGCGCTCAATCCTGGCTTATCGCGCGAAGAGGTGGCGGAGTTCAAGGCGGCGAAGTGGGAGGCCGAGTTGGCGCAAGCGCTTCAGATGATTGGGAAAACAGAATTAGATTTGAGCACGCGCCCATACCTACAACCTTGGAAATTGGATCTTGCCGACAGAATGCAACGTGAGGGCGGGGCATCCGTCGCTTGGCTGGCAAATCGCCTGCAAGTGGGGAAACCTAATAGTCTTCGTAGCTACCTTTCACGCGCCCGGTCTTTACGATAATCAACAAACAGCGGCCAGACCCCATTCTGGCCAACGCGGCCTCACCCGCACCCGACACACGCTTGAGGAAGTCTTCCTCGCCGCGACCAACGCCAAGGCCGCCTAAGCCGCTGGAAACGTGCGCCCGCGCCGACGGTTGGCAACCAGCGCAAGCGCGGCCAGGCCCGCGAGGCTAGCGTAGCTAGCGGGCTCGGGGATGGCGGTCACGGTGTAGGCGAAGCTGTAGTTCACGACTCCGCCGAGTTCCTGATACCAGACCGTATAGGTGCCCGCACCCAGGGGATCGGGAAAGCCATCCGCCAGCCCGGAGCTGGGTTCATAGCGGGGCTTGTCAACGATTTCGCCGAGGCCCTGCACGAGCGTGTTGAAAAGATGGGCCGAGCCGTTGCCGGTATCGATGGTTGCGCCACTCTGCAGGGCGTAAAAGTTGCCGGGGAAACTGAGCGCGACGACAGAAATGGAAGTCAGCAATTCGCCGGGCTGGAGGGTAAAGGTGAAGAAGTCGGCATCCACCGGCAGGGAGGGCAATTTCCCCATCGTGCCCGTGATGTAGTTCACGCCGACATCGAAATCCAACACCTTGGGATTGCTGGCCGAAGGGCCGAGATCGCCGTCGGTGGATTCGTTATAAATCAGCGGGGCGGCCAGTAGGCGGGTGGAAAACAAAACACACGCGAGCAGGCTGAAACCAACGATTCTAAATGCGGAGTAGGGAGTGGTGGCGAGCATGGTGAGAACACTTAAAAGGGTGATGGCATAAAAACGCCCGCCCTTGGGAAGGGCGGGCGTTGCACCACACGTAACGCTAAACGCTAAAAAATCAGCCGTTGCGATTAAGCGCGGCGACGGCGGCGGGAGGCCGCGAAACCCAGACCGGCCAGGCCCGCGAGAGCAGCAAAGCTGGAAGGCTCGGGGATGGCGGAGGGATTGAAGACAAGGAGCTGGAGCTGGCCACCCTCGACAAGACCACCGGTGGAGATAGCGTAGTGCGCCTGAGTGTCGGACAGGAAAACCTGCATACCACTCACATACCAAGAAGCGGCCGTGCCTTCGACACCGTTGAAGAGATTGGTGACATCAATGATGCCTGAGTGCTCTTCGTCGCTTTGAGCGGTACCTGCACCGTCGATGTCATTGACCGCTCCAGAGATGAAACGGCTTTCGTCGGACTTGAAGATTTGTTTGGCGGCGGTGGGGTTGGCCAAATCGACCTGCCAAAACTTGGCGATGTAGGCGTTGTTGCCTGGATCTTCCTGGATGTAGACCTTGCCGTCCAAGCCGACGGTCATGTTGTCGAACATGGCGGTATTGGCAGGAAAGCCAGTCATGTCTAGCTGGGTGCGATCGAGAACCGAGGTGACCGTGCCAGAGAGGTAATTGGTAGCGAAGTCCAGACGGTAGAGTTTGGAGCTTTGGTGGAGCGCCGAGCCGCCGCCATCGGGATCGGCACCGGTGGTGACAAAAAGGAGGGAGTGGGAATTAAGCCATTGGGCGTCCTCGGGGCGGGCGAAGTTGGTGATTCCAGCATTAACGCTATCGGTGTTCAAAGTGGCACCAGCGGTCGTGGTGTTGCCGGAATTGGAGACCACTTGGGTGGCGGTGAAGGTACCGTTGATCTCGCCATTGTTTTCGAGAGCAACCGCGCCGTTGCTGTATTTAGCGCCGCCGTTGGTAACCTGGATGCCGTAGAGGGAGCCACCGGTGAGGCCGGCTTGTTGCACGGCGGTGCCGGTGCCGGAGGTCTTCTTGTCGCCAATGTAAAGATAGACTTGGCCAGGGGTGGAGTCGTCGGTGCCAAACACTACGGTTTTGTTACCAGTGAGAGGATTGGCGACGGAGTTTTCCCAAGAGAAGCGACCGAGATCGGGTAATTGATACACTTTTCCGGCATCAGCGCCGGTGGCGACAAAGCCGAAGGCCCGACCTTCTGCACCAGTCTCCTCGCCATTCATGAAGATGCGACCATTATAGCCCAAGTTGGAGCCACTATTATAGAAGGCCGAGAGGCCGGGTAGGTCGGCCGAGCAAAGACGAGCAAAGGCGGTTGTACCGGCGGTGTAGGCGCTGCCGTTCCAAGTGAAGACATTGGAGGGAGATTGGATCATGTCCTTACCGGAAGTGATCGCGAGGGTGTTCTTGTTGAGGGTCCACTCGGAGACGAAGGCACCGACGGAACCATGCGCGCGGGTGTTACCGACGGTGTTTCCTAGCTCATGATTCATGAGGATGGTGACGTTGCTGCCCGTGGAATAGGCTCCGAGACCATCGGGAATACCTACCATGGAGTAGCCGCCGATGGTGTCGCCAACGGTCAGAACCGGCACCGAAGACCAACCAGGAGCGGTAGGCGTGATGTAGCTGGTCTGGGAAGAGGTGGGAGAAGTCGGAATCTGCGCAAACGCAGAGCCGGCGGAAGCTAAGGCTGCGAGTAAGGCAGCTTTGGATTTGGTGTTCATGCTAGTAATGGTAGTTAAAGGCAGGAACTAGTCTGAACACGGTTCGTTACGATAGTAAGGAAACCACGTTACAATACGGTTACCTTGCGGTTAACTTCCGTGGACGGATTACGCGTCGAGTGTCTTGGCCGAGTGCGCCTGCTGCCACTAATCGGCGGCGAAAAAAACCGAATAGTCCCCTTGGCATTTGCCCGCGTGCAATTCAACAAATCGATTCTCTAAAATTCTAATATTGAGCAGGTATACAGACGATTTGATAAAATCCACGCGACGTAGTCTGGTCCACGTAAAGGGTGACGGCCTGAGTGGGGTTGGCAAAATTGTTGTTAGTGTAGCTAGTCTGATTGGCCGAACCCGCAGGAGTGGTCGCAAAGGGTATGAGCTGGGCGGGGCCATTCAGATCGGAGCGAAACTGCACACTGTAGGTGCTCCCGAGCGTAGGATTAAACACCAGACTGAGACGGCGGGTGTCGCCCACGATGCTTTCCAGGGAAATGGTGCGAAACCCATAAGTTGCAGGCAGCCGAACCTGAATTCGACCCTGTGCGTCGAAACTGGTTGGGTAACGCGGCAGCGAACGTTCGGCGGGCCCGCCTGCCAGTGTGCCGTCGATCTGGTAGGTGGAGCCGTGGCAGCTACAACGAATAAGTCCGAGAGTGGGATTGTATGCACCTACCACGCAACCGGAGTGTTGGCATTCTGAACTCACTGCGTAAAAAACATCCGCCGAGGCACGGCTAAGCACGATGGGGTAAGGCAGGCCGACGGTGAGCAGCAGAGAGCCACCGGGGTTCAGCAATACGGGAAAATCTGCCGGCGAAAGCGTGAGCAAACCCTCCATCGCGTTACCCGGGCTTTCGGAGGCAAGAACCGACTGGGAACGCAGGCCCCCGCCGAATAGGGTAAGCGCGGTGCCGAGGAAAAGTTGCCGCACCACGGTGCGACGATCAATGGATGGAGTCGGAGTCATCGGAGAGACCAATGTCTGCCGAGCTAAGCAAGGCGGTGAGGTGCGCGGCGCAAACCGATAGAAGCCGCGTTGCCTAAGCTTAACGAAGTCTCACGGGCATGGGGCGGAACCGCGCGTTCGCGCTCTAACGCACTGCGGGCTTGACGAAACGGCGCCGAGCTCATTTGAACTGCGACTCGTGCTTAACGCTATCTCCTATTCCTCCGCTTACGCCTCCGCCCACGTGGTATCCGTGGTCGTATCCGTATCCGTGTCCTCTAAAGACACACCGCGAGGACGCTAAGAAAGCAACCCACTTTCCGCCCCCTCCGGTGCCAACCGGAGGGGGTTTTTGTTTTTAGAACATAACCCAGAAACTCCGGTAAAGCCGCAGGGGGTGGTGCCAAACGCAACCCACCACCTCCCATGAAATCGCTTGAACTCCCGCCCCTCGCCTCGGCGCAGGGCCGTCTGCGTCAAAATCGCCCAACGCCTCGCGGCTGGCTCTTCGCCGCGCTTCCGCCCGAATTACGGACCGCGCCCGAACCCTCGCCGGGTAACGACTTCCTGATCACCAATCTGGCTCCCGAGCTCACACCCAGCACAACGAGGCCCGCGATCGTGCAAGAATACCCGGTCCCCGGAGCCGAAGCCGCCCGCAACACCTACTGGTTCGACCTATGACCACGCCCCCGAAACCGCCCTACTCTTCCGGCTCCGGTTGGTAACTTCCACCGTAGCCGGCACGATAGAGCACCGCGCCGCCCAGTCCGGCCAGCGTGGCGAAATGCGCGTCCTTGGCGTAGACCCGCCAACCCCTCGCCGCAGCAGTGGCCGAGATCAAAAAATCATTCCAAGGCAGCGTGTGCCCCGCATCCCGTGCCCGCCAAGCCAGCGCCTTGGCCGCATCCCACTCGACTTCACGACAATCGACATAGGGGATCACCCCGAAAAAAAGCTCCAAAGCCCGCCGTTCTTCGCGGCGCGCGCCGCCGAGCACTTCCAATTTCACCGGCGAGCACCAAGCCGCCTCGTATTCATCCAACAAGGCGCGCAGGGCTACCTTGGTCGAAAGGTCGCCCTGCCGCCGCGCCGCCTCGATCCAAATAGAGGAATCCACCAATACCATCGGCGTATCCTCACTCAGTAACCTTGGCGCTCAGTCTCGGCCGTCGGCGCTGGATAATCAAAGGCACCCTCCATTAACAAGCGCCCGAACTCCTTGGCCTTTTTGCGCTTCAAAAACTCGCTGACCGCCTGCGCCACCGCTGGGCCTTTTTTATGCTCGTTGGTTACCGCCATAAGTTCGTTCATGGTCGCATCATCTAATTCTACGGTGATTTTCATGCCCAAAAAATGACTATTCCCTAAATAACCACAAGCTTTTTCCTTAAATATCCCTATTCATTATTAATTCTCCCTGAGAAACACTGAATTTAACGGTGCCGCCGTCGGATACCTCACCGGCAACGAGGGCGCGGGCGAGGCGCGTCTCCACTTGGCGTTGGAGAAAGCGTTTGAGGGGACGCGCGCCAAAAACCGGATCGTAGCCTTTTTCCGCCGCCCATTCGCGGGCTTTGGCGTCGAGCTCCACCGTGACGCGACGCTCAGCCAGGCGCTTGTTCAGATCGACCAGCAAGAGGTCCACGATGCGGGTGATTTCTTCGAGAGTGAGCGGCTTGAAGAGCACGGTCTCGTCGATGCGGTTCAGAAACTCAGGACGGAAGGCTTGGCGCAGCTCGGCCATCACGCTTTCGCGCACGCTCTCGGGAATGGTGTCGCCGGTCACGCCTTCGAGCAAGTGACGCGAGCCGAGGTTCGAGGTCAGGATGATCACGGTATTTTTAAAGTCTACCGTGCGGCCCTGCGAGTCGGTGATGCGCCCGTCGTCCAGCACTTGTAACAGGATATTGAACACATCGGGATGTGCTTTCTCGATCTCGTCGAAGAGCACGACCGCGTAGGGCTTGCGGCGAATCGCCTCGGTCAACTGGCCGCCTTCATCATAGCCGACATAGCCCGGAGGCGCGCCGACCAGCCGTGAGACGGAGTGCTTCTCCATGTATTCCGACATGTCGAGGCGCACCAGGGCGGCCTCGCTGTCGAAGAGGGTCTCGGCGAGGGTCTTGGCCAGTTCGGTTTTTCCGACTCCGGTCGGCCCAAGAAAGAGAAAACTGCCCACCGGACGACGCGGGTCTTTGATGCCGGCGCGGGCGCGCAGGATGGCGTCCACGGTGAGCTGCACCGCCTCGTCCTGGCCGATCACGCGTTCGTGCAACACCTCCCCGAGGCGCAGGAGTTTCGCTTTCTCGCTTTCGATCAGGCGGGTGACGGGCACGCCGCTCCACTTGGCCACCACTTCGGCGATTTCCTCGGCGGAAACCTCCTCCTTAAACAACTCCGTCTTGGCGGCGGTTGTCTCGGATTTCTTCAACTCGGCTTCGAGCTGGGGGATGCGACCGTGGCGCAGCTCGGCGAGTTTATTGAGATCGTAGGCGCGCTCGGCTTTTTCCAATTCGATGCGGGCGGAGTCGAGCTCCTCGCGGACCTTGCGGACTGCATCGACCGAAGCCTTTTCCTTTTCCCACTTGGCGCGAAGCGCGGAAGTCTGCGAGCGGGCGTCGCCCAGCTCCTTGCGCAGGGTTTCCAAGCGGTGCTTGGAGGCGTCGTCTTTTTCCAAACGCAGCGCCGCCTCCTCAATTTCAAGCTGAAGCACGCGACGCTGGAGCGCGTCGAGCTCCTGCGGGGCCGAGTCCATCTCGGTGCGGATCATGGCGCAGGCTTCGTCCACCAGGTCGATGGCTTTGTCGGGCAGGAAGCGGTCGCTGATGTAGCGGTTCGACAGGGTGACGGCGGCGACGAGTGCGTTATCCTGGATACGCACGCCGTGGTGCAGTTCGAAGCGCTCGCGAATGCCGCGCAGGATCGAGATGGCGTCCTCGACCGAGGGCGGCTCGACCAACACGGGTTGAAAACGGCGTTCGAGCGCGGCGTCTTTTTCGATGTGTTTGCGGTATTCCTCGAGCGTGGTCGCGCCGATGCAGTGCAGCTCGCCGCGCGCGAGCATGGGCTTGAGCAGATTGCCCGCGTCCATCGCGCCCTCGCTCTTGCCTGCGCCCACGATGGTATGCAGCTCGTCGATGAAGAGGATGATGCGGCCCTCGGCCTGCTTCACCTCGTTGAGGACTGCCTTCAAGCGCTCTTCAAACTCGCCGCGATACTTGGCGCCCGCGACCAGCGCGCCCATATCGAGGGAGAAAATGGTTTTGTCCTTCAGGCCCTCGGGCACGTCGCCTCGCACGATGCGCTGAGCCAGGCCCTCGACGATGGCGGTCTTGCCCACGCCGGGCTCGCCGATGAGCACGGGGTTGTTCTTGGTCTTGCGCGAGAGGATGCGGACGGTGCGGCGGATCTCGTCATCGCGGCCGATCACGGGGTCCATTTTCCCTTTTTTGGCCAACTCCACCAGGTCGATGCCGTATTTCTGCAAGGCGGCGTAAGTGGACTCGGGATTATCGGTGGTAACACGCTGGGCTCCGCGCAGGGTTTTCAAGGCGGCGAGCGTCTTGGCGCGGTCGATACCGAAGGATTTGAAATACTTGGCCAGCGAATCGGGCTTGGCGACGTCGAGCAGGCCGAGAAACACATGCTCCACCGAAACGAACTCATCCTTGAGTGACTTCGCCTCGGACTCCGCGCGGGTGAGGGCCTCGTTAGTCGATTGAGTGACGTAGATTTTAGAGTTGTCCACGCTGCCCGAAACGGAGGGCAGCCGATCCAGTTCGCGCTCGGCGGCGAGTTGGAGGGCGCTCGTCGTGAGACCGAGCTTCTCCACCAAGGCCGGGACAATGCCGCGATCTTGGGCGAGCAAGGCATGCAGCAAATGCCAAGTCTCGACTTCGTGGTGCCCACGGCGGCGAGCCTCGGCTTGCGCATCGGTCACTGCCTGGCGGGACATCTGGGTGAGTTGATTGAGATCCATGCGCCCCACCCTCGCATAGGACGGGCCAGTAAACAACGGGTAGTTTCCCTAGCTAGCGACCAGAGGGCACCGGGAAAGTGTGCCATAAGCACTCAGCACCGCGCCAAGGCGGCTCGGTTCGAGTCATTAGTTGCGGAGTGGCGTGCGGACTGGCGTTGCGCGCTAAACATTACTTTGGCGAGAGCATCAACTCCTCAAAGATCGAGGAGGAGAGCACCGTGATCTTGGCGTCGATCAGCGGATTTTTCTGCGCTACAAGACGGTCGAGTAGCGCAGCCAAATGCGCGACCGAAACGGCATTAATGGAAACCAGGCGGGTGCTGGAAAGGCGTTGCCTGCCTCCACCGCACCTACTTCCGAAACAAATCCCCCAGCGCGCCCAAAGATTTGAGCGGGGCGCCTTTTTTTACCGTAACCGGTAACACCGAGATCGGCGCCGCCGCAGGTTTCGTTTGCACCGTCCCCGCAGCCCCGCCTGCGCCAGCACCGGTGGAAACCGCGCCCCCCGTCTGGTTAAAATCCCGTTCCAGTCGTTGCGGACTCACCGCTTCAGCAGTGCCCAGCTCCTGCGCAAACAGGCTGACCCGATATTCCTCCACCAACCAGTAGCGTGCATCATTTCGGGGCAGGGCACGCTGGCGCGCCAGCCAGGGTGCCAGCGCACGGCTGCGCTCGGCTTCCTTGGCCGGGCTTTGCCGCCAACGCTCGGCCCGTAATTTCAAAGCCTTAAGATAACGCGGCACTTGTTGCAGCCGTGCATAGTCGATCTCCCGCAACAAGGTCTTCGGCATCAACTGCGCGAGATCGCTGGCCAGTGTCGGGTAAGGCGTAGCATGCGACTCTAGCGCGGATCTCAGGGTAAACACCTCTCGCAAAGTCGCGGTAAGCTTGGGACCGGCAGTACGAAGCTCATGCCTCGCCTGACCGACGGCGGCGGAAAACACCGCCTGCGTCGGAGCCGAGACGCGCTCTGGCGCGCAGAGCCAGCGCTGAAACAAGCCCGAGGCATCCTCCGTAAGCTGGTTCAATGAGCAGTAGGTGGCGAGCAGGGCGCCCAGTTCGCGCAGACCGCGAAGCTCCTTGTGCAGAAACGCCAGCTCGTGGCGCAGCTCCAACTCCAGCAAGCGACCCAGCCCGAGGCGCGTCTGCGCGGCCGCCTCCTCGACATCGCGGGCGAGACGCAAGCCCACGCCGGAAGTACCGACTTTAAGCGCGGGATACGCATAAATCATCAACCCGTTTTGCACGCATACCTCCACCCGCTCAGGCAATTTTTCGCCAAAGGTCCAAGCGGACTGCTCAGGCTTTTCCCACTTCTCCCGCGCGCGGGTCCAGGCGGTCGGAGCATCCTGCGCGACCTTCGCGCTGGCGGTTCGCCGATAGTCGGCCAGCAGCCGGGCCAACTCATCGAGTTCGCGCGAAGCGAAGAGCTCGCGACCCTTCTCATCCACAAGCCGGATACGCACGCAGAGGTGGGCTGGCAGTGGTTTCTCGACCCACACCGAAGCATCCACCCGCAGGGGATAGCGCTCGTTCAGACACGCGGCGAGCGCATCGGGCAAGGCTTCGCGACGATCCGTCAGCCGGTCGCGAGCAGCGACGGCGGCGGCGAGCTGTTTCACCGTCTCCGCCAGCGGCACGAACAGGCGGCGCGCCTCCTTGGGCAACGACGAAAGGTAATGCTCCACCTTCAACGCGAGATGCCCCGGCACCGCCCAATCGAGCGCGATGGGTGTTAGCTGGGCCGCTTCGGCGGGCGAGATGTCCAGCGTCACACCATCGTCGGGCTGTCCCGGCCGATAGGTGTAGCTGAGCGGCAGCGCGCTCTGGCCGAGCGGCAGTGCGGCGGGAAATGCCACCTCGTCCACCGGAATGCTCGCCGGATCGCGCAAGTCCTCCGGCGCGAGCATAAGAAACTTGGGATACTTCCCTCTCCGCTCCCGCACCAGCGCCACCAGATCCGGCACCGCTGAAACCCCGTCCTGCGGCGCATCCGGGGCGCGCCCAGGCTGAAGCCGGTCGGCATAAAACCGATACAGCGCCTCGTCCAGATTCAGAAACCCGGTATCGCGAGCCCGGGTGAGCAGATGCTCCAGCTCGTCGCGCACCTCGCGGTTGTGGGCGAGAAAATCGAGCGGCCAGGTGATCACATCGTTCACCAGCGCCTCGCGAATAAAAATTTCCGTGGCGTGGGCCGGATTGATTTTTCCGTAGGACACCGCCCGGTTTTCCATTTCCAGCCCATAGAGCCGGGTGCGTTGCTTCACCATCACGCGACCGGCGTCGACGTTCCAGAACGGCTCGCTGTGGGAAACCTTGAGCAAGTGACGCCCCAGATCGAGAGCCCAGGCCGGGTCGAGCCTCGCCGCCGTGCGGGCGTAAAGGCGCGAGGTCTCCATGATCTCCGCCGCCATGATCCAGCGCGGTGCCTTGGGAGCCGGGCCCTTGGCCGAGCCCTGACGGGTATCGACCGGTTTTTTCCTCGGCTCGTCGCGCACGTGCAACGCGGAGCCGGGAAACAACGCGATTCGGCGATCATGGCTGGCACGAAAACCACCGCCCTCCTCGTCGCGCGCGGCAATGTTACCCAGCAAGCCGGAGAGAATGCTGCGATGGATGGCGCGATAACCGGGCGAGCCCGACGCGATTTTGTCCGGCGTCCGGTCGGCGGGGGCGACGCCATCGAAAACCGACGTCATCTTAAAATCCTTCCGCGCCTCCAGCACATCCAGCAACTGCGCGTAGATGTCGCGCCACTCGCGGATACGCGTGTAACTCAAAAAGTGATCGCGGCAAAACCGCCGCAACCGCGCCTGGGAGAGTCGTTCCAACTCGTCGTGAAACGACTCCCAGATGGCCAGCAAGGTAAGGAAATCCGAATCCGGGTGCACGAAACGCCGGTGCGCGGCGTCGGCTTTTTCCCGCGCGTCCATCGGGCGCTCGCGGGGATCCTGGATCGAAAGTCCGGCCGCGATGACCAGCACCTCGTGCAACGCCTTTTCCTCCCGTGCCTGCAAAATCATCCGGCCCACCGTGGGATCGACCGGCAGCCGGGCCAGCTCGCGACCGAGCGGAGTGAGCGGACGCGCCGCCGCCCCCGCGCCCGCCGTCGACTCTTCTCCGTCCAGCGCGCCCAGCTCCTCCAGCAAGGCGTAACCGGAGCGGATCGACTTCACCGCCGGCATGTTGATGAAGGGAAACCGTTCGATGTCACCCAGGCCGAAGGCCTTCATGCGCAGGATCACATCGGCCAGATTGGCGCGCTGGATTTCGGGCTGGGCGAAGCGCAGGCGCTCGTTGTAATCTTGCTCCGAATACAGGCGGATGCATACACCCTCGGCCACGCGTCCGGCCCGGCCCTTGCGCTGGTCGCAGCTCGACTGGGCAACCGGCTCGATGGGAAGGCGCCGGGTGCGCGCCGCCGGCACATAACGGCTCACCCGCGCCAGCCCCGTATCGACCACGAAGCGAATGCCCGGCAAGGTGAGCGAGGTCTCGGCGATATTCGTCGCCACGATGATTTTCCTGCGCTGCGAAGTAGCAAAAATCCTCTGCTGCTCCGCCTGGGACAAGCGCCCGAAAAGCGGTATCACTTCGGCCTGGAGATGCCGCCCTTCCAGCAGTTCGCAAGCCTCGCGGATGTCCCGCTCGGCCGGCATGAACACCAGGATGTCACCGCTGGTCTCGCGATCGGAGAGGATGCGATTCACCGCCTCCACCGCCCCGTCCACATAGTGCAAGGCCTCGGCCCTGGACTCGGGCTCATCCCCTTCAGCGGCGTCCGAGCCGAACTGATCAAGCGGCGCGTAAATCACCTCGACCGGAAACGTCCGTCCCGAGACCTGCACAATGGGCGCATCGTCAAACGCCTTGGAAAACACCTCGGTATCGATGGTCGCCGACGTTATTACAATGCGCAGCTCCGGCCGCTTGAAACGCAGGTTGCGCAAATGCCCGAGCAGGAAATCGATGTTGAGCGAGCGCTCATGCGCCTCATCCAGAATGATGGTATCGTAGGCGCGCAGCAACGGATCGGACTGGACCTCGGCGAGCAACATGCCGTCGGTCATAAATTTGACCACCGTGTCGCGTCCGGTGCGATCGTCGAAGCGGATCTTGCAGCCCACCTCCCGCCCCCAAGTCACGTTAAGCTCTTCCGCCACCCGCCGCGAAACCGACAAGGCCGCCACCCGCCGGGGCTGCGTGCACGCGATCTGCCCGCGAGTGCCTCCCCCGGCGGCCAGACACATCTTTGGAATCTGGGTGGTCTTACCCGAACCCGTCTCACCAGCCAAAATCAAAACCTGATGTCGCCCAAGTAACTCCACGATTTCAGGCGCACGCGCGCTGATCGGTAAATCGACCGGAAACTCGATGCGAAAACGCGGGGCGGAGGAAGAGCTGGAAGGGAGTTCGGACATGCAAAACGCACAAGACGCAAAACCATCGGAAACGAGCCATCCGGCGGATGCAATGGCATGAAATCGATTAATGCGATACCGCGTGCGCTAACGTGGCTTGAATCGTGCTCATAGCAACTTCCTCGCAACTCGTCGCCCTACCCATGCCGCTCGCCATTCTCGATAGCCGAAAACTCCTCGCCTTTTCCACCTTGGCCCGCGTCAAAAGTTTTACGCAGGCCGCCAAGGAAATGGGGCTTACGCAATCCGCCGTTAGCCACGCCATCAAGGCCTTGGAGCGTGATCTGGGGTGTCGCCTTTTCGACCGTATGGGCCGCATGGTGACCATCACTGCGGCGGGACGTCAGTTGCTGCATCACACCGAAGTCATTTTAACCGAGATGCAGCACGCGCGCACGGACATGGCGGCCTTTAACCGCTGAAATTAATCCCTTGCTGCGCGCTCCCGGTGAAAATCGGGCTTGCCTGCGAAGCCGGTGGCGGGTGCTTTTGCCGTCCCTCCTTGCCCGGGTGGTGGAATTGGTAGACACGCAGGTCTCAGAAGCCTGTGCCGAAAGGTGTAGCGGTTCGAGTCCGCTCCCGGGCACCATTAGGGAGTTACGAAAGTTGAGCTGGGTCGATATAAACCCATACCCATACGGGTCACCACAGATAAGCTCAAGAGGCCGCCATAAGGTAAGTGAAGTCCGCTAAAGCATACCACAGGGCGATGAACATAATGGCTTCTTGGAGCGAACTGCACATTGGATGGGCCCCCCCCGTATCTGCTCCACCAGGGTCAGCCATGACCCGGAACTAAAGGTAGCTTTGCGTGTAGCACGACTTCGCCTACTCCCCACATAGCGTCGGCGATGGTCTGAATCGTTCACGAAGGAGCTCCGAAGAATTCAAATGTATCCATAAGTAATTACATTGTCGATTTCAGCCGGGGCAAATCGCCCTATTTTCAGACCAACGCGAAATCCAAAACAGTCGCAGGGAACTAACCCGGCGAAGGAAACCCGCGAAAAAGCGCCAGAACGTGGACTGGGTGGGCACGCGGCGGATTCCGAGCAGTTCCGGCACCCAGCGATCACGGCGGAAATAGTTCAGCGTGCGTGAGCATGCGCGCCTCGCCAAGCAGACCATGGACGAACGCCAGAACCTATTTCTGGAGTGAGAGAGCTGTAAGACTACGGGAGACGATGCGGCATGGCAGTCGCCAGCCGCCCCCCACCCCGTTCCGGGAAGACACGCCCAGAACAATTCCGTGCAGGCATGGGCGCCGAGGCTTTGCTCGGTGAACGCTTCCGCCACTGAGTTCCCTCCACCTAAAACTCAACCGCTGCCTCCACTGTTAGGTGAAGCGGGTTTTCGCCCGCCGATTGGTATTTTTTCATCCATCCCAATCACTTTCCAAACAGTGATACTCGTTCAACTGCCTTGGCCAGTCTTAGGCTCGTACCGGCTTTGGCATTTTATTTCGTCAGATTCCTTCATCGACGGACGTTTTAACCGTAGAGTTCAGAAATAGAAGAAACGCGAAGCCGCCCCCCTTTTGGCCAAGCGCCCTTTAATTTTCACCGCCCCCTACCTCACTTAACCGTTTATCCTAAAGCTCTGCTAAATCATTAAGCCCTGGCAGCCAAAATCATGAAGCAAATCTCTATTTTTGTTTTCGCATTCGCACTGGTCCCGTTATTTGGACTAAAGGCCGCAGAATCGTCTAAAACCAAAACACCGCCCAATATCTTGGTGATCATGGCGGACGATCTAGGTTATGGCGACCTAAGTTGTTATGGTGCAAAGGCTGTTCCGACCCCCAACGTAGATCGTATCGCCGCCAAGGGTGTGCGTTTCACCAACGGTTACGCTCCTGCTTCGACCTGCACCCCCTCCCGCTATGCCATGCTTACGGGTGACTATGCGTGGCGCCAGACGGCCAAACAAACGACGATTTTGGATGGCGATGCCCCTTTGGCGATCGAGCCTGGTTCCTTGACGCTGCCGGAAATGCTGCGGCGCTCAGGTTATGCCACCGGTATCGTTGGCAAATGGCACCTTGGCCTAGGCGACGGAAAAACCCCGCTGAATTTCAACTCCGAAGTCTCACCCGGTCCACGCCAGATCGGCTTTGATTACTCGATTATCATACCCGCAACCGTGGATCGCGTTCCTAGTGTATGGTTGGAAAATGACCGTGTCGTAGGTCTCGATCCTGCCGACCCGATCTCGGTCAGTTATAAAAACAATATCAGCGATACGCCCTTGGGCACGGAGCGGCCCGATTTGCTCATGCAGCAGGCGGATAAACAGCACTCTAATTCCATTATACATGGAATCAGTCGCATCGGTTATATGAAAGGTGGCCACTCCGCGCGCTTTAAGGACGAAGATCTCCCGCATACCGTAGTGGATAAAACCGTCGCCTTCCTTGAGAAAAACCAAGGCAAACCATTTTTCTTGTACGTGGGTTTATTCGAGCCCCATGTGCCACGTGTGGCTGATCCGCGTATTGTCGGGCCCACCGGAAAAGCAGGTATTCGAGGCGACGTGATCCGTCAAATGGACTGGCAGACGGGTAAAATCCTCGACGCGCTTGAGCGCCTTAATTTGGATCAAAATACGTTGATAGTATTTACCAGCGACAACGGCCCGATCTTTTTCGATGGATACGAGGATAATGCCAAGGCAGATGCGGACGCCGTGGGGCATGATCCGGCGGGCGGTTTACGCGGTTTCAAGTACGCCGCATACGAAGGCGGCACGCGCGTGCCCTTCCTAATCAGTTGGCCCGCCCAAGTGAAACCCGCAGTCTCCGATCGGATGATTTCATTGACCGATATCATGGCGACAAGTGCGGAGATAAGCGGCGCGAAAATACCTGATGGTGTAGCCCGCGACAGCCTTAACCAAATGCCCGTACTAAGGAACGCCAAGGCCAATGCGGTCCGCGACTCGGTGGTGCTAAATGGCATCTCCGGTGCCTACGCCATCCGGCAGGGTGACTGGAAATTCATTCCCGCCAATGCCGCGAAGCAAGCTAACGGCATGGGCTCAGGCGCCAATCCTGATGATCCCCGTTTCGCCGCTGCCATCGTTCGTGAATCCCTGCTGTATAATTTAGCGGATGATCCGGCTGAGGCAAAAAATCTCGCCACTGTATATCCAGATAAAGTGAAGGAATTATCCTCACTGTTGAAAAAAACGGGTGTGCGTAATGTAAGCGGGCTTGCGGCCGATTAACTGGACTAGCGAATCGTGCTTCCCACCCCAACTGAATCGTAAATTATTAATCGCAGGGTGTAACTTTAGCACTATCACCCCGTCTGCCTCGTGTATGATTATAAAATTAAATGTAAATTATCACTTTAGACATCACCCCATTATGAGACCCTTCTCTGCGCTACTTAGTGCGTTTTTATTAGCTCCTTTGGTAAGTTTATACGCCGCCGAAGCCCCCAAGCAACCTTACAATGTTCTATTCATAGCTATTGATGATCTGAACGACTGGGTGGGGACTTTCGGAGGAGCTCCACAGGAGCAATCAGCTACACCCAACATGGATCGCTTCATATCCGAAGGAGCCATGGCATTTCAACAAGCCAGTTGTGCCGCTCCGGTTTGTGGTCCCTCGCGTGCCGCCTTGCTATCGGGCATGATGCCGAATCGTACTGGCATCTATCTTAATACTCAGCGATTCCTTGATTCCACCGAGGTGCAGAAGCATCTGACCTTGCCTGAGTATTTCAGCAAAAACGGATATTTCACTCTTTCTACGGGTAAAGTTTTTCACCGCCATCCCGGTGACTCAGGTCAATGGGCCTGGGATCTTTGGTATGATGGAGACGGGGCTAAAGGGGGAGGTGCGAATAAGGATCTCATAACCAGCCGCGCAAAGAATTTGGTGAAGGGCCAAAAAAATGCAGTACCCGCCATTCCGAGCGAAGGCGACGAAGGCGGCGAAGGCGAGGGCACTGACTTTGCTTGGGGGCCAACCACAGGGGGCAAGGAAGATACCAAAGATTGGCAAGCGGCGGAATGGGCGGTTAAACAACTGGGGACCCCCCGCGATAAGCCCGTATTTCTCGCGCTGGGTATTTCCAAGCCGCATTTAACCTGGTTTGTGCCGCAAGAGTATTTCGACCGTCACCCTCTGGAGAGTATCAAGCTGCCTAAAATTTTAGACAATGACCTCGAGGATATCACAACGCCCCAAGGTGAAGTGAAATTCAAATCCACCACCGATTTCAGGTGGGCTCAGCAGGACCCTCAGTTATTTAAAAGTGCAATCCAAGCCTATCTAGCCGCTTGCAGTCTGGCGGATGACTGCGTGGGCCATGTTCTGAATGCCTTGGCCAAGAGTCCCGCCAAGGATAATACGATCGTGGTGATTTGGGGTGACCATGGCTGGCACTTAGGGGAAAAACAGCGTTTCCGTAAATTCACCCTTTGGGCTGAATCGGCTCGGGTACCTCTGATTATTCGTACCCCTGGTATGACGACTCGCTTGGACAGTCAGCGTAACGTTAATTTGATCGACCTGTACCCCACCCTAATAGAGCTCTGCGGCTTGCCGCCTAAGAAAAATCTAGATGGTCGCAGCATTGCCCCTCTTTTGCGTAATCCGTCGATGGCCTGGCCCTATCCATCCATCACGATCAACGCCAACGGCAGTGCCTGCGTACACGACGAACGGTGGTATTTCATTCGTTACAATGACGGCACGGAGGAGTTCTACGATATGGAAAAAGATCCTATGCAATGGAACAATCTTTCGAAGTCGGACAACCCGGAAATACTTTCACAGAAGGCCCGCTTGGCGAAATCCTTCCCGTCCTCGTTTGTGCCCGATGTTCAATCATCCGGTAAAGGCGAAGAGGGAAAAGGCCCACTCGATATGACGATCAAAGGCGTTAGGGCCAAGGCGAACCTTCAATAATGTTAATAAAAGTCACATACAAAATTTCAGCTAATAAAATATGAAAAACAAAATCTTGAGTTTGATCACTGCGGCGGTGCTTGGCATCAGCGCAGTCGTGGCAAATGCCGCTCCCGCCTGGCAGGGCGTAACCGTCAATGTTAAGTCAACCAAACCGGTCACGACCACCAATACTGTGACGGATGCGGATTCTGGTTTCGCACGTCTCAATGTCACTTTGGCCAATGAGGGCACCGAGCCTCTGGTTATAGAAAAAATCACAGTGCGCATTCCGCTAATAGAGAAAACTACCGATGCAACCGAGGTCCTCTTCGGCGGCAGCGATATGGGCCGCACGCCTGTTACGCGTCAAAGCATCGGCAAGCTCGGCAAAATCAGTTCCAGTCAGTTTTACACGATGGTGAAACTGGCCGAAAATGATTACCTGTTTGCCGGTTCACTTTCCTGGCGCATATTCATGCCAAATATTACAATCAAAGGCGGGGCTTATGAAATCACTTCAAATGGTGAAGGTAAGCAGCTTCTTCCCGGCCAAAAAATTGATTATGAGCAAATTGTTTTAACCCGCTCAAACAACTGGTACACGCTGCTCGATCAATTCGGCCAGCAGATCGCCAAGGAAAACAAGGTGGGCAAGCTCAAGGACGTCACTTTTAACGGTTGGGCTACCTGGGATTACTACGGCAGAGTTTTTGTTACGGACGATGTTTTGAAAAACGTCGTGCAGTTGAATAAAATGCCCGTGAACGCTAACATGGTGCAGATTGACGGGGGCTGGTGGACCCAGCGCGGTGATTACACCAGTATTCGTGCCGACCTGCCCGGCGGTATCAAGGCCATGGGTGATGTCGTTCGAGGCGAGGGTAAAACACTGGGCCTGCATTTCGACGGATTCCGCGGGGATGCGAAGTCGGAAATATGCAAAACCCACCCTGAATATTTCCTCCATGATCAAGATGGTAAGTTGATCGTGGAAAACAAAGTGATGGTTGATACGGTGATGGATTACACTTTTTTTGACTATTCCCATCCAGGTGCCCGTGCCCACATCGCTCAATGCATTAAGGAGATGCGGGCGTGGGGTGTCACCTATTTCAAGGTGGACTTTATGCGCTACGGATTGGAGGACGATATTAAGAGAAACGTCCCCACGGTAAAGAGCTTCAAGGCCTATGATCCAACGATTACCGGTGTTGAGCGTTTCCGTTTGGGCATCAAAGCCATTGGCGACGCCATTGGTAAGGAGAATTACTTCTTGGGTTGCTCGGCTGTTTTCGGTCCAACGGTCGGTTTTGTCGATGCCATGCGCACCGCCGGCGACATTCATCCTATGTATGATGCCTTCGGTGAACGGGCCCTCGGCAACTCGGGTAACTTTTATCTTCGCCACGTTTTTAATTTGGATGCTGACTACGTCGTGGCTCGCGCTGCTGCGGATGAAGATGAAACCGTATTTGGAGCCGATAAGAAAAAGGGCGGCACCTTGACCGTAAATGAAGCCAAAATGTGGGCGGATTTCGTCACCCTATTTGGTAACATGCGTCTGAATAGTGATAATCTTAAGACCTTGCGGCCTGAGCGTAAGGCGCTCATAACCCCGGCGCTCAAAGCTCCCAAGATGGAAGAGACGGTTCCGCTCGATGTTTGGAACCACGCCACAAACAAGTTGGACGCCGTTGAGCTGATTCTGGCGCGCAATGGCAATGATATCTACTTGGGGGTCTTTAACTGGGACGATAAAGCCAAAACCTATACCCTGCCTGCCTTTGGCAAGTCGGCTGCCAATCTGGAAATGAAGGGGCGTCATTCAGTGATTTTAAAGTATGAAGGCGGTGATTCGTTTGCCGCGTTGTGCGACAAGCTTAAATCCAACTAAATAGACTCTGCATAAATCCAGGGATCCGCCATGAATCATGTACTCCGATCAGTTGTTGCACTCCTCTTCTTCACGCTGGTCGGAGTTCATGGTGCTGAGACGAAACCCAATGTTTTATTGATCCTCTCCGATGATCATAGCTACCCGCATGTCGGCGTATATGGAAACACGGATGTCCGGACGCCCAACCTCGACAAATTCGCGGGCGAAGGTATGCGTTTTGACCGGGCTTATGTGACCAGCCCGCAATGTGTTCCTTCACGCGCGAGCATTTTTACAGGACGCGCACCCGTGGACATCGGTATGTCGCGTTTCTCGTCCCCGCTGCCACGTGCCATCAAGACTTACCCGGAGGCGCTGCGGTCAGCCGGTTGGTTCACCGGTCTGGCCGGGCGCACTTATCACATGGATGGGGCGAGCGGGGCGATGCCGCCGGAAACCAAGGCGGC
>JAIXRU010000259.1 GCA_027485045.1 Opitutaceae bacterium | reverse complement strand
GACGGACGCGTCCGCTCGTTCGGTATCAGCCAGGTGACGGTGAACATCGACGATGTGCCCATGGGCAGAAACGGTGCTCGCTTCGGCCTGCCTGCCGGTCGCGTTACTGATGGCGAAAATCTTTCTCAAATCACCGTATCGCAAGGTGCCGGTGACGTAACTACCCCTGCTTCAGAAGCATTGGGCGGTGCGATCAAATACTACACCACCGACCCAACCAAAGAGGCGGGTCTGATTGCCAAGGGCAGCATCGGTGATTTCGGCTACTCCCGCCAGTTTGTTAAGGTAAACACCGGCGAGATCGCCCCTGGCTTGGCTGCCTGGGTTTCCGCTTCCGACATGCAGTTCAAGGCAATCGGCGTGCCGGAAGACAGCACGGTCAAGAAGGTCGAATCCAAGATCACCTACACCAAGGACAAGTTTAAGGGCATGGTCTCTTACACTTGGAATAATCGCGATGACTACGACACGTCTGCCACGCGCTATGACTATTATAAGGTCATGGATACCGGTAATCCTAATGCGTTATATTCGGACGCAGCTTACCGCGCTGGATTGTTAGGCGGCGGCGCGACCAACGTTACCACCATTCTGCCCAAGATGGCGCAGTATGGTTTCACCGATTATAATGTCGGGACCACCGGTGCTAATTATCCGACCACCACGAATACGACCATTTCCGGCGTAATGCGTAATTATAGCGACAAGCTGCGCGTTAACGGACCTAGCGTTAAGAATGATCCCAGCCAGAATGAAGGCGACGGTCTGAACTCCGGTTATTACAAGTGGCAGAAAAACGGTCGTCAGGATAACTTCTTCCGCGCCAAGGGCGAGCTTGAGGCGACTGAAGATCTAAAGCTCACGGCGGTGGGTTATTATCACAAGCGTGATTACTACGGCACCTTCCCGGTCGCCCGCTCCAGCATCGGAGCGCAGATTCAAGACGCTTACACCCAATGGAAGCTTCAAGGAAACACCACGGTGCGTCCTGATCTCTATCCTACCTACGCTTACAAATTGGGCGGCGTATTGGTTCCCTACGGCACCCCCGGAGCGACCACGTTGGGTTGGACTGACACCAATTCAAACGGCATCTACGATACGGGTGAGGCCCTTAACTATGGCAGCACACCTACCGAGTTTGCCAGTGGTTCTACAGGTCATGCGATCATTGGTAAAGACTCCACCACCACCAATGTAAAGTCGGCCATCCCCGGCCATACGTCTCGCTACGAGACCATCGATGGTGATCGCACCGGTGGCGTGTTAAAGGCTGATTTGGAAATGGATAATCACACCTTTACCGTCGGCATGTGGTACGAGTATGATTCTTATTACGCCAAACGCCCTCAGTTCAACTTGCTGAACGGTGGTTACAACGGGCCTTACCTGTTTGAT
Organism: Opitutaceae bacterium; assembly: GCA_027485045.1. Lineage (GTDB taxonomy): Bacteria > Verrucomicrobiota > Verrucomicrobiia > Opitutales > Opitutaceae > IMCC26134_A. Next base: position 20,717 of record JAIXRU010000259.1, on the reverse strand, counting down.
CAAGTGCTCTTTAATAATTACGAGCGCCAGATTGATACCACTATCATTAACGCCTTCGTCCAAGACAGCATGAAGTTTATGGATGATAAGCTGGGTGTCACCGTGGGTGCCAAGGCACTTTACGGGGATCGCACCACCGAAGGGTATCTGACCACCGCCGATTGGCGCGCCCTCAGAAAGCGCAACAATGACGCAACTTACGAGGACTACTTCCTGCCTCAGGCCAGCGTAGTTTACAAGATATCCGCGAACTACGAGGCGTTCTTCAGCTACGCTCAGTCATTTGCGATGCCCACGACCGACGTCTTGGTCGGCCTTAACAATCCCGGCATCGATCCTGCCATCGCAGGTGAAGAAGCCGAGACCTTCGAGGCGGGCATTCGTTTCATCGGACAGACCTTTGGGGCAAACTTCAGTGTCTTCCAGACTACCTATGACAACCGTGTCGGTACCTTGTCGCTCACGACCGAACAACAGCGCGAGCGTCTGGTGGAAAACGCGGTAGGCTCTTCGTATTTCACTAACGCTGGCGCAATTGTCGCCAAAGGTGTGGAAATCGGAACGGAATGGAAGACCCCGTTGGAAGGCTTCAAGGTCGCTGCTTCCGGCTCCTTCCTCCAGTCCAAGTTCGATGATGACATCCGCGTGGCTTATTCTACCTGGCATGACGATCGAAACACCAGCCTGAGCGCTGCTGATCGTGCTGCTTTGGCTGATTATCGTGCTTACTATCAAGCTTCGGCTGAAAAGGTAACCACCGGTTCCACGGCTGGTAACGCCATCTATTCGACCGCCAAGATCAAGGGCAAGCAACAGATCAACACGCCTGAGTTTGCGGGCCGTGTCGACCTAAGCTATGCTTGGCGCAACTGGAGCGCGACCTTCGGCACCGAATATCGTGACGCCGTGTTCCTGAATATCTTCAATACCGAAGAGATTCCCTCCTACGTTAAGAACAACCTTAACATCTCCTGGCGTGGTAGCAAAGGTTCCAAGCTTGAGCCATTCGGTGTAAGCTTGTCGGTGAGCAACCTCTTCGACAACTACATCCTCTATAGCACGGCTAACGGTAACTCTCCGGTGCCTGCTCAGGAGTGGGGTGGTAGCGTAGCTCCGGATTACGGACGCACGATGATCCTCACCCTCGAGGCCAAGTTCTAAGTTAACTCAGGTTCTTGTTTCTGCTGAGCGCCGCGTCGAAAGACGCGGCGCTCTTTTTTTGGGGGTAGGGCGGGGACTCCGCTCCCCGCCGTATTCCGTAGCGTGACCGGGTTTGCGAACGGCGGGGTGCGGCGACCCCGCCCTACATCTGGCGGCATTCAGCGGCCGGTATGGACTCAAAACTCTCGTCAGGGCGCTTTCGGCTCTCTCTCTTGGCCGGGTCGCCATGTCTTCCGCTTCCCAGTGGCCCAAGTCATTCCCACCGCTCACGCCCGAGCAAAAGGCGCGCAGCGACGGCTTCATGAAGCTCTGGCACGAGGTGTTGCCGCGCCGGTATTCGATTTTTGAGAGGTTTAACCATGGGTTTCCGGTACGGGCGTCCGAGCCGGGCTTTGTGACCACTTTGGAAATCGGCGCTGGTCTCGGGGCTCATCTCGGGCACGAAGTGCTTACGCCGGAGCAACAAAAAATTATTATCTCAATGATTTCCGGGAGACGATGCTTGAAGAGGCTCGCCGGCGGCATCCCTCGGCCCGGACGGTATGGGGGGATTGCCAGCGGCCGCTACCTTTCGTGGAGGGCTTTTTCGACCGCGTGCTGGCCATTCATGTGTTGGAGCATTTGCCCGATCTGCCCGCCGCCCTTCGCGAGGTGTATCGTTTGATAAACAAGACGCGGGGTCAGTTCCTGGTGGTGATCCCGACCGAGGGCGGCCTAGCCTATGGGTTGGCGCGAAAGATCTCTGCCCAGCGGGTTTGGAACCAACACTATGCGCCGGTGCCTTATGCCGAATTTATCGGGCGCGAGCATATCAATGTGCCGGCGGAAATCCTGGCCGAGCTCGCGCCGTATTTTGAGGTGCGGGCGCGGAGATTTTTCCCGTTTCCGTGGCTGCCTGCGCTGGATTGCAACCTGTGCATCGGTCTGGCGCTCAAGCCTCGAGCCGCGCCAGCGCTTGCTCTTTAGGAGCGGCGGTGGCGAGCCTGCGCCCACCATCCAAGGATTTGTTTTCTGTCGATTGGCCGGTGACGACTTGTTCGAGCGTGCTCACGGCGGAGCGTAGTTTGTCGGCTTGCTCGGTGAGCTCGGTGGCGGATGCGGCGCTTTGCTCCGCTGTCGCAACGTTGGCTTGGGTGGCTTTGTCCATCTGGCTCATGGCGTCGTTTACTTGGGCTACGCCCTGGCTTTGTTCTTGGGAGCTGCCGGTTATTTCAACGAGCAGATCGTCCACCTTGGAGGCTTTGGCGGCGATTTGCTGGAGGCCGGAGGCGACTTTGGCGCTGATGGTGACGCCGCGTTCGCTCTTGGTCAGGGAATCTTGGATTTTGGCTGCGGTTTCGCGGGCGGCATCGGAGGAGCGGCGGGCGAGGCTGCGTACCTCTTCGGCGACGACGGAAAAGCCTGCGCCGGCCTCGCCAGCGCGTGCGGCTTCGACGGCGGCGTTCAGTGCGAGTAGATTGGTCTGGAAGGCGATTTCTTCAATGGTTTTGAGGATTTGGGCGATGTTGTCGCTGGAGGCTTTGATTTCTGCCATGGCGCCGGTCATTTCCTGCATGTCGCGGGTGCCGGTGGAGGCGGCCTGGCGGGCCTCGGCGGCGAGGTTTTTGGCGGTTTGGGCGTTCTGCACGTTGCCCTTGGCCATGCTGGTAATTTCCTCGAGCGAAGCCCCCGCTTCTTCAATGGCAGCGGCTTGCTGGCTGGCTTGCTCGGCCAGGCTCTGGCTGGTTTCAGAGAGCTGGGCGGATGCTTGCGCGGTGTGCTCGGCGCCGGATTTGAGCAGTTGGCTGATGGTTTGCAGGCTGCCTGCGAGTTTGCGGGAGAAGACGAGTGAGACGGTGACGCCGATCACCGTGGCGAGGGCAAGGCCCAGGATAATCACCCACAAGGAGCGGTCCATGGCAGTAGCAACTTTTTCGGAGACGGCGCTGGTAGCTTGCAGGCCGACTTCGGCGAGACTTGCGGCCTGAGTGATGACCTCGAGCGCGAGGGTTTCTTGTTGGCGGGCGACGCCATCGCGTGCCTCGGCTTTTTGCAGGGTGGCCTTCATGGCCGCGCGACAGGTGGCGACGGCGACGCGGCCCTGGTTGAGGCGTTCCTTGTCTTTTTCCCAGTCCACCAGGGCGAGCAGGGAGACCAAGTCGGTATCGAGGGCGGCGAGTTTCGTATCGGCGGTGGTGAGGTATTCGTTTTTGCGCTCCGCCTTGGTGCGTAGCCAGAGGCTGCCGGTGTCGTTGGCCAGGGCGAGGGCCTGGCTGATGAGCTCGATGCGTTTTAAACGCGCGGTGAGCTGCTCGCCGTCGAGGGAGGCGTCGATCTCGCCCTGCAAAGCAGATTTTTGGGCTTTGAGAAACAGGGAGAGGGAGGTGCTGAGCTTGGCGAGTTCGCCTTCGGTCAGGGTCCATTGCGCGGCGAGTTCGGCGGTGAGTTCGCGGCGCTGGGTGAGCAAGCGGTCGCAATCCTCGGCGGCGCGGGCCGAGGCGGCGATTTTTTGCTGGTCGAGGCCGCCGAGGGCGCGGGTTTCGGGGCTGCCAAGGGCTGCTTTTATGGCGTGGAGGTGGGTCTGAGCGGCGGCGAGGGATTCGGGACTGTCGCTGTAGGCGTAGTCCCTAAGGTTGGCCGACATTTGCAGGGCGTGGCGTTCGAGGCCGTTGGCGAGCTGCACGGAGGGCACGTTTTCCCGATTTAAGGTGCGTACTTGAATCGCGTTTTTATGGGCGAGGGTGTAGATGATAAAACCGGTGATCAAGGTCACGCTCAACACCGCCGCGAAGGCGAGCAGCAGGCGGCTCCTGAGGCTTAGTTGCATAGTAGTGGCTTTTTTTCCGAAGACTTTTGGGTTTTATGTAGCCCCTACCGGTGGTCGGGGTTCCATCGGAGCCCCCGACCACCGGTCGGGGCTACATCAGGCCAAAGGGCGCGCTTAAGGGCGACCAGGCTTATTCGAGCAAGAAGCCGACGTAGTAGATGCCGATGATTTCGTTGGCCGCGTTGCGCACGGGTTCGTAGCCGGTCTGGTATTTCTTGCCGAGGATATCGGCCACTCCGTAGTAGGCGCCGTCCTTCAGAATAGCCGCCATGGCGGGGCCTTTGGGGTCGAGCTGGGTGCCGACGGCGCGGCTGCCGTCGTCTTTGATGACGTTGGTGGAAATGCGCACGAAGCCCTCGCCCTTTTTGGCAAAGAAGGTGGAGGTACATTTGTATTTGGTCTTCAGGGCGTCGACCAAGGCGTAGTTGCCATTGATCTTGGTGGTGCCGAAGAGGAGGGCGGCGCCATCGAGTTTGGGCTCACCGAGTTTGGTGGCTTCGGCGATCATCTCGGCCATGGCGGTTTTGACTGCGGCGGCGTGGGTGCCATCGGTCTGGGCGGTCAGGCGACCGACCAGGAGGCCGAGCGCGAGGGCGATGCAGGTAGTGATTTTAACGAGGGTGGAGCTTAGGTTTTGCATGGGGGGTGAGTGGGCAGTGTAGTTATCCTTTTAAGCCGGGTTAGGGAAATCGGTCGGTTAGTGGGTCCGTGTTATATCGGCGCGTGGAAATGAATCTTTAGCAGCGTCCTGCAGTTGTAACATCTCTCGGAGTGCAACGGGCCGGGGCACGCAGAATAGGGTGATTTTTGCTGCGATTGGCGGTTCGACTTTTGGCGGCTTGGCTTCCATGTTTGCCGGCATGTGCGCCGCTGCTCCCAGCCTGTTGTTTTACGCCGATACTCACGCCAATCGCGATTTGCTCTATTTTGGCCGGTTCGAGTGTCACGACCCGTTTATCGCTTTTGAAGTCGGGGGTAAAAAAGTCGCGGTGCTCAACGCGCTCGAATTCGGGCGCGGGTTAAAGGAGTCCGCGTTCGACGAGATTTTGTCGCTCGAAACCTTGCAGGCGGAATTGCGCGTGCGGTATCCGGAGACGCCGCGTTTCGGTCCGGCGGATATCGTCGCGCTGCTCGCCACCAAGCTCGGCATCACCGTCTGGCGGGTGGCGGAGGATTTTCCCGCTGGTTTGCTGGAGCGGTTGCGGGCGCGGCATTTGCGCGTAGAGGTGGCGACCGAGGCGGTGTTGCCCGCGCGAGAGATCAAAACCGCCCGTGAGGCGGCGGCGATTCGCGCGGGAAACCGGGTGGCGGCGGCGGGTTTCGTGGCGGCGGAGGGTTTGTTGCGGCGCGCCAAGATCGTGGGGAAAAAGCTGGTGCTCGACGGGCGGCCGCTGACGTCGGAGCGGGTGCGGCTGGCGATTGAAATTGCCTGTCTGGAGGCGGGCGGACTGGCGTTGGATACAATCGTGGCGGGCGGCGATCAGGCCTGTGATCCGCATTGCCGGGGACAGGGTCCGCTAAGGGCGAACGCGTTGATCATCGTGGATATTTTCCCGCGTCACACGGCCAGCGGGTATCACGGCGACATGACGCGCACCTATCTGAAGGGGCGGGCTTCGGCGGAGCAGCGGGCCTTGGTGGAGGCGGTGGCGGCGGCGCAAAAGGCGGCGCGGCGGGTGTTGCGGGCGGGGGTGATTTCCGCCGCCGTGCATCAGGAGTGCGTAAACGTGTTTGCCGCGCGCGGCTACGAGACCAAGGCCACGCCGAAGGGCTCGGTGGGTTTTTTTCATGGCACGGGCCACGGGCTCGGGCTGGCGGTGCACGAGGCGCCGCGGGTCTCGGCTCCGGTGCAGGAGCCTCTCAAGCTGGGCGCGGTGGTGACCGTGGAACCGGGCCTGTATTATCCTGGGCTGGGAGGCTGCCGGATCGAGGATGTGGCGTGGCTGACCGAGACGGGCCACCAGCTTTTGTCGAAACATCCGTATAAGTGGGAAATCGCGTGAACGAAAAAAAGCGTCGAGCCCAGGGGGCCGACGCTTTTTCAGAGACAGGCGAGTTCCCTGCACCGCAGAACACGGCGACGGGGAACGGTTATAGTATTGTTACCAGCCGACCGAGCTCTTCTGGCCTTGTTTGGTGATCTGGGTCTCGTCTTCCCAGACGGCCAGGCCGTCTTTGACGGTGGTGAGGCTGAGCTGGAAGGTGTAGGTGGTCTGCTGGGTCTTGCCGCTCTTGGCGCGGTCTTCGAGCAGTTTGCCCGAGAGGGTGTAGTAGGGCAGGGTGGTCTTTTGCTTCTCGCCGGCCATGAAGGAGCCCATCGCGCCGACGTCGGCGGCCATGGCGTCCTCGGCTTTGCCGTCGGGCCCGAGGGTGGTGGTGGTGACGACCTTGCCGGTCTTGTTGAGAGCGACGCGGATCTTCTTGGTCAGGGAGTCGGTATCGACCTGCTGCTGGGTGTTGTTGCGGATGCGGGAGACGGCCATGACGGCGGGCAGGCTGGGGGCGCGTTCGAGGACGTTGGATTCGAGGAGGGAGGCGACGAGTTTGTCGGCGGCGTTGTTCCAGTCCTGGATGTTGATCTGGTTGAGGGAAACGATGGTTCCGGTGCCTTGGGAATCGACGTATTTGGCGTCGTTGGTCGCGCAGCCGGTGAAGGCGAGAGCGAGAGCGGCAGTGGTGGTGGCGAGTACGAGTTTGTTCATGAGGAGGGAAAGGTGGAGGAAGCGGGTAGAGCTAGTAGAGCTGGTAAGCTAGTATGGCTGGTAGAGCTGTAAGCTAGTAAGGAGGGAAGCGGGGAGACGGAGAATTAGTTTTTCTCGCGGAGTTTCAGGCGGAAGTCCACGGCGCGGGGGCTGGTGGCGGTGGCGGAGATGGCGCGTTCTTCTTTGCCTTCGAGTTGGATTTGTTTCCAGCCGCCGGTGGGGCTGGAGAGCTCCATGCCGTCGGAGGCGATCCAGTCGAATTTGTAGTCAAAGGCCTGGGCTTTGGATGACTTGTTTTGGAGGGTGACTTGGATTTTGAGCAAGTCGCCGGAGACCTTGGCTTGGTTTACCGAGACGATGCCGACCTTGCGGGCGAGGGTGGAGTCGGTGATGAGGCGCTGGTCGGGCACGAAGTCCGGGTTGGCTTGGGGCTGGGCGCGGGAGACGGTGTTGACGCTGGTGGCGCAACCGCTGGCAAGCAGAGCCAGGGTGGCGGCGGGAAGGAGGACGAAGAGGGAGCGTTTCATGGGAGAAGGGAGCTAGTAGAGCTAGTAAGCTGGTAAGGGAGGAGAAGGGGAGATGGAGCGGCGGGGTGCGGTGACCCCGCCCTACAGGAAGAGGTGTGGCGGAAGGTTATTTTTTGAGGATGAATTGGGTGGCGAGCAAGGGCGCGGAGGCGGCCGGGCTCTTAACGTAGACGACATTTACGGCGGCGGGTTCCACTTGAATGGTGGTGGTCTGGCCGGAGGCGGAGAGGGTGAGCAGGCGGTTGGCGGGGGTGGCGAGGCGGGCGTATTGGAACTCCTTGGGCAGGCTGCGCCAGGTGCGGGTGTCGGCGATGTTGACCGCGGCCTGGGTGGCGGCGCTGGCGAGTTTGAAGAGAAGGGCACCGGTGGCGCCGGCCTGGTCCTGGATTTGTTTTTGGAGGATGGCGTCGATGGTGGCCTTGGTGGCGGTGGAGATGAGGGTCTTGGTCAGGATGGTGGGCCACTCGTTCTTAAAATCGAGGGCGACGACGCTATCGATCGAGGCAACCAGCGCGGTGGTGTAGCCGGCGCCTTCACCGGTGGTGATGGTGAGGGCGGGAGCCTGGCCGGAGACGGTCTCGACGCGGGGGAAGGCGGCGCCGACGTAGGAGATGCCGTTGGTGACGAGGAAGAGGGGGATGTCGATGCGGGTCTGGTCGCGGTAGGGGGCGGAACCGGTCTCGAAAATGACGTAGGTGAGGGAGCCGGGAGGGGGGAGCGGGGCGCCGGGAGGCAGAGCGGCGGGGGCCACGGTGGTGTCGGCGGTCACGGCGGCGGCCACGGCGACGGCGGGAGCGGCGGTTTCGGAACTTGAGCTCACGCTCAAGCCTACGGGGGTGGAGGGCGCGGCGCGGCGCTGGAGGTCGGGCTCGGCGTCGGCGTAGTCGGTGCGCACGTAGGGGTTGCTGGGGGCAAAGTTCAGCACGCGTTCCCAGGATTTGCGGGCGCGTTCGAGGTCGGAGGCGTCGGCGGCCTGGTGGGTGAAGACGAGGGCGTCGAGGAAGGTGGTGAAGGGGTTGACGTAGTCGCCGTAGGGGAGGATGGCGGCGTTGAATTTGCCTTCGATGGAGGAAAAGCCGGCGGAGGTGCGGGGGTCGGATTTGGCTTTGTCGACGTCGTAGGAGGAGCCCTGGCGGCCTTTTTCGTCCTGCACGCCGCCGGATTTGGCTTCCTGGGCGAGTTTTTGGGCTTCGGCGATGCGTTTGGCGTTGGCATCGACGGCGTCGCGCTGGCGCTGGAGGGCGCGGTTGAGCTCGACGCGGGCGGCGTCGCCGTCGCCGAGTTGGAGGTAGTTAAGGGTTTGGTAGGTGTGGAGCATCACCTTGTCGTAGCCGCGGCCGCGATAGGGGATGTTGGACTGGTTGGTGAGGAGGGCGGCGCTTTCGGCGCTGACGCTGAGTTTGGCCTTGGCTTCGTAGTCGTCGATGCGGCGGGCGGCTTCGTCGAAGGCGGCGACGGAGCGGGTGAGGTAGGCGATGCGGGGGGAGATGGCTTCGGGCGGGGCCTCGTTGAGCGCCTGGTTGGTCTGGGTCTGGTTGGGTGAGCCTAGGGCGGGCGCGGTGCTGGGAGCTGGAGCGGGGGCGGGGATGTTGCCCAAGGCGGCGGAGCGCAGGATGGCGCCTTGTTCGAGGCGGTAGAGAATGGCGTCCTTGGAGTCGCGATTTTTCTCGGCGTCCTTGTCGGCTTGGGCCACGGCGGAGGCGAGGTCGCCGGAGCGCACGGCGGAATCGCGGGAGGCGGTTTGCTCGGTGTAGGTTTGGCACCCGGTAAGGGCGAGGGAGCCGAGCAGGAGAACGGCGGTGACGAGGCGGCGCGAGCGGGTGGGCATGGTGGGCGTGATGAAGCTGGTAGGCTGGTAAGGCTAGTAAGCTAGTAGAGCTGGTAGGCTAGTAGGGTGGAAATCGGGGAGACGGGGTTATTGGGCGACGCGGCGGACGATGGCGCCGCGGTCGATGCCGAGGTCTTCGCCGGAGATTTCGCCTTGGGCGGTTCTGGGGGTGATGCGTTGGATGCGGACCTTGCCGACAGACATCTCTTCGCGGCCGAGGGAGGCACCGGTGTCGGGGTCCTTGAGTTCTTCGCCGAGGGCGAAGACTTCCCAGAGCTGGCCGGCGGCGATTCCGGTGCCTTCGCCTCGGTTGATGGTCACAATTTTGCCGGTTTTGGCGATAATGCGGGCGGGGAAGGCGACGTCGGCGACGCGCTGGGCGATTTGCTCGCTCATGCGGCGGGTGAGGGAGAGGAGGAGGGAGTCGGAGAGTTCGCCGCCGTCGGTCGAGGAAGCGGGCAGGAGCTCTTCGGTGTCGAGGTTCTGTTCCTGGAAGTTGGCGGTTTCGACGAGTTTGTTGGTCTTGGTCTCGTAGAGTTTGGCGACAGTGGAGAAACGGACGACGCGTTTGGTGGCGGTTTTGCCGATGGAGGCGAAGGTGGCGGTCTGGGTGACGTCCTGGAAGTCGTCGATGGTCACGACGAGGGTGAGGTCGGATTCGGTGAAGGCGAAGGGTTTGCCGGAGGCGGCGTTTTCCTCGATGAGGGCGTCGGCGTCGGAGCGGGCGAGGACGGTGAACTTGCGGGTCTGCTGGACGGCGGAGATCATCTGGCCGTCGAGGGCCTGGCTCATGCGGTCGATGGAGTTTTTGCGATTGGCCCCGGAGGCGTTGGCCAGGATGGCGGGGGTGGCCTTGATTTTGGCGAGGGCGAGGGTCTTGAGCGCGGGAGCGGCGGCGGGAGCGGGGGCCGGGGCGGGAGTGGCATCCTGGGCCTTGGCGGCGGGCAGGGCGAGGGCGAGGGCGCTAAGGGTGAGGAGGCAGAGGCGGCGGGAGGCGGACTTGAGATTCATGGGAGGGAAAGGAGCTGGGAGGCTAGTAGAGTTGGTAAGCTAGTAGAGCTAGTAAGCTGGTAGAGCTAGGATGGAGGGGAGCGGAAAATGGGACGGAGGACGGAGCGGCGGGGTGCGGCGACCCCGCCCTACATGGGATGTTGCGAGCGGCTTAGAGGGCGGGTTTGGGCTCTTGGTAGCCGGGGGGGAGGATGAAGCGGAAGTTTTCCTTGGTATCGACTTTGAAGAAGGAGTTTTCGAGGGACTTGGCTTTGCCTTCGAGGACTTTGACTTCGGCGTCGGTGAGTTTGGCACCGTTTTTGAGGTCGTTGATGAAGGCGGTGGACTCTTTGAAGCGGGCGAGGCCGGCTTCGGTCATGGCGAGGGCGACGTTGAGAACCTGGCCTTCGCTGGCGCTGATCATGCGTTCCCAGGGCTGGTAGCCGTCGCGGGTGATGCGGAGCCGGGAGAAGCCGGGCTTGAGGGTGAGCTTGCCGGGGGCGGTGCCGACGGCGACGCCGTCCACCTCGACGGAGGCGGAGAGGGGGGTGACTTTGAATTTGGAGTCGCCGAGCACGACGGTATTTTCCGCGCCGATACGGACATCGGGGATGTAGAGGTCGGCGGCTTCGAGGTTGAGGGTGATGGTGACGGTCTTGGCGGCGGGGGTGGCGGCGGCGATGCGGCCGGTGTCGCGGCGGGTGCGCAGGGAGGCGGTGATCTGCTGGCTGGCCTGGTCGAGGAGGTCGTCGAAGATGCCTTCGATGAGGGCGGAGGCGTTGGCGCTGCCCTGCTCGGTGCGGGTGGCCTTGGCGACGTCGCCGGTGAGGGAACCGCCGCCGTTGGCGTCGAGCAGCTTGTAGGTGACGCGCAGGGTGTAGTCGTAGTTGTTAAGGGTGTTGCCGTAGGCGGTGACGGTGCGCTTGGTCTCGGCGTAGGAGGTGATGGAGGCGTGGAGGAGGTAGTCGGCGCCGAGGTTTTGGGCGAGGCGGACGGCGCTGGCTTGGTCGAGCATGGCGGCCTCGGCGGCGGCGGAAGAGGCGGCGGAGGTAGCGTCCTTGGGTGCGTCGGGCGGGACGAAGGAGCGGAGGTTGCTGGCGATGAGTTCGCGGGAGAGGAGCTTGAAGCCGAGGTCGGTGAGGCGGGCGGAGAGCAAGTCTTCGAGGACGGAGACCTTGTCGTTGTATTTGGCCTCGGCGCGATTGGAGACGACGAGGGCGGCGGTGTAGGTCTTGGGTTTGGCGGACTCAGCGGGTTGGGCGCGGGCGGTTAGGCCGAGGGAGAGAAGCGCGAAGGCCAAGAGCAGACGCAGGGGCGATTTCATAAGGGAGATAGTTATGTAATGACAGGCGTTTGGAGACATGGCTTAGCCGATCTGAGGGGACAATAAGAAACTAGCTTGCGACAAGCGGCTATGGTGCGGCGATGGCGCGAAGGAGCGGTGTGAGAAGTGGAAAAACCGGGAGAGATAAACAGGGTAAGGGCTTCAGCTTTCCCTGCTCGTGCCGATTGAACGTTAAATGGCCAGCGAACTGAATAATTCCTTAAACGTGGAAATGGAAGAAGTGGTGGTTTTGTTGCGCAGGCATGGGGTCACGGTGGCGCTGGAACCGGGTGATTTGGTGGTAGCGAAGGGTAAGCGGCTGAGCTCCCTGTTTTTTATCGAGTCGGGGTGTTTGGAGCCGGCCTGGTCCACGCAGGATGTGGTGGCGGGTAACTGGCGGCTGGGGCCGGGGGCGTGTCTGGGCGACATGGGTTTGCTGGCGGGGGCGTCGGTTGCTCCGGTGGATCTGGTATGTATCGAGCCCGGAGCGATGTATGAGCTCAGCGCGGAGGCGTTTGCGGCGGTGGTCGCGCGGGAGGACCGAGCTGCGATGGTGTTGTATCGTTACCTGGCGAGAAGCTGCGCGGGGCGTTTGGCGGCTTTGCAGGATGAATTTACCCGACTGCGGATGTTGCTGGTCATTCGATAAAAATACCTATGAACGACGTTCTCTATGCAGTGGTGAGCGAGAAAGGGGTGCTGCGGTTGCTGAAGGTGCCCGTTTCGCACGCCAATGAACGGTTTTTGATTCTCGCGGCACCTTATCCGATGCCTAACGGGACTAGTAAACGCATCCTTAATCGGCAGGAGCCCCTCATCCCGGACACGCCGCAAAACGCCCTACGGTTTTACCTTTCGTTTCTTCGGAATCAACGCGCGGAGCACGAGCTGATGATCCAGATATTAGACAAACGTATCCTAGCCGCCGAAGGCTTGATGGCAGCCCAGGCAGAAGTCGCGCCTGAGGCGAACGAGGGAATGTGAACGTGTCGGACGAAAACTCTTCTTCAAACTCATGAATGCGCCTTACCCGGACAAAGCCACGCTTACCGAAACTCTGCTCAAGCAGCTAAACCACGCGGTGTTTTTTAAGGATACGGAAAGCCGGTTTACGCTGGTAAACCCGGCCTTGTTGCGAGCGCTGCGGGTTGGCCCGACGGAAAATGTGATCGGCAAGTCGGACGCGGACTATTTCAGCAAAGAGCATGCGTCGCAGGCTTTGGCCGACGAGCAGAAGATTATGCGCACGGGCAAACCGTTGTTGAATTATCAGGAGAAAGAGACGTTCGCGGACGGCACGGTGATGTGGTGTTCGACCAGCAAGTATCCTCTGCTTGGGGAAGGCGGGCAGATTTTAGGCACCTTTGGCATAGCCCTGAACATCACGGCGCAAAAAGAAGCCGAGTCGCGCCTGGCCAAGGCGCAGGCCCAGCTCATGGACAAGGAGCGGAAGCTGGCGGTGGTGGATTTCGCGGATTTGATTTTGTTTCACATGAACCAGATGGGCGATGCAGCGGGTGCGGCCATCGGGCGGGTGTCGGAGGCGATCCAGAATGGTCACTTCGCGCAGATACGCCGGCAGGTTGAGACCTTGGTGGATCGATTGCCGCCGGATTCGCCGGTGATGCAGGATATGGTTTCTCTGCTGGGCGAGACCGAGCTGGAAGCCGAGCAGCAAGCTAAGATTCACGATGAACTGGTCGCGCTGCGTCAGGAACTAAAGAGCATCATCGAGCTGGTCGAGCTGCGTAAAAATATGCCGCCAAAGAGTTAGTCTGCGGCTGAAGCACTTTTAACGAATCTTCCGGCCGAGGTTTGAGGTAAAACCCTTGTGCCTAAGTGCGAGGGGGGGCGATGGTGTGTGGACCTATCGACATGCCCAAATGGATTGCAGAACTCCGCCCCACGCTCGCGCTGGCCGTGCCCATCATGCTGGGGCAGATGAGCCAGATGCTGATGGGCGTGACCGACAGCATGATGATCGGTCATGTGGGCACGGTGGAGTTGGCGGCGGCCGCTTTTACTGGGGCGGTGTTCGGGATTATTTTTATCGGGTGTATCGGGTTGTTGCAGCCCGGGGCGGTCTTGGTGGCGCGGGCGCATGGGGCGGGTGACGTGGAACTAAGCGGCGTATGGCAGCGACATGCGCGCGGACTGGCGTGGGCGGCGGGTTTGGGCACGGCGGGCTTGATGGCAGCGGGCTTGTTGGTCGCAGATCGTTTCGGCCAGCCGGAGGAGGTGGTGGGGGTGATGGGGCCGTATTATCTGCTGATCGCACTTTCGCTGGTGCCCACGCTTTTGTTTCAGGCTGATCGGCAGTTCGCGGAGGCACTGGGGCGGCCTTGGGAGCCGCTGGCCATCATGCTTGGCTGCGTGGGGCTGAATGTGGTTTTAAACTGGGTTTTGATTTTCGGACATTTCGGCTTTCCGACCCTGGGGCTGACCGGGGCGGGGGTGGCGACGCTGATCGCGCGCGTGGTCTCGGTGGTGGTCTTGCGCTGGTGGCTGAACCGTCGGGCGAGTTTTTCCGAAGTGCAGGCGGCGGCGCGGGCGGCGAGTATCGAGCGCGGCCGGGCGAAGGAGATGCTGGCACTGGGTTTGCCGATGGGGGCGGCTTTGTTTTTTGAAGGCGGCGCGTTCTCGGCGGCGGCGGTGATGGCGGGATGGCTGGGCACGGTGGAGCTGGCGGCGCATCAGATCGCGATCACCTGCGCGGCCACGGCGTTTATGGTGCCGCTGGGCTTGTCGCTCGGGCTTTCGGTGCGGGTGGGCCAGGCGGTGGGCGCGGGACGGCGCGAGACGGTGCGGGCGATGGCGGCGGGTGCTGCGTATGTGACGCTGGGCACGGCGACGATCTCGCTGCTGATCTTCGTGCTGGCGGGCGAGGCGGTGGCGGGGAGCTTCGTGAAGGATGATCCGGCGGTGGTGGCGCTGGCCGCGCGGGTGCTGGTGATTGTGGCGCTGTTTCAGTTTTTCGACGGCTTGCAGGTGGCTTTCGCCGGGGTGCTGCGCGGGCTGGCCGATGTGAAGGTGCCGCTGGTGGCGGCGTTCGTCGCGTATTGGCTGGTGGCGCTGCCCGCTGGTTACTGGTTCGGAGTGCGCGGGGACGGGGGCTTGGCGGCCATTTGGATCGGCCTGGCGGGAGGGCTGGCGGCTGCGACGCTGGCGCTGGGTTGGCGACTGGCCCGGCTGACTCGGACGGCGTGAGGGAAGGGCTTAGCCGGAACCATGCAGTCGGGCGGGTCGCATCGAGAGGATCTGTCGGCACCTTTCAGTGGCTCACTCCCGGCGAAATACTCTCCGAGTATTCCTTGGTCGTTCGCCTTTGAAATGCGCTCGACATCTCGCCTCGCTGCTCGCCTTCGACTGCATGCTTCCGGCTTAACCGCGCTGCCGGACGGCTTCGAAGAGGGTGATGATGGTGGCCATGGCGACGTTGAGCGAATCGGCCTGGCCGGCCATGGGGATGAGCACGCGGGCATCGGCCTCGCGCAGCCAGAACTCGCTCAGCCCGTATTGCTCGCTGCCCATCACGATGGCGAGCGGGCCGCACAGGTCGGTGGCGGTGTAGAGATCGGTGGCGGACGGGGTGGTGGCGACGGCGCGGATGTGGCGCCGGGCGAGCCAGGGGCGCACTTCCTCGCTAGTGGCGATGATCACGGGCACGGAAAATACGACGCCGGTGGAGGCTCGCACCACGTTGGGGTTAAAAAGATCGGTCACCGGGTCGCAGATGATGAGCGCGTCCACCCCGGCGGCGTCGGCGCTGCGGAGGATGGTGCCGAGGTTGCCGGGTTTTTCGATCGCCTCGACGACGAGTAGAAACGGCGCGCGGGCGGGGTTTTGGCCGAGCTGGGCGTCGAGGTCGGCGAGGTTGCGCCGCCATTGGGGAGCGACGGCGAGCAGGCCGTCGGGGCGCTCGCGGTAGGCGACCTTGGCGAAGGCGTCTTTGGTGAGCTGGAAAACATGCGATCCGGCGGCTTGGGCGCGGGCGATGAGGGCGGGTTCGTTGCCCTGGTCGCCGAGGTACCACTCGGGGCAGAGGTAGAGCTCGGTGAGCGGGATGCCTTTGTCCAAGGCGCGCACGATCTGGCGGTAACCCTCGACGAGAAACACGCCGGCTTCGTCGCGCGGGCGTCGGTCGCGGAGCTTTACGAGCTGTTTGACGCGGGGATTTTGGAGGCTGGTGATGAACTCGACCGAAGGCATGGTGTAGGAGTCACACGAAAGATTGGGAAAAGAAAATCCTCTTCGCCGGGCCGCTACTGTGTTTCGTAGGCGGGGTGGGCCGCAAAAAATCCTTTCAAGACACCCCTTTTCCTTATCACGCCGAGCTCGAGCTGGAGATCACCACGCTCACGCACCTTGGGCTGGGTCTGGCGCGCACGCCGCATCCCGATGATCCGGCGGCGCGCTGGGTGGTGATGGTGCCGTTTTGCCTGCCGGGCGAACGCGTCCGCGCCCGGATCTTTCGCAACCATAAGAACTACTCCGAGGCGGATCTGGTGGAAATCCTCACGCCCTCACCGGACCGGGTGGACCCGCGTTGTCCGCTTTTCGGGCGTTGCGGCGGGTGCCAGTATCAACATCTCGACTACGCGGCGCAGTTGAGGTGGAAGCGCCAGCAGACCGAGGAGCACTTGAAGCACATGGCGGATCTGGTGTTTCCAGTGGCCGCGGTGATTCCGTCGCCGGTGCAGTGGGGGTATCGCTCGAAGATCACGCCGCATTTTCATTCCCCGCGTTCGGCGGAGGAGGCGGCGGGGCTGCCCATCGGGTTTTTGCGGCAAGGCACGCGGTTCGACGTGCTAGACGTGCCGCAGTGCCCGATCGCGACCCCGGCGATCAACGCCCGCCTGACCGAACTGCGCACGCTGGTCCGCGCCAAGGCGGTGGCGGGCGACTACGAGCGCGGCGCGACGCTGTTGCTGCGCGAGGCCTCGGGTGCGGTGACGACCGATTACGACAAAGTGATCACGGAGACGGTGGTCAACGAAGACGAGCCCGCCGGGGCCGCGCCGTTGCGGCTGGAGTTTCTGGCCCGCGATTTTTTTCAAAACAATCCGCACATTCTGCCCGCTTTCACCGGTTACGTGCGGCGCGAGGCGGCGGCTACCGGGGCGCGTTACCTAGTGGATGCTTACTGCGGCAGCGGGCTCTTCGCGCTGGCCTGTGCGCCGGCCTTTGAGCGGGTGGCGGGCATCGAGATAAGCGAGAGCAGCATCGCCTTCGCCCGGCGCAACGCCGCGGCCAACGGTCTCGCGGAGCGCGTGGGTTTCCAGGCGGGAGATGCGGCGGCGATTTTCGCCGGGCTGAGCTTTCCTCCGGCGGATACGGTGGTGGTGATCGACCCGCCGCGCAAAGGCTGCGACGAGGCGTTTCTGGCGCAGCTCTTTGCCTTTGGGCCGAGGGCAGTGGTTTACGTGTCGTGCGATCCGGCGACGCAGATGCGGGATTTGCGGGCGTTTACGGCGGCGGGCTACGAGCTGACGGCGGTTCAGCCCTTCGACCTGTTTCCGCAAACGCGCCACCTCGAATGCGTGGCGACGCTGCGCAAGAAAGCGGTCTAGGGCTTGCGCTGGCGGGTGCGGTTGGCGGCCTGTTTTTGGAAAACCGGCAGCAGGCGCGTCTCGATGTGGGCGAAGGCGGCGGCGAGGCCTTCCGCCCGGTAAACAACGCCGATCTCGGCCTCGACCCGGGTGGGGCGGGCGAGGCCTTGGAGGGCGGAGTTGGCGGTGAGGTGGAGGAAGGCGGCGGTGTCGATGGTGCCTTGTTCGCGCAGCACGCGTTCGCGGGCCCAGAGGGCGAGCACGGCGTCGCCGATCCAGGCGAGTTCCTGCTCGGCCGCAGAGTAGGGGGCGGGCGTGGCGGAGGCCATGGCAGCGGGAGCGGGCCGAGCGGCGGGCGGGGCGGGGAGGCTTTCAGCGGACGCTGATCAGCTCGACTTCAAAAATGAGCACCGAGCCGGCCGGGATGGGGCCTTGGGCGCGGTTGCCGTAGCCGAGTTCGGCGGGGATGAAGAGTTTCCACTTCGCGCCGACCGACATGAGTTGCAGGGCCTCTACCCAGCCGGGGATGACGCCGGTGACGGGAAACGAGATGGTCTCGCCGCGTTGCACGGAGCTGTCGAACACGGTGCCGTCCACCAAGGTGCCGTGGTAGTGGACCTCGACGGTCTGGTCCGAGGTGGGCTGCGCGCCGGTGCCGGCGCGCAGTACTTCGTATTGCAGGCCGGACTCGGTGACGATGACGCCGGGGCGGGCTTTGTTGGTGTTGAGAAAGGTCTGGCCGGCTTCGGCTTGCCGGGCGGCACCGGTGGCGGCGTGGGCTTCGGCGCGTTCCTGGGCGGTCTGGAACGCGGCCTGAAGGTCGGCCTCGTTGACGCGGGCGGGCAGGTTGGCGAGGCCGTCCTGGAGGCCGACTACGAAGGCGCCGAGGTCGACTTCGACGCCGCCCTGGCGGGCGATGTTGGCGCCGATGTTGCGCGCGATGCCGTAGCTGACGCGTTGATCGACGGTGATGAGGGGATAGTCGGAGGCGGAGGACATGTGATTGAGGAAGCGGGTGTGGTGTGGGTTGGGGAAAGCGGAGCTTGCCGCGAGAAATCGCCGACACCCCAGAGCGGCGCGGGGCAAAGGCAATCCTGCACTGCGGACTCGTGGGGCGGCGTGGGCAGGTCGGGGCGCAAAATAAGCCGCACCGGGGAGGGTGCGGCTTCGGCTGGGAGGAAGGGAGGCGGCGGCGATAACTCAGTCGAAGAAGCCGCTTTTTTCGATGCTTTGGTCGCTGTGGGGTTTGTGCGGTAAGCGGGGGGCGGTGGAACGGGAGGCGGCGGGGGTGGCGATTCGAGGGGTGACGATGGCTGCGGCGGGTTTGGCGGGGCGGGGGCGGGGCGTCTGGCTCGGGGCGGCGGGTTTCGGCGCTGGGGTGGTCGCGGGCGCGGCGATGGGGGTCGGGCCTGAGTGGCCGTTGACGAGTTCGAGGAGGTTGCTGACACACTTTTTGAGTACGGTGGACTGGCTGTGCATCTCCTCGGCGGCGGCGGCACTTTCTTCGGCGGAGGCGGCGTTGCTCTGGGTGACTTTGTCCATCTGGTTCACGGCGGTGTTGATCTGGAGTATGCCTTCGCTCTGCTCGCGGGAGGCGATGGCGATCTCGGCCACGAGTTGGTCGAGTTGGCGGGCTTTGGTGAGGATTTCGGTGAAATCGAGGGTGACTTTGTCGCTGAGGGAGACGCTGCGTTCGCTCATGCGCACGGATTCTTCGATGGTGGCGGTGGTCTCGCGGGCGGCGCTGGCGCTGCGTTGGGCGAGGGAGCGCACCTCGTCGGCTACGACGGCAAAGCCGGCTCCGGCCTCGCCGGCGCGGGCGGCCTCCACGGCGGCGTTGAGGGCGAGGATGTTGGTTTGGAAGGCGATCTCGTCGATGGTTTTGACGATCTTGGCCACGCTGGAGCTGGTGCGCTGGAGTTCGCGCATGGCGGCAGACATCTCCTGCATGGTGGTGGCGCCGGTGTCGGCGGCGCGGCGGGTGTCGGCAGAGAGGTTTTTGGCGCTGTCGGAGTGCTCGGCATTGCGCTTGGTCATGCTGGCGAGCTCTTCGAGGGAGGCGCTGGTTTCTTCGAGGGAGGCGGCTTGTTCGCTGGCACCTTCAGCGAGGGCCTGTCCGGACTTGGACACTTGGCTGGAGGAGGAGGCGACGTGATCGGAGCCAGCGGCGAGTTCGGAGGCGATGGTGCGGATGGGGCGGCTGATACTGCGGGAAATCCACCAGACCACGAGGAGGACGGCGACCAACACCGCGCCACCAAGGATGAGGAGAACGTTTCGCAGGTAGTTGGCCGAGGCGAGGACCTCGGCACGGGAGCGTGTGACTATGACCGTCCACGGGGTGGTGGTGGCGGAGCCGATGTTTACAGGTGATGCTATGCGGTAGGTGAGGTCGTTAAGGGTTTTGGAGAAGCTTTCGGCTTTGAAGTGGCGGCCCTGCTGAATGTCGGCGAGGAAGGGTTGCACCCAGGGGTCGGTATCGAGCATGGGCTTGCCGCAACGTTCGCTCTTGGGGTGGGCGATGTAGTTGCCTTGGTTGGACACGACAGCGGCGTAGCTTTGTTCACCGATTTTCAGGGCGGCGATTTCGGCGGCGAGGGTACTGAGCGGGAGATCGACGCCGACGGCTCCGATAAACTTTCCGGCGGCGTCGCGCACGGGCACCACCAGGCTGGTCATGAGCACGTCTTTGCCAGACACCTTGTAGATGTACGGCTCGATGAGGGTTTCCTGGTTGGTGCGCTTGGGGATCAGGTAGTAGTCGCCCGCTCCCTCGGTCATATAATCGGCTAGCGGAGTTTGCTCGAGATTGGGGCCATTGGGACCATGCGTCCAGTAAGGCATGAAACGCCCGGTGGCGTCGTAGCTGGGCTTGTTGATAAAGTCGGCGTCCTGTCCGTCGAAGGCGTTGGGCTCCCAGAGGGTCCAGATGCCGGTGAAATCCGGATGGCCCTTGAGTGCGCCAGCTAGCATGAGGTTGGCATCGGCGCGGGTGGCTTTTTTGGCGTTGGCGAGTTCGCCCAAGGAGCTGGCGAGGGTGCGTGCGGTGCCCATGGCGGTCTCGAGGCGACCTTCGACTTTAAGGCTGATGGCGTCGGCCTGCTCATGGCAGAAGGCCATGGCGTCTTTATGGGCGAGGCGGGTGGCTTGAACCGTAACGAGTGCGATGAGGGTGACTAAGCCGATTAATACGACGGTCCCGATCGACACGAGCATGCGGCGATTGAGGCTGCGGAGCAGTTTGGATTTCATGATGTAGCGAGGAGGCTGGAGACGGGACGCGAGAGGTGACGGGGCGCTTCGTTACATCGGCGCAGGGTAAGCGAAACTTAAGTGGCTTATAAAAACTTCATGCGGAGGTGGAATGAGCGGTTTTTCGGCGCAAAAAAGCCGCACCCATTCGGGGTGCGGCTAGGCAGAAACTGAAGTAGCGAGGGGCTGTTTGGCAGGATTGACGCAACCCGCGACGGCGTGACCGAGTTTGCGAACGGCGGGGTGCGGCGACCACGCCCTACACTCTCGCGGATGGCGCTTACTGACCGAGGACCCAGGCGAAGATCAGGGGGGCGACGATGGTGGCGTCGGACTCGACGATGAACTTCGGGGTCTTCTGGCCGAGCTTGCCCCAGGTGATTTTCTCGTTGGGGACGGCGCCGGAGTAGCTGCCGTAGCTGGTGGTCGAGTCGCTGATCTGGCTGAAGTAGCCCCAAAGCGGCACTTCGGGACGGTCGAGGTCTTGGTGCAGCATGGGTACGACGCAGATGGGGAAATCGCCCGCGATGCCGCCGCCGATTTGGAAAAAGCCGATGGAGCCTTCGCCGTTTTTCATG
>JAIXRU010000084.1 GCA_027485045.1 Opitutaceae bacterium | reverse complement strand
GTCATGGCAGTGACGGCGGAGATAACGATCCAAGGTGCAGTGGTAAGGTTTTGAGTGCCTTGCTGGAGCAGTTCGCCCCAGCTCGGGGTGGGCACGGGCAGACCGAAGCCGAGAAAATCCAACGCGGTGAGCGAGCCGATGGCACCGGCCACGGTGAAGGGCACGAAGGTGACCAGAGTGGCGGCGGTGTTGGGCAGGATGTGGCGAAGGATGATACGGGCATCGCTTGCGCCAAGGACTTGGGCGGAGGCCACGTAGTCGCGTGCGGCCTCCTTCAAAGTGCCGGTGCTCATGTAGTAGGTCATACCCATCCAGCCGAAGGTAATGGTAATCACGCAAAGCCAGAAGAGGTCCGGGCGAACGAGGGAGGCCAGGATGATGATAACGTAGAGGGTGGGTATGTTGGACCAGATTTCGATGATGCGCTGGAAAATGAGATCAAAGCTGCCTCGGTAGTAACCCATGGCGCAGCCGATCAGAATTCCTAGGGCGTAGGTGCCGACCACGATCCAAAAGGAGAAAGTGAGGGCCTTGCGAAAACCGTAGACTAGTCGGGCGAAGATGTCGCGGTTTTGAGTGTCGGTGCCGAGGAGGTGGCGTTTGGCGAGCTCGGGCGGGCGGGGGTGGTAAAATTGACCGGGGTAGGTGTTTTCCGTGGGGCTGTAGGGGATGACGGCGAGCATGGCGAAATCGCCCCGAGACTGGGCAGCAGGGTCGGTGCGCAGGCGTTCGCGGAGCTGGCGGTAGTCGGTCTCCCACGGGTAGCCGAGGCCGAAGGTATCGCCGGGGATCACGTCTCCGTAGGCGGGGAAAAACCAGCGTCCTTCGTGGCGGACGGCGAGGGCGCGGTTGTTGATAAAAACCTCGGCCAGCAGAGTAAAAACGATCAGGCCGCTAAGAACCACGAAAGACCAAAACCCTCGGCGCAGGGCGCGAAAGCGACGGAGTTTTTTTACCGTGATGGGATTAAGACGAACGGGCATGAGAGCGGGGAGCAGGGAGCGGGGAGACGGGCGGTTAGTTGAAGCGGATGCGGGGGTCGAGCCAGGCGACGAGCATGTCGGAGAGAATATTGCCCAAGAGAAGCAGGCCCGAGGATATGAGCAGGATCCCCATGACGATCGGGTAATCGCGATCAACGAGGGATTTGAAGCCAAGCAAGCCCATGCCATCGATGTCGAAGACCACCTCGATGAGAAAGCTGCCGGTGAGCACGAGGCCGATGTTTTGGCCGAAGGTGGTGGCAATGGGGATGAGGGAATTGCGCAGGGCGTGGCGGAAGACGGCAGCACGGAACGGCACGCCCTTGGCGACGGCGGTGCGCACGTAGTCGGCGGCGAGGTTGTCCATGAGGTGGTTTTTCATCAGCATGGTGGTGAAGGCGAAACTGCCCACAAGGTAGGCGACGAGTGGAAGGGCGGTGTGGCGAAACAAGTCCCACGCCTGGGCAAGAAGGCCTAGCTCGGCAAAGTTGTCCCCTACGAAACCGCCCAGCGGAAGCCAGCGGAGTTTTACCGCGAAGAGCAGCAGGAGCAGGCTGCCAAGGGCGTAACCGGGCACCGCGTACCCGAAAAAAACCAGGATGGAAGTCGCGTTATCCATGGGACTGCGGTGGCGCAGGGCCTTAACGATGCCGAGGGGAAGACAGATTGCGTAAGTGAGTATCGTGGTAATGAGGCCGAAGTATATGGAGATGGGTAGTTTCGCTGCGATTACGGTGCCAACCGGCTGATGGTAGATATGGGAATCGCCAAGATCGCCGCGGACGACTTTGCCCATCCAGTCGGCGTAGGCGGCATACCAGGGTTTATCGAAGCCGTAGAAACGCTTGAGTTGCTGAATTTGTTCTTCGGAGAGCGAGGTGTCGGAACCGGCGGTAGGGCGGACGGATTTGCCTATGTCGGCCTGGCGGGCTTCGGCGAGAGCGCGCTCAATGGGGCCGCCGGGCACGAGACGGGTGATAAAAAAAACGATCAAAGTGACCCCGAGAAGGGTCGGAGGGATCAAAAGAAAACGTCGGATAAAATAGTCCCGCATGGGGGGTGGATCGTAAGATTGGAGGCTGAGCTTGGGTAACGAGTTGCCAAGGGGACAGCGTGAAATGCGGCAGGTGCCATTGTTCCTGTGTCCGAGGCCTAGTGTAACCAATTTGGTTACACTTTTCAGGAGTGGTCGGGAATTTGTCGGAATGCGGGAAGGAGGTGGGTGGGGCGGAGGCTGGGTGGGGAGGAGGTTACATGGCTATGGGGTAGGGGTGGGGCTTGCGTTGGGTCGTGGGTGAGCTACGCCCTCGTGCTCACATGATCGGGGTTTTTGATTCCGGGTTTGGCGGCTTGACCGTGCTGGCTTCGTTGCTGCGCACGTTGCCGCATTATGACTATCTTTTTCTGGCCGATAGCGCCCGAGCACCTTACGGGGCGCGCAGCGCGGATGTAGTCAATGAGTTCACCCTCGAAGCGGTGGAGTGGCTGTTTGATCAGGGCTGTACGCTGGTCGTGCTCGCTTGCAACACGGCCTCGGCCCGGGCGCTGCGAAATATTCAACAACTCCACCTACCCAGGCATCGTCCTGATCGGCGCGTGTTGGGCGTGGTGCGGCCTTCCGTCGAGGCCTTGGCCGGGTTGCCCCCGGGAGCTGTTGCTTCGCCGGGCGAGACCGCGCCGTCGGCGGCGGAGGGTTTTGTGGTGGTGCTGGGCACGGAGAGCACCATCGCCTCGGATTCCTACGGCATCGAGTTACGGAAACTCGCGCCGGGACTGACGCTGGTCCAGCAGGCTTGTCCCTTGTGGGCTCCGCTGGTCGAAGCCGGCGAGTTGGACGGACCAGGTACGGAGTGGTTCTTGCGCCGTGCGTTGGAGCCATTTTTGCCGCCGCATCGCGTGCCGCAGCGCATGCTGCTGGGCTGCACACACTATCCGCTCTTGTTGCCTGCGCTCCGGCGCATCGTGCCGCCGGAAGTGGAATTACTGGAACAGGGGGAACTCGTGGCGACGCGATTGGCTTACTGGATGATGCGACACCCGGAGCAGGAGCGTAAACTTACGCGCGCAGGCGGGCGGCGTTATGCCACCACGGACGATCCTTTATGGTTTTCCGAGCGCGGGGAACGTCTGCTCGGCCAGCCCATTCTGGCGGAGCGCGTGCGTTTGCGGTAGACGGGTGGAATGGCCGCTCGACGCCTCACCGGTCGCAGGCTTGGCTGACGGCATGGACAACACTGGTTTAACAGATGGGAAGACCACCCTAGGAGAACTCAAGACGCGGGTTATGGCCTTTGCCGAAGAACGCGATTGGCAACAGTTCCACGCGCCGAAAAACCTCAGTATGGCGCTGGCCGCCGAGGCCGGGGAACTCATGGAGCATTTCCTTTGGGATACCCCCGAGGCCTCGCGTATCAAGGTTCTGGAGGATGCGACGCGCCGGCAGAAAATCGAGGAGGAGTTGGCCGACGTCGTGATTTACGCGCTGCAATTCTCCAACATGGCAGGGATGGACTTGGCGGCGTCGATCGAGCGCAAGATGGCCCAAAACGCCGCCAAGTATCCGGTGGAAAAGGCCAGGGGCCGGAGTGCGAAATATAACGAGCTTTGAAGACAGAACCTTGGCCGCTAGGCTGACGGCGGCTGGTTGGACGGGGTTTTCTTTTCCAGACGGACCAGCAGCTCGGCGACGATGGCGGAGAAGTGGCGGGCGGCTTCGCCCTCGGGTTGGGAGGCGACGAGCGGGGTGCCGGCATCGCCGGCCGAGCGCACCTCGGGAATGAGGGGGACCTGGCCGAGCAGCACGGTGCCGAGGCTATCGGCGGTGAGTTGTCCGCCGCCCTCGCCGAAGAGAGCGTGGCGCAGGCCGGCGGGGTCGGTGAACCAGCTCATGTTTTCCACTACGCCGATGAGGGGGACGTTTACTTTTTGAAACATGAGTCCGCCCTTGCGCGCGACTTGGGTGGCGGCGGGTTGGGGCGTAGTCACCAGCACCGCGCCATCGAGCGGCAGGGTTTGCACCAGGCTGAGTTGGGCGTCGCCGGTACCGGGCGGCAAATCGACCAGCAGGAGATCGAGGGGACCCCACTCCACGTTTTGCACGAACTGTTGAATGGTTTTCATAATCATGGGGCCGCGCCAGACGACGGGGGTGTTGTCGTCGACGAGGAAACCCATGCTCATGACTTTGACGCCGTGGGCTTCAATGGGGATGAGGCGTGAATGTTCACCCTCTCCCTGAACCTCGGGGCGCTGACCGTGGAGGCCGATCATGAGGGGGACGGAAGGGCCGTAGATATCGCAATCCATCAGACCCACGCGGCCGGGGCGGCCAAGGGCGGTGAGGTGGGCGGCGGCGGCTACGGCGAGGTTGACCGAGAAGGTGGATTTGCCGACGCCGCCCTTGCCGGAGGCGATGGCGACGGCGTGGCGTATAGTCTTGGGCGCAGGGGAGTTACCGCTGAGATTGCCGCCCGGGGCGACCTTGGGTGCGGTGACGGCGATGTCGATTATGACGTCTTTAACCTCAGGGATGGCCCGCAGGCAGGCATCCACTTCGCGCTTCAAGTGGGTGGGGACCTTGGGGTCGGCGGTGGTGATGGCCAACGCGATGCGGGCGGTGCCATCGATCAAGGCGGCGGATTTGACCAGGCCGAACGACACGATGTCGCGGCTGAAGCCTGGGTATTTGACCTGTTTGAGGTGTTCCTTGAGGGTGTCGGGAGTCATGGCGGTTAAAAATAAAAAGAAACTGGATTGGCGTTGAGCGGTCGAGTGGCGGGGTAAATAGATGAGGCGTCAACGCCACACCCACTCTTCTCCATGTTCACTGATTTCTCCATTCGTTTCCAATCTTTGCTATTTATTACGGCTGCCGTGATCGCGGCGGTCGTCCC
This sequence comes from Opitutaceae bacterium, assembly GCA_027485045.1. GTDB lineage: Bacteria > Verrucomicrobiota > Verrucomicrobiia > Opitutales > Opitutaceae > IMCC26134_A. The sequence goes on along the minus strand of JAIXRU010000084.1, from coordinate 2,542 downwards.
CGGCGCGAACAGTGCCCGGGCCCAGGCGGTGACACCCATGGGCGACGTGATTATTAAAACGGAGCTGAAAAATACCGCCATCCGGGTCACGGGAGCGACGCCGGAACTCACTGCGCTGGCCAACCAGGCTTTCGCGGCCCACGGGGCTTTCCGCCGGGTGCAGCAGGGCTTCGTTTACGATGTGAAATTCGCGCCCGGCGGCGGTCCCAATCAAGTTCAGGTTACGGTGACGCGCGGGCAGGGCACGGCGGTGCTGAGCCAAGTCGTATCCGGCAATTCACCACGCAATGCCTTTTTCCGGGCCGGCGATCTTGCGGTAAAGGCGATGACCAATAAACCCGGGTTTTTCGCCTCCAAGCTGGCCTTTATCGGCGAGCGCACGGGCAAGCCCGAGGTCTATGTGGGTGATTTATTTCTCGGCGAGGTTCGCCAGATCACCAACGACAAGGCCTTGGCGCTGACCCCGCGCTGGGCGCCGGATGGCAGCCGTCTGGTCTACACCAGCTATTTCCGGACCGGCTTTCCTGATATCTTCATGCTCGATTTGGGCACCCTGCAGCGAAACACCTTCGTTAGTTTTAAGGGCACCAACAGCGGCGCGCGTTTCAGTCCGGACGGTCGCAATGTCGCCATGGTGCTCTCCGGCGAGGGAAATCCCGAAATCTACGTGGGCAATGCGCAAGGGCGCGAGATCACGCGCAAGACGCGCACCCGCGCGATCGAGTCCTCGCCGTGTTTCTCGCCGGACGGCTCGCAACTCGTGTTTACCTCCGATGCGGCGGGCGGACCCCAGCTTTATGTTATGGCGGCGGCGGGAGGCGAGGCGCGTCGTCTGGGCACACGCTTGAGCGGCTATTGTGCGGAGCCGGATTGGAGCAAGGCGGACCCGACCAAGATTGTTTTTACCGCCCGCATGGGCAGCGGATTTCAGCTCGCGGTGTATGATCTGAAATCGGGTATAGCCAAGGTGGTTTCCAAGGCTCCCTTCGATGCGGTGGAGCCAAGCTGGCTGGCCGACGGCCGACATGTGGTCTTCTCGGCCCGGGCCGCAGGAACCAGCAGTCTATGGATTTTGGATACAGAAAACGGCAAGGCAACCCAGTTGAGCTCGGCGGCGGCCGGCAAAGTCTCCCAAGCTAGCGTGCTCGAAGCGCGTTAATCCCCGAAAGAGACTCGTTTTAAAAGCGAAGGCCAAAAGCCTTCGCTTTTTTTGCGACTGGCGAGATCTGTCCGGGGCGCAGTCAGCGCTTTACCGCCACGCCTAGAATCTCGAACCGGGCGTTATAAAGAAGTTGATTGGTGCCGAGAAAGGCGCGGGCGGGAAATTCTTTCTGGAAGTAGCTGCGGTAGATTTTGTTAAACGTGCTATAGAGGGAGAGATCGGAGCACAGAATTTGCACCATAACGAGGTCGTCCATGTTCATACCGGCTGAGGCCAAGGTGGCCTGGAATTGATCAAGCAGGAGCTTGGCCTCGCCCTCGGCGGTGTCGGGCACTTTTTTGGCTTCGGTAAGCGCAATGTGGCCGGAGAGGTAAAGCGTGTTGCCCACCAGCACCGCAGCGCTGAAGGCGCGAGGGTCGCCGACGTTGGAGCGGGGGTCGATGTATTCGCGGCGAGCGGGCTCGGCGGCGTGGGTGATGCTGGTCGCGACGCCGTCAAAGGCGGCGATCACGAGGAGTGCGTGGGTAACGAAACGGAGCAAGGGTGCGGTGGTCATTCGCCTGGCGTGTAGCTTGGGCCATACCAAGCTAGGCGACCCGGGATCCGCGGTTAGTGCGGCAGTGGCGGAAGGGCCGCTTCGATTTCGGCGCGGTGCGCCTCGAAGTGCGCGGGGAGTTTGAGCGTGGTGCCCAGAGTCTCAAGCGACTCATCGATGGCGAAGCCGGGTGTATCGGTGGCGATCTCGAAAAGGATGCCGCCGGGTTCGCGGGCGTAGATGGAGTGGAAGTAGTTTCGATCCATCTGCGGGCTGACATTGAGTCCGGCGGCCAGCCACTCGGCGCGGGCCACGATTTCGTGCTCGTCGTCGGCTACACGGAAGGCGACGTGGTGGACGGTGCCGATGCCGGCTTGAGCAGGAGGTCCATCGGGCTGCGACAGCAGGTCAACGAAGGCCCCTGGACCGCTGCCCGCGAAAGCATAGCGAATACGGCGGCCGGTTTCGTCGCGGGAAGTTTCGCGGGCTCCCATGGTGGAGACGAGGAGCGCGGCGGTGCGGGCGGAGGAGGCGTGGGTGAGGGTTACGGAGTGGAAGCCACGCAGACCATGAACAACGGGAATGTCGGGGTGGGCCCAAGGCTGGCGGGGGTCGGGTTCGTGGGTGGCGACTAGTTCGAGTCCGAGGCCGTCAGGATCGGAGAAGCGTAGCACGATATCGCCAAGACGGGACTCGGTGGTGAATGGGATATTCAGGCTCTCGAGCCTAGCGTGCCAAAAATCCAGGGACGCAGCGGGAATGGACCACGCGGTGGCCGTGACCTGGCCGGAGCCGGAGCGGCCGCGTGGCTGGCCGGCCCAGTAGAAGAACGTGAGCGCGGAGCC
>JAIXRU010000190.1 GCA_027485045.1 Opitutaceae bacterium | reverse complement strand
GTCTTGGCGCAGGTAGGCACGCAGGGCGCTGGCAAAGGTAAGGCCGATCTGCCGATGCATCTGCATCTGGTTGATGCCGGCCAGGGTGTATTCGATCGGGTCTTCGGCGGTACGGATCACGATGTCGGGCGCATTGATTTCGCCCAGCGCGGAGTAGAGCGTCATCGACTTGCCGGAGCCGGTAGGTCCGCAGTGCAGGATCATGCCGTAGGGCTGGTGGATGCACTCGCGATACTTAGCGAGATTTTCCTCGGAGAACCCGAGCGCGGGCAGCGGCAGGGTGGACTTCTGCTTGTCGAGAATACGCATGACCACGCCTTCGCCGTAGTTAAGCGGCGCGGTGGAAACACGCAGGTCGATGTCGATGCTCTTTTTGGTGTACTGCTTGAAAACGATACGACCGTCCTGCGGCAGGCGACGCTCGGCGATATCGAGGTTGCACATGATCTTCAGGCGGGCGACCAGCGCCGGGCCCACCCGATGCGGCAGACGCAGCTTCTCATGACACACACCGTCGATGCGGTAGCGCACCACGATCTCTTTTTCCCAGGGCTCGACGTGGATATCGGAGGTGCCTGCGTAGTAGGCATCCTCGATGATGCGGTTGGCCAACTGCACGATCGGGGCCGAGTCCTCGGTAACATCGACCTCGGTAACCTCATCTCCGGTCGTGCCGTATTCTTTGCCAATCGCACCGACCACGTCGTCAAACCCTGCGGGCTTGGCCTTTTCGGTAGCGAATTTATCGCGGATATCCTTCTCCCGCGCCAACAGCCGCACCACACGCTTTCCCGTGAGTTCCCCGACCTTTTGCGGGATTGAAAGATCAAAGGGATTAGCTACCGCGAGCAGCAAAAGGTCGCCGGTGTAACCGATCGGAAGGCACAGGTTTTCCTGGCAAAAATTCTGCGGCAGGCGTTCGTAGGTCGCAGGAGTTACACGAAACTTGGCGGCAAAAAACGGTGCGAGCTTGTAGGCCTGAGCCTTGGCGACAAAGAGCTGGGTGGAGGTGACCCCGTGGTTTTCCAGCAAGATGCGATCTAGCTCGTCTCCAGCGATTTCCTCGGGACGCGAGGCCAGTGCCTCCACTTTTTCGCGGGTGATGCGCCCCTGTTTTTCGAGCTGCTGAACAATCTGAAGTTGGAGTTTCCCAAGAGGCATGGACGGTCGGGGTTAGAGGTGGGAAGCGGGCGTGATCTCAGGCTTTAGGCAACACATTGAGGCGCTCGAGCGTCTCGGCGATTTCATCCAGAGAGGTCGCATACCACACGACTTGGCCGCCCAATTGTTTTTCCCAGAAAGTGCGCACCGCCGGACTCATGTAATAAGCGGTGGCGACCAAGGTGAAATCCTCTTCGCGGTCAAAGGGCACGGTCCAAGTCGCCCAGCAGGCGGCGTGATTGAGGGTCTGCTTAAGCTCTTCTGAACCCTCGTAGGTTCGCAGATCGATCAGCCCGATGTTATGTTCGTCCACGCAGTGGTGCAACACGTCCTCCTCCTTGACCACCTTCAGGTCGTAGGCCAGCACCCCGAGCAACGTGCACTGGCGGGGCGTGGCCGTGGCGATCAATTCGAGCAGCTTTTCGTTGGCGCTTTCGAGCTGATCGACCGTCACGAGGTTGGCTTCCACGAGGCTGGCGCCCAGCAGACGGTTGGAGCGCATCAACAGGGAGCGGATTTCAGCGGGCGTAGGGGCGGGGGCGGCCATGAAAAAAGTAAGATGGCGAATCCAGGCGCGGGCAAGCGCTAGGGCTTGGGGTCGAGACGCGGGCGGGACATCACGCGGGGCTTGCCGCCGTGCTTGATCACGCGATCCCGGACGGCGGTCTTGAACTCCTCCAGCCCATCTCCGGAGAGGCAGGAAATTTTCAAGACCTCCGCTTTGTACTTCTTCTTAAAAGCCGTGAGGTTTTTCTTGGCCGCAGGCAGGTCCATCTTATTGGCCACCACCACTCGGGGTTTTTTGAGCAGCTTCGGATCGTAAGCCTTCAACTCGGCCAGAAGCGTGGCGTAGTCTTCACGCGGGTCGCGTTCGTCCACCCCGGCCATATCGATCAAAAACATCAACAGCGTGCAGCGCTCGATATGCCGAAGAAAGCGATGGCCGAGGCCACGATTCTCACTTGCGCCCTCGATCAAGCCCGGCACGTCGGCGAGCAACAAGCGGTCGTAGGTTTCCGGGAACTCGATTACACCGATCTGCGGATGCAGGGTGGTGAACGGATAGGCCGCCGCCTTCGGACGCGCCTTGGTGATGGCGCGGGTGAGGGAGGATTTTCCGGCATTGGGGAAACCGACCAAGCCGATGTCGGCGATGGATTTGAGCACGAGGCGGAAGTTACCCGTCTCGCCCGGCAGTCCGGGTAGAGCGGTGCGAGGTGCGCGGTTGGTAGAGCTCTTGAAATGCGGATTGCCCCACCCGCCATTGCCACCGGCGCAGAGGACCACGCGCTGGCCATCCTCGGTGATTTCGGCCACCACCGCGTCGTTCTCCTCGTTGATTACGATGGTGCCAAGCGGCATGCGCAGGAACGCGGCTTTACCTTCGCGACCGTGACAGTCCTTGCCCTGGCCGTTTTCGCCGCACTCGGCGCTCCAGTGGGGCTTGTACTTATAGTCGATAAGGTTGTTGGTGTCGTCGTCGCCAATCAGCACCACATCGCCGCCCCGACCGCCGTCGCCACCGTTGGGGCCGCCCCAAGGTTCATATTTTTCCCGGCGGAAGGACACGCAGCCCCGCCCGCCTTCGCCGGCCTTAACTTTAATGACACACTCGTCGATGAACATATTGAGAACATGCCAAGGGCCGAAGCCCGAGGTCGATGGTTAAACTACAATCAGGGGCAGGGAAAATCCCGCCTCACTCACAAATGAAGCTTGAGCCCTTGGCGCAGGTAGGTCGGCACATCGAGATCCTGCCCCTCGAATAGGTTGCGGTCGCTCTTCTCGAAACGACCGCGCGTCTCGTGTTCGCCCAGCACAAATTCAGCCTGGGCGACCGGCTCGGCCGACGCCCGCACCTCGACTTTAACCGGGGCTTTTTTCTCCGGCGTGGACGGCAGAGCATCCGCGTTTTCCACCTTTTCCTCCACCGGTGCAGTGCTTGCCACCGCCCGCGCCCGGGCCGTCGTCCGACGCGCTGGAGTAAAGGCGCGTGCGCCCACATCGCTCGTGCCCAGCACCATTAACTCGATGCGCCCCTGGCAATTCTC
>JAIXRU010000158.1 GCA_027485045.1 Opitutaceae bacterium | reverse complement strand
CCGCAGGAGAGTGTGATCGTCTTGGTATCAAATCCGCCGCCGATGGCCTTGCGTACCGGGGGCAGCGCTTCCAGACCGATGCCCGCGTCAGCCCCGGCCGCGACTATGACCGTGTAATCGCGCCAGAACACGTTGTGCTTCTCGGCCAGCAAATTCGCCATCGCACGACAGGCCGCAACGTCAGGCAGAAACCAAAACGAGTGCTGCAAATACGGCAACAGACGCACATCAGAATACGGGAACGGCGGGCGCGTGCCGGTCTTGAGCGACTCCACTGATTTCGACGCGTAGCCGCCGCGAATAATATCCAGCCATTTTTGCACGTCGCCCTTGTGCTTGAACTGCGCCTTCGCTCCCTCGCCCGACGCTTCGAAGAACGCGTTCAAATCAAACTCATCGAATTCCCCCGCGCTCGCGACCGCCACCAGTTCGTCCGGCATCTGATAGGTCAGCAGACGCATCTGCGGCAATGCGCCGTAGGGGTTCCACTTGCCGGGGTGCCGGGACGCGAACGCCTCCTTGGCCCGCTGCTCGTCGGTGTAGGTCCAATTAAAAATCTGCTCCTCGATAAACTCGCCCGTGGACAGCGCCTTGAACGGAGTGCCGGAGAGATAGAGGTAGGCCCGCGTCGTGATGGGCAAAAACTCCGTCTCCTTGGTCGAGAGTTCGCCAATGTCCTCGTTCACGCTCTCCAAGCCGGCGGCGTATTCGAGCTTGGTCTCCTTCTTGGCGACCGCCGCCTCCTCACCCTCGAACAACTCCTTGGCCGTGTCGCGCCATGCGCCGAAGTGGTATTCGTCAAACACCACCAAGTCCCAATTCACCTGATGCAGCCACTCGTTCTTGGCCTTGATGTTTCCGGCCTCATCGCGCCCGAGCAAATCCTGGAAGGAGCCGAAATAAACCGCCGGCTTTTTACGGTCGATCTGGGTAGGATCGCCGCCGGAGGATTTTGAGAGGTATTGCCAGCCATCGAAGTCCGCGTGCGATTCGAGGTCGGTCTGCCAGGCATCTTCCACGGCGGGTTTGAACGTGACCACCAACACGCGCTTGGCTCCGAGTTTTTTGGCGAGCTGGTAGCTGGTGAACGTCTTCCCGAAGCGCATCTTCGCGTTCCAGAGGAAACGCGGCACGGCCCGTTTGTTCTCCGCCCAGATCGATTGGAAATAACCGAAAGTCTTATCAACCGCTTCGCGCTGCTCGCGCCGCATCGCGAACGTCTCGTGATGCGTGCCGGTCAACTTTTTGCCGGTGCGGATTTCGGTGAGGACGGTTTTGACGTCTTTCACCCTGCAGCGCACCCACTCCAATTCGGTGTTCTCAAAGCCCTTCTTCGCCAACGCCGCGCGCACCGCGTGGTCGCTGAAAACCGAGCCGTCATCCCGCGCGGCGGATTCGTCGAGCACGATGGTGTAGTTTTTGATCGCCGCGGTTTTGAGCTGTTCGGCGACGCGCTGCTTCACGTCGCGGGTGGTCTGGCCAATCTTGAGCAGCCCCGCGTGCGCCGTGTCCGATATTGAGTAGGCGTAGATACGCGGCCGCGCCTCCGGCTTCGGCGAGAGGATTTCGTCGATGGTCTTACTCATCGCGCTTGTCGTCATCACGTTTCTCCAATGCCGAGAACGTGTCGAAATCGCTATGAAATAGCTTGTCCTGGATCACGCGGTACTTCTCGAACTCGCCCTCGGCGTGCTCCCGGGCAATTTCGGCGCTGATGCGTCCGGCGTCCTGCAGCACTTCCCGCTCATCCGCCGAGAGGAAAATATCCAGCCGCTTCGCCCAAGCCTCCATCGTCATAGGCACGCTGCGTTTGGCGCGGCTTTCCGCCAAGTCGAGGTAGGCGCTCACGATGCGGCCCAAGTCCGCGAGTTCCGCCTCAGTCAGATAATTTTTTGCCACCACGACATCGCTTTTGAGAATTTTCCCATCGGGGGCTTTGCCCCAAGTCGTCAACCCCATGCGTTCCTTGGTGTGGTCCGCACGCCGGACGATCAGCTCGGCGGCGGTGTGGCCGTGGACGGCGTAGTGCATCTTGTTCTGAACTTTGGCGAAAAACGCCTGAGTGATCGGCGCGTCCCGGTCGTAATCCATCGCCGTGGCATAGATATCGGTGATTTTTTGATAAAAACGCCGCTCCGAAAGGCGGATTTCCCGGATCTCCTCAAGCAGGCGCTCGAAGTAATCCTCGTTGAGGAACGCGCCATTTTCCATGCGCTTACGGTCCATCACATAGCCTCGGAGCGTATAGTCTCGCAAAACGCCCGTAGCCCATTGCCGGAAGGCCGTGGCGCGCTTGGAATTCACCCGATAGCCCACCGCGATGATCGCATCGAGGCTGTAATGCCTGACGTTATAGCATTTTCCATCTGCGGCAGTTACCGAGAATTCCTCGGCTACTGCCTCCGCGCTCAGCTCACCCTCTTTAAAAATATTTTTGAGGTGCAGTCCGATGTTGTCGCTGGAGGTCATGAATAGCTCCCCCATGTTTTTTTGCGACAGCCAGATCGTGCCCTGCTGCACCCGCACTTCCACGCCGTCGCCGCCGGTTTGGTAGGCGAAGGTAAGAAACTCTGCCGTGCTATTTCGGATGCGCACGCTGTTCGGCGATTTCTTTTTGGGCATGGTCGGCTTCAGTTTATGGCATCGATGCGAGAATTTCGTCGATAGGTTTTACTCATCGTCGTGCGTTGATTCGATCAGCCGCCGCTCTCGCTCAATCTCCGTGCGGAGTTGCTCTTCCGTGGGCAGGCAGAGCATATATTTGGAGGCGAAGATTTGCTTGCGGTCACTCAACACCGAGTAGCGGGCGACCGTCTCGTTTTTCTCGGTGCAAAGGATGAGGCCGATCGTGGGGTTATCGTCCGGCGCCGCAAAAAGCCCGTCATACATCCGCACGTAGCCATCCATTTGGCCGACGTCCTCATGGGTCAACTTGTTGATTTTCAGATCAATCAGAAGGTAGAACTTCAGCCGGCAGTGGTAGAAGACCAGATCGATAAACCGATCGTCCTCCTCGATGCGGACATGTTTTTGCCGGGCGACAAAGGCAAAGCCGCTGCCCAGCTCCAACAGGAAGCGCTGAAGGTGAGTGATGATCGCTTGTTCCACGTCGGATTCACGGAGTTCGGCAAAGTTGGGGTATCCGAGAAATTCCAACACATAAGGATTCTTTAGCAGTTCGCGGTGGTCTGGCTGAGTTTTCTGCAATCGACGACCATCGGCGATGAGTTTGCCGGGCTGCTGACTGTGCAGGCAGCGGTGATAGTATTGCGTGTGAATCTGCCGCTCCAACGTGCGCTTGTCCCATCCGCCGGCCACTGCCTCGCGCTCGTAAAAGTCGCGCGCCTCAAGGTTTTCGACCCGCATCAACGCGCGGTAGTGCGACCAAGATAGCTGGGGGGAGAAGGGCTGCGGTGATTGTGCGCCCAGCGGGAACACAATCGGTATCTCGGGCAGGGCCAATTCTGTCACCAGTGGGGACAGAATTGGCCCTGCAGAGAATTGGCTACCCAGCGGGTAGCCAATTGAAGTGCATCGCTCTGAATAGGCTTCGTAGAACTGCCTGAAATTCTTAAGATTTGGCACGGAAAATCCCTGACCGTAGCGCTCCGCAAGACGCGCGGACAACTCCTCGACGACCTTTTTGCCATAGGCTGCCCGTTTCTCACCGCCCTGCAATTCTTGGACGATCTCTCGCCCAATCAGCCAGTAGGCCAAAACCATCTGGGTGTTGACGGCGCGGACGACGCCCGTCCGCGCCTGTTCAAGGATGGAGACAACGCGCCCGAAGAGGGCGTCGGGCTGGTTTGCGGGGGCAGGCTTTGCGGAGGCAGGCTTACGCTTGGGCTTGGTCATTGGCACCAGACTTTGGACGAATACATGCCTGAATGTGAGCGATTTCCTCGATGCTCAGGCCATATTTTTTGTAGAGTGCCTCGTCCGTCCAGATGCGATCCCATGTTTGTTGCGGAACCCAAGTGTAAGTTCCACGTGCGGCGTCTTGCGTGATCTTTCGCAGGGAGACTAAAAAACGGAAGAAACGCGTATTGAGATAGCTTTGCAGGCTTTCGGCCGCTCGCTTCGAACCCACGTAAAAGAACAAGTAAGTCTGCGTGCAAACTGAAGGCGACTCCGCGATGAAGCTGGGGCCGAGCACCATTGCGGGTCGCGCACCTCGCTCACCATAGGCTTTCGGAATCATAACCTTCCACGTGTCTATGAGCTGCGGGCTCTTAGCGATCTCCGCGCGCGCGATGCCACCGCAGAGCCGCTTGCCGCCACGAAAATAATATAGCGCTACGTCGTCCTGTTTTTTGTTCGGACGAAAACCATCGAAATTAGATGTCCAGCCGAACTCCTTGTCGGCGGATAGAATGTCGATGATGGACGGCTCGCCCGCTGCGCGCACCTGTTTGAGGATGTTTAGTCCCCTGCTGTCGCGCACTAAGATGTCGTATTCGTTCAGGTCGCGCACCAGCGGTCCGGTGCTTTCCTCACCAGTAACCGTGGTGACCTCGCACTTACCTGGATGATCTCGTTCCCATAGAAAATAACAGATGCCACCCTCGAAATCCACGCCCGGAAAAACCAAGTCCATTCGCTCGTAGTCGATAAGCTTCCGAATGTGCTTATCCGCCAGCATAGCTTTACGAAAATCGCTCAGGCCAAGACCCGAAGCCATCCAGCGCGATGGAATGATCATCGAGAGATAACGCGGCTGCAGGTGTTTCGCCTGCTCTACAAACTTGTTGTAGATAGGAATGTCCCTTGTGCCACCGTCGCTCGCCAACTGATACGGCGGGTTGCCGATGATAACGTCGAATTGCATGTTTTTCCCAAAGAATTCGGCCAACCGGGCCTTGATATTGTTGGTGTGAATGAACGCGTAAGCGTGCGTCTCCAGCCCCTCCGCACGGTCGAATACCGAACGCCCAGCACCACAAAACCGACACTTGTCGCCGTCCCACGTGTGCTGGAGCCGCCGGAACCAGACATTTCCCGCGTCGTTACCCAACGCCTTGGCAATGGAGTGCTTCCCGTCAGCGTGCCGCGAGCAATACACGCTGCGCCGTGCGAGCAGGCTAGTGATTTGCGTGATCCCGATGCCGAACACCTGCTTCGTCAGGATGTGGTTTACGCGCTTTTTCAGGTCCGGAATCTGGGTCGCCAACCCGTCGGTCAGGCGGCGGGTGATCTCGCGCAAAAACACCCCGGACTTCGTGCAGGGATCGAGAAACGTCACTTTCGAGTCGGCCCAGAGGTTTGCGCCGCCGTTGTTGGCGGCCCACCCCTCGGCCAAGGTGTCGAGCATCCGGTTGGCGAACTCGGGCGGCGTGAACACCTCGTCGTTGGAGAGGTTCGCTATGCAGGTCAGCACGTCCGGATTGCGCCGGCGCAGGGTGAAGCTGGCTTGCTCGCTCATGGCGTGGCCTCCGGCGCGGCGGCGGCCAACTCGCCCACCGTCATGGGCGGGTAGGTTTTGGCCGGAGTGAAAATCTCGTGCATGCCGAGATTGGCGAAAAGCGAGTCCGCTGCGCTAAAGGCCGACGACTGGGTGAGATTGTCGTAGCGAAAATCGCGGCGCTGAAACCGGCCTTTGCCCAAGTAGCCCCACTCGGCGAAGGTGATCGGCTGGCCGTCGCAGGCGCGCATCGTCAGGGCGTCTCCGTGGACGAGATTCTGCGACAGCACGTAAAACGCGGCGCGATACAGGTCGTCGGTCGGCGCGAGGGCTAGATACTCGGCGAAAATCTCCAGCAGGTTGGCGCGACACTCGGCGATGTTATCCGGCAGCAGTTCGATGCCGTAGATGCACATCAACGCCAGCAGGGCGTAATGCCGCTTCTCGAAGTCCGACTTGCCGTAGCCAAGCTCCACGGCGGCGAGCTTCCGGCGCAGAATCCGCACGAGAAAATTTCCGCTCCCGCAGGCCGGTTCCAGAAAGCGGGAGTCGATGCGCTCGGTCTCACCCTTCACCAGATCAAGCATGGCCTCGACCATCCACGCCGGAGTGAAGACCTCCCCGTGGTCGGCGACGCGCTGCTTAGATTTCACCAGAGTCATTTAAGCCGACACTTCGCACTACCTATAGGTAGGTGTAAAGATAGCACTACCCATAGGCGGTGTTTTGAGAGCTCCACACCGGCTATTGTCAATTCGTGGCCAACGAAACGACGAAGCGCCTAATGGCGCGCGTAAAACAGATACGATTGGCTCGTGGACTCACCCAGGAGCAATTCGCGGAGTGCGCCAATTTAGATCCCAAATACTACCAGCACGCAGAGGCCGGGCGGAAACCGAATCCTGAACTGGAAACCCTACTTAAACTCTCCAACGCCTGCGGTCTGAAGCTCTGCGACCTACTCAATTTCGACATCGAGCCCCCAGCCTTGGCTAATGCACCTAAAAAGAGCGGAGCAAAAAAGCTCCCTAAATAGTTTTATTTACGGCTCTTAAGGAAGTCCTTCACCTGATTGTGTGTGCCGCAGAGGTGGAAAACGAGGGCGTCGCCTTCGCGTTGAAAAATCAAGCGAAGGTCGAGACCACACCGGCACTCCATAAACGGGGGAATACGCCGGAGCCCCACCCCGGCGTGAAGGTGCGGCGCGCCAAAGGCGACGAGCGCGGCGCGCATCACGTGGAAGACCTCTTCGCGGCGCTCCGCCGGCACGCTTTTGGAAAAGCGCGGCGTGATCAGAAGTTTCACGGCGAAAGGTCCGCAGCGCTGGTGACTTCTTTGAGTTTTCCCGAGCGACGTGCGCGTGTGGTCTCAACCCTGAGTTTTCGTCCAACACGAGCAGCTTGCGCGGATGAAAGCTCATATTCCTTGGAAAAATAATCGGCGTCCGATTCCGTCACGGCAAAGGGCAGGCCGCGTCGATTGACAAGCTGTGCAAGCGACAAGGAGACGAAAGTAGAGGCGTCGAGGCCGAGCTTTTTAAGCACGGCGTCACCCTTGCGTTTCAGTTCACTATCTATGCGGGTGCGAAGCTGGATTGTAGCCACGGGCTCAAACGTGTTCAGTTGTGCCACAGCGTCAAGTGAGCGAAAGAGGAGGAACCTGAACTCAACATAAACTGATTCGGACGGCTGAGCACATCACTTCAACCTGCGCTGCACGGCCGCGAGGGCCTCTTCCAGCGCTGTGGCCTGCCGTCTCAGGGTCGCGATGTCGTCGTTCAGGGTCGTCTCACCGGTGGTCGAAAGGTGACGCTCGCGGGTGTCGTTATCCATTTCCTGTCGCGCCTCGTCCATGCCGTTTACGATCACACCGATCAACAGATTCAGCGTGATCATGGTGCCCAGCAGAATGAACGAAACGAAATAGGTGATCGACGCCGCCGCCCCCGCCGGACCGGCAATCTGGGTGCGCATAATATCCGCCCACCCCTCCAGCGTAACCACCTGGAAAAGCGTGAGCGCCGCCGCACCCAAAGTGCCGAAATGCTCCGCGTCCGTGCGTCCGAAGAGCGATACGCCAAGCACGGCATAAACGTAGAAGAGCACGCTCAAAAGCAAAGCCACGTAGCTCATGGAGGGAATGCTCTTGAGCAGCGCGCCCACCAGAATCTGCAGACGAGGAACCGCCGTGATCAAGCGCAGCACGCGCAACACTCTTGCCAGCCGCAGCACGGCGGCGAATTCCGCCTGCACCGGGAGCAGGCACACCACCACGATCACAAAATCAAAGACGTTCCACCCGTCGCCGAAAAACCTCCACGGACGGGCCCCGCACGCGCCGATTCGCAACGCCAGCTCAATCACGAAGAGAGCCAACACTGTCCGGTCGATGGCGTGGAGCACGCCGCCCGCGAGGGACATCAACGTGGCGCTCGTCTCCAGGCCCACGAGGGCACCGGCGAAGAGAATAAGACCCAGCACGCCGTGCTGGAAACGTTTCGTATCAATTATTTGCTGACAGAATTTCTGCATAGATATCCGAAGACTAAACGCCTCGGATGAGCCCTGGCAATTGCGAGAGATTCAAGCTGCTGGAACGGGTCTTCATTTCGGGCACCAAGCGCTCCCCTTGCGCGCGCGCCGAGCTGACGAGCTGCTGGAAGGTTTCCTTAAGCTGCAAGGCGGAGAGTGTCCGGCCACCGGAATAATAACGCTGCGCGAGTTGTCCCAGCGCATACGTCGTGGCGAAAGTCAGGGCCGGGCCGGTCACCGCCTTGGTCAAACCGCCCGCGAGGCCTCCACCGGCTTTTTTGACCAGACCGCCAAGAAACTTTCGCGCCAGGCCTTCAAAGGCTTGCGACGTAAGCCCGAGCCCCAGCACGCCCAAAAACTCCTTCACATGGCCCGCGTCCAAAGCATAGCCATGGGCTTTACCCACCCGATAAACGAGGTGGGTCTGGAGCGGAAGCACCGCGAGAGTGGCCACCGACTGGGGTAAAAATTCGAGTGCCCCCGCCACCAGCGCGGTGTTGCGAATCATGGGGTCCAAATCCGGCGCAGGCAGGGGCTTGGGGGAACTGACCTGCGCAGGAATAGGAGGAGGTAATTCAGCTTCAGCAGCCAAGGCATCCGCAGCTTCGAGCGGTTGCTTGACCAGCACCGGCGTGAGCTCAAGCAGTTCGCCGAGGCGGGTGAGAAACTGTGCTTCCTGTTCGTTGCGATGGCCGTCGGCCTCCACCAGACACACGGCCATCTCGTAGGCCAGTGCGCGCGACTCCGGACTGCTGAGTGCCGCCGTCGTGGTTTCGAGCGGAGCTTTTTTCAAGAGCACGCGCTGCACCAGCACGGCGGCATCGGGCAGGTCGAGATTGCCGAGGAGTTCGCGGATTTTTTCCCGTTCGACCTCGGATTGGCGTCCGTCGCTGAAGGCGGCGGCGACGGCGATGAGTGCGATGTTTTCTTTTTCCAGGGTGGTCATGCGCGCACCAAGATGCGATTTTCCGCGAGCCGCAATCAGGACCGGCCCGCTTTGGAATCGCGGGCTTTAGTTTCCATTCAAACGCCCCCTCCTACCCCGCCGCGCCGCTCCGGAAAGGAGGGCTCAGCGTACCAGTTCGCAGGCGCCGCCGGCGCAGGCGACTTGTTCCTTCAGGTTGGTCTCGTCACTGTGTTCGCGCATCTGGGTGTAGTCCACTTTTCGGGGTTTTAGGGTGTTCCACTTGGCAACGTCGCCCTCGGTCGAGACCTCCTCGCGCGGGGCTTGGAGGTAGGCTTTGTCACCCGCGTCCTGGAGCAGGGAAATACCGGTGAAGAAGCGGCGGTTGGCCCAGATAAACTCGGAGACCTCGTCCCACTCCTCGGGGCGAACGGTGCAGGTGTTGGATACGTTGTGGTGTAGAAGGGGCGAACGTGATTGCGGGTCGCCGCCGGGAATGACCCACGACTGTTGCACGAGTTTTACCAGTTCCAGGAACTGAATCGCGTTAATGTCTTTGCGCAGAATGGCGTGCTCGGGGGCCTCGACCGGGAAGCTGATCACGTCGTCAGTGTCGGGGTTATAAACCGAGACCTCGGTCATGTGGGCGTTCACGGTTTTGAAGAACGCGTAGATGGGCTCCTTGCGGTTGGCCTGCACG
Organism: Opitutaceae bacterium; assembly: GCA_027485045.1. GTDB lineage: Bacteria > Verrucomicrobiota > Verrucomicrobiia > Opitutales > Opitutaceae > IMCC26134_A. The sequence goes on along the minus strand of JAIXRU010000158.1, from coordinate 2,903 downwards.
CGGCGGAAGTAGCGCCGAGCGTGGTGCGGATGAATGCCGGAGGCGGCGTTGAGCAGGAGCGAGGCGGTGCCCTCGGGCTTGCAGGTGGAGAGCTTGGCGGCGGGGCGGATGCCGATGAGGTCGGCCACCCAGCGGTTGGCGGCGCGGCAGAGCAGCGCGCCCCGGGTGAGCACGGCTTGGTCGAAGAGGATTTCGGGGTTGTCCATGAAGCCGCAGATCGAGACGCCGAGCAGGGCGTCGTGCTCGTTGATGAGTTTGGTGATGGGCCCGAGGTAGGGCATGTCGGTGTAGGCGGCCTGGAGGGTGCCTATGGCGGTGGCGGTGATGCAGGCGCGGTAAAAGTCCTCGGCAGTCTGCACGGCGCGGCCGTTGATGGTGGTGAGATTGCAGTGCTGGAAACCGGAGAGGCGGGTGGTGCCGGGCAGGTCGCCGCGATAGCCGTTGGCGTAGAGTTTTTCGACCTCTTCGGGCGAGAGGTCCCAGTCCACCACGGGCAGGAGGGCGATCTCGGCGCAGGGATTGCAGCCGGCCTCGGGGTTGTCGCAGAAGTAAAAACCGGGCTCGCCGAATTCCTTCTGGGCCTTGAAGAGTTTTTTGAACTGCTCGGCGTAGTTGTCGCTGCGGGGCACCACGGCGGAGTTGTTGGACGCGGCGCGCTGGGCGTTTTTCTCGAACCAGTTGCCGGTCTTGGCGTTGATCATCTCCTCGTCGTCGGGCGAGAAAAGGCAGATCGTGGCCGAGCGGCGGATACCACCGGCGAGCACGGCCTTGGCGATGAACATGTTGATGTCGTAAACCTCAATCGGGCGCAGGGAACGGCCGGCGGCGTGCTCGAGGATGTGCTCGACCTTATGCAGGGCCTTTTTGAGCGGGAGATGGCCAGGGGCCTTGCCGCCGGAGGTGCGCAGCGGAGCGCCGCGATGACGGATGGAGGAGTAATCGAACTCGATCTTTTTGCCTTCGTAGTGGGACTGGAAGAGCGCGTCCAGCGAGTCGGACCAGCCCTCGATGGTGTCGGCGATGCGGTAGTGCCAGACCGGCAGGTCGTTTTCCGCGCCGCGTGCGGGTAACGGCTGCAACATGGCGATGTGGTGTTTTTGCACCGAGAAACCGACGCCGCAGCCGCTGAGCAAGAGGTAGAAATACTCGCGGAAAAACTCCACCCGATCGACGTTGGAGTAGCTGCAATTAAACATGCGGCTGTGATTGGTGAGGATGGCTTTCCCGCCAAACTGCATCGAGCGCATGCTGGGCAGCACGTTTTTGACCGCCACCTGGCGGAAGGCCTCGGTGATGATCTTGCGCAGGTCGCGACCGCCCAATGCGGAGGCGAGCAGGGCGGCGTTGTCGCCGGCTAGTTCGGCTACGGCGGCGGGGAGTTCGGTCGGAAGCGAGCAGGCGAGTTTGTCGGCGAAGAAGCTGAAGTGCATTTCGCGCACGCGCTCGACGCCCTCGTGGAAAACCTCACGACGGCCGAGCTCGGGGCGGTAGCGGGCGTATTTGGCCATGGCGATGTAGTCGGCCAGGCCGTTGTCGTCGTAGCGGGCGAGGCGGCGTTCGGCGTGGCGGGCGCGGTAGAGGATGTAGGCGCGGGCGACGTCCCAACGGCCGGCGGCGGCGATGGCTTTTTCCACGCCGTCCTGTACCTGGTCGATGGAGGGGTGTTTGCCGTCGCGGTAGAAAAGCTCGAGCATGAGCGAAGCGCCCTCGGCGATTTTGGTGACTTCAATGAAGGTGTCGCTGTCGAGGCCGAAGCAGGCCAGAATGTCGTCGCGGTAGGGGTTATCAGCGCCCTTGGTGACGACCTCGTAAAAGGCGAGGGCGACGGCGCGGGTGATCTTGTTGAGATCGAAGCGGGCGCGAGTGCCGTCGCGCTTTACGACCATGCGGGCATCGGCTGGGATGGCACGGTTGAGGAGGCCCTCGTTTTTGGGCCGTCCGAAGAGACCGGGCAGGAGAATTTCAGTGGAAGACGAAACGGAAGTGAGTGGCGAGGCCATAGGAGTGAAGCGGGGGAAATGGGGAGGCTGGCGTCGAATGAAGACAGCCAAGACCACAACATATTGTTATCCCGACCAGAACAAAGCACGACCTGTAGTGATCATCGTGTTATTAACAACCGTGATGCCTCTCACAGTGACCCAAGAGAAAAAAAAGCAATATCTGAAAGGAAAAGCTGTCTTGGTCCATGTAGGCTCCGCTTTCGAAAAGGTCGGGGTATTTTACCAAAATCCCTAATAAAAAACCGGCACCCCGTGAGGAGCGCCGGTTTTGATTTTTGGCGAAGCGTTTTCGAGACGCCGGGATGAGCGCGGACTTAGTAGTCCATACCGCCCATACCGCCGCCGCCATGGCCGCCGCCGCCAGCAGGAGCCTTATCCTTCTCGGGGGCATCGGTGATGATGCACTCGGTGGTGAGGAGAAGACCCGCGATGGACGCGGCATTCTGCAAGGCGGTGCGAACTACCTTGGTAGGATCGACCACGCCGGCTTTGACGAGATCTTCGTAAACACCGGTCGCGACGTTGTAGCCATTCGCGCCCTTGGAGGCGAGGACGGCTTGGACAACAACCGCGCCTTCGACGCCGGCATTGAAGCAGAGCTGCTTGAGCGGGGCCTCGACGGTGCGACGGATGATCTGGGCGCCGAGCTTCTCGTCGCCTTCGAGAGCGGCGATCACGGCGTCAACGGCCTTGGCGGTGCGCAGGAGGGCGACACCACCACCGGACACGATGCCCTCGGCCACGGCGGCGCGGGTAGCGTGCAGGGCGTCTTCCACGCGCTGCTTCTTTTCCTTCATCTCGGACTCGGTGGTGGCACCGACGTTGATGACGGCGACGCCGCCGGCGAGCTTGGCGAGGCGCTCCTGGAGCTTCTCCTTGTCGTAGTCGCTGGTGGTTTCT
>JAIXRU010000305.1 GCA_027485045.1 Opitutaceae bacterium | reverse complement strand
TCACTTGAGACTGCGGCAACCGGTGTCGGTTGCCGCAGTCTCGCCCCCTGTTCCCTTCCCCTTTTTTTCTTCCTCTTCCGGCCAATGACCTCCGCGCAGATCCGCCCGTCCTTCCTCGATTTTTTTCACGCCCAGCAGCACACGATCGTGCCCTCGTCGTCGCTCCTGCCCGACTCGCCTGGACTGCTCTTCACCAACGCCGGCATGAACCAGTTCGTGCCCATTTTCCTCGGCGATAAACAGGCCGACGTTTCCAAGTGGGCCGGCGCCCGCCCCGCGTCCAACACCCGCGCCGCCGACACCCAGAAATGCATCCGCGCCGGCGGCAAACACACCGACCTCGAAGACGTCGGTTACGACACCTCCCACCACACCCTCTTCGAGATGCTGGGCAACTGGTCCTTCGGCGATTACTTCAAGAAGGAGTCGCTTACCTGGGGCTGGCACCTGCTCACCAAGGTCTGGGGCATTCCCGCCAAGCGCCTCTTCGCCACGGTTTACGCGCCCAAGCCCGGTGATCCCTCCGAATTCGACCACGAGGCCAATGCGATCTGGATCGAACTTTTCAAAGCCGAGGGCCTCGACCCCGCGATCCACATCGTCCACGGCAACCGCAAGGACAACTTCTGGCAGATGGGCGACACCGGCCCCTGCGGCCCCTGCTCCGAAATCCATTTCAACCTGCTCCCCTCCGACGACGAGGTCGAAGGCCGCAAGGGTGTGAACGCCTCCTCGCCCCGCTGTATCGAAATCTGGAACCACGTTTTCATCCAGTTCAACGCCAACGCCGACGGCACCTTCTCTCCCCTCGCCGCCAAGCACGTGGACACCGGCATGGGCTTTGAGCGTGTCGCCGGCATCCTCGCCACGACCAAAAACTGCACCGACTTCACGCCCGAGCCTTCCAACTACAACGCCGACGTCTTCGCGCCCCTCTTCGCCAAGGTCACGCAGCTCTCGGGCAAGACCTACGCCGGCACCGTGCCGACCAAGCGCGAAGGCCTCACCGAGCAGGAAAACACCGACATCGCCTTCCGCGTGCTGGCCGATCACGCCCGCACCATCTCCTGCGCCATCGCCGACGGCATCATGCCCGGCAACGAAGGCCGCAACTACGTTATCCGCCGCATCCTCCGTCGCGGCATCCTCTACGGCACCAAGCTCGGCCTGAAGACCGGCTTTTTCGAGCAACTCGTCGCCCCCGTGGTCGAGAGCCTCGGCGCGGTGTTCCCCGAGCTGGTCGAGCGCCAGGACATCGTCCGCCGCGTGATCAAGAGTGAGGAAGAGAGCTTCGGGCGGACGCTGGAGCGCGGGTTGGCGATTTTCGTCAAGGCGGCCGCTGGCGCAGCCGTCATTCCCGGCTCCCTCGCCTTCGAACTCTACGACACCTACGGCTTCCCCCTCGACATGACCCAGCTGCTCGCCACCGAGCGCGGGCTCACCGTGGACACCGCCGAGTTCGAGGTGCTGATGGAGCAGCAACGCAACCGCGGCCGCGCCTCCACCAAGAAGGAAATCGTCGTCGCCGCCACCGAAGGCGCGGAGGCCGCCGAGGCCAAGCCGACGCCGTTCATCGGCTACGTGATCGACAAATCCCAGTCCTACGCCGTCACCGTCACCGATGTCGTGCACTCGGGCGACGACACCTACCTCGTGTTCAACGAGACTCCGTTCTACGCCGAAATGGGCGGACAACTCGGCGACTGCGGCGTGCTGCTCGCGAAGGGCCAGGCCGTGCAGATCGGCGACACCATCAAGGACAAGGCCGGACGCTACCTGCACCACGTTTCCAACCTCGAAGGTCGCCTCCTCCCCACCGCCCCGCGCGGTTCCGCGCCCATCACCGCCGAGTTCCTCGATTCTCTCGTCGGCACCGTGGTCGAAGCCGGGGTGAACATGATTCACCGCCGCGCCATCCAGCGCCACCACACCGCCACGCATCTGCTGCACTTCGCCCTGCGCCGTGTGCTCGGCACCCACGTGCGCCAGGCCGGTTCGCTCAATGCCCCCGACCGCATGCGTTTCGACTTCGCCCACTTTGAGGCCGTCACTCCGGCCCAGCTCCGCGAGATCGAGCACATCGTCAACTGGCGCATCCTCGATAACGCCGAGGTCAAAGGCTACGAGACCGACTTCGACGCCAAACCCAAGGGCACGCTCGCCTTCTTCGGCGAGAAATACGGCAAACGCGTGCGCGTGGTCGATATCGGCGGCTACTCCCGCGAGCTCTGCGGCGGCACCCACACCAACACCACCGGCGAAATCGGTCTCTTCAAGATCGTCTCCGAAGGCGCGGTCGCGGCGGGCACCCGCCGCCTCGAAGCCGTCTGCGGCCAGGCTGCCTACGATTACGTGGCCGGCGAACAAGCCCGCCTGCAAGCCCTCGCCGAGAAGGTAGGCGCACCGCTCAGCCAGCTCGAACAACGTCTCGCCAGCCTTCTTTCCGAAAAGGCCGAGCAGGTCAAAAAGCTCGCCGCGCTTGAACAAGCCGCCGCCGCCGCCCAGGCCGCCACGCTCGTCGCCTCCGCGACCGAGCGCGATGGACTGCCCTTCGTATCCGCCGTGGTCGCCTCCGACGGTGCCGAAGCCCTTCGCAACCTCGGCGCGCAAGTCCTAGGCCAGCTCGGCGAAGGCGTGGTGCAGCTTGGCGCAGTTATCGGTGACAAAGCCAGCGTGGTCGCCCTGTGCAGCCCGGCCGCGATCAAGGCCGGCAAAAACGCGGGCAAGATCATCCAGGCCCTCACCGCCCAGCTCGACGGCAAGGGCGGCGGCAAACCCGACCTCGCGATGGGCGGCGGCAAAAACACCGCCAAACTCGCCGAAGTCCTCGCGGGCTAAGCCAACGCCCGTTACGCTCCAAACCCCCACCTCCCGACGGAGGGCTTTTGTCCTCCGTCCTTTCCCTTTATGTCCTCCCCTCGTCGTCCGCTCCTAGTTGGTTTCGGCTGTGTCGCCCTCGGCATCGCCTTGTTGTTTGGCTCCGCCTGCAAACCGAAGGCCACGGCCGAGGCCACCCCGCCGCTGCCTTTCACCGGACAGCTCACCGAATTGGAGGGCGTGCAGGCGGTTTATTCGATGCGTCACCCCAAGCTGATTATGGGCGATCTCGACAAGCTCATGGCCGCCGTGCCCGAGGCGGGCATGTTGCGCATGGTTCTGCCTAAGCTCACCCCCTACGGCTACCCTGAGTTCTCCGAACTCGCGTTGGAGGCCAATCTCGGTGTGGCCATGCTGGAGATCAACCCGTCCGAACTCGAAAACCCCAAGCCCGCCCTCGTGGGTTTCGCCAAGCTCAAGCCTGCGGGTAAAATCGCGACCGCCCTGGCCAAGAGCGGCCTGGTCCTCGAAGTCCGCGGCGAGTGGACCTGGATCGCGAAAGACGCCGCCGACTTCGCCAAGATCAAGGCACCCGACGCCCTGCTCGCCTACATCAACCGCCCGCAAACCGCCGAACTTCGTGCCTGGGGCCGAGCCACCCCCGCGTTGCTCGTCCGTGCCAAAGAACTCCTATGGCCCAAGTTGCAGGCGCAGATCGCCAAGCGCGAACCCGCCGAGCAAAAAGCCGCCGCCGCCTACTACGATATTTTTTGGAGCTACCTCGCCGAGCTCCACTCCGGCGGAGCATCACTTGATTTCAACGAACAGGGCATCTCCTTGGATTACTCCGCCCAGTTTCTGCCCGACAGCGCGCTCGGTAAACTCACGCGCTATCCCGCCGGTCCGACGCCCCGCGTAGCCTCTTTTGTTTCCGCCGATGCGCTGATGAATGCGGTCGTGCGGCAAAACATGACCGGGCAAATCGAGTTCGTGAGCGGCTTCCTGGACAAAGCGGCGGCAGTGGATTTCCCGGCTGTTTCCGCGAGCCTGAAGCGAGCCAAGACCAGCTTCCTGACCTACGCCGCCCAGACGGATGGCGGAGTGGTGATGACGCTCGACATGCGCTTGCCGGAACCCGGAAAACCGCCGGTCGTCGAGTTGTTTGGCGTGCAGACCGGGCAGTTTTCACCGGCCTCGGTGAGCGCGCTTTACCGGGATGGCATCGGTTTGGGTAAACAGTTTAACCATTCCCTTTTCTCCGCCTTGGCCGTGATGGCCCCGAACGCGCCCATGCCCGAGCTTAAGCAAGAGCTTAAGGAAAACGTGCTCACCATCGATGGCATCACTTTCGGCGGTGTGACCACCACATCTTCGCTCAAAGGCGAGACCACGACCCAACTGCAATACTACGGCGTGGTGGACGGCAACCTGGTGTATGCGATGAACGAGGACGCCTTGCGCCAAAAGCTGCCCGTGCTCCGCGCCCAGAAGCCCTTGGCCGACGCCGTCCCGTCGAATTTCCAGGATGGGGAAGTGTTTGTGGCCACCATTACCGGCTCAAAAATCGTCGATATGGTAACGAGCGAGCTGCGGCTGAACCTTAGCGACCCCGATGTGAGCGGGCGCATCGCCTCGCTCAAAAAAGCCTACACCGACGGCGGCTCCGTGCGCATGACGGTGAGCGCCCGTCAGTCCGAACTCAGTGCCACGGTGTCGATCCCCTACAGCTTCATCGCGCAAAGCGTGCAACTCGGCCAGTTCGCCAACGCCAACCGGAAAGCCGCCACTCCGTAAGCCGGTTTATCCCGGATAGCGGTTCCGTTCCGGGATCAAAGGTGATCCGGCAATGCCAGGACATGCAGACCGGGCACGCGGCTGAAGTCGGAGTCGAGCGTAAGCACCGACGCGCCCTTGCGCAGGGCGGCGGCGGCGATGAGCGCGTCGGTGGCTTGGATGGTCTGGCCTGCGCGGTCGATGCGCCACGCGAGATCGGTAGCCTCGCGCCAGAGGCGTTCGTCGGTCGGCACATATTGCATGACTTCCATGAACTCCTCCAGGCGTCGACTGGCGCGGGGCTCGCGCATGCCGCGCAGCACCTCCAGGCGGACCATGCCGCAGGTGACTAGGTTCACGGTGTCGTAATGCTCAAACAAAACGGCGGCAGGATCGAGCCGCCGCCGCAGGAGCCGGATGAACACGCTGCTATCAACGAGGATCGGAAGATCCATAGGGTGCTGGCTCCTCGGCAGCGTAACCGGACAGATACACGTTACGACCGAGATTAACGTCGTAGTTCGGATCCACGGCGTTGCCCAATTCGTCGGGCGTGAGGCCGAGGCCGTTTTTACGGAATTCGCGGATGCGCATTTGACGGTCCATCTCGCGGAGGGCGGCCTCCACGGCCTCGGTCTTGCTGGGAAACTCGTAGTCCTTCATGACGCGGGCGAGTAACTTCTCATCGATGTGCATGGTCATTTTCACGATGCCATACTGGATATGGTAACCGGGGTAGATGACAAGAAAAAATGCCATACCAGAGCCATCAATCTTTTCATTAGTAAGTTATCTAGTAATAAGAGTGTAGGCAACCAAAGTAGGTGACGATGGCCTTACGGACGGGGTAGAAGGCTTGAATGTGTTCGGCAAAGGCCTCCCCGGGCTTACCCAGTTCGCCAACGTCAACCGGAAGCACAGCTCCCTCTGACGCACCCAAGCCTGCAAACGCCTCCCCCGCTCAGCCGACCCGAATCAACGGGGCGAAATCAGTCGAAGACGTCAGCCGCCCGAGCCCAAAACCAGTCGGCTTCGGGCCCCGGTGCGGCAGTGTCCACCGGATGGAAACGACCGAGCTGGTCGCAGGTGAACGGATAATAGCCGAGTGCGGCGAAAAAGCTTACGAGATCCGAGACATCGAACCCATAACGGGCCGAGTGGGCGGGCACGATCTCGGTCTGCACGATGAGGTTCGCGTTTTGGCTTAGGGTGACGGCGGCACCGCGCAAAGCGGCGAGCTCGAAGCCCTCGACGTCGATTTTAATGAAGTTAACGTGTGGCAACCCGAGGCGGGTGACTTCGGCGTCCACGGTGGTAACACGCACGCGGGCGGTCTCGGCTCCGCCGGGGGGTGAGAGGTGCACTTCTCCGAGATTATCGGCGGTAACGATGAGGCCGGCCATACCGCATTCCGGTCCGGCGGCGGCGCGCACGAGGGTGACATTAGCCAGACGGTTTTGGCGGATGTTTTGCCGCAGGCAGGCGCAGGTGGGGCGATTGGGCTCGAAGGCGATGACATGCCCGGCGGGACCGACGAGGCGGGCGAGCGGCACGGTGTAGGTGCCGATGTTGGCTCCGATGTCGCAGGCGACGAAGCCGGGGCGCACCCAGCGGCGGAGGAAACGCATCACATTCGGATCGCGTTCGCCAAGCACGGCGACGGCAAACGACGTGAAGTTATTCTTCATCGAAAGATAGCGGTTACCCGAGCCGTCGGTGAAACGCAGGACGCGCCCGGGCCAAAGTCGGCGGGACATGTAGCGGAACCAGCGTGCTCCGTTGATGAAGGGATGCTCAAGATAGAGCGAAGCTCCGCGCCGCCAGCTACTGAGGGTATAGTCCGCGATAGGGGACGTGGTGGCGACGGGCATAAGCGCCACCGTGCTCGTCCCCCAAAGCGCCGGTCAAGCGGAGGGAGGTACGGGGCTTAAAGTTAACCTGTCCGTAACGCACGGCCATTGGTGGCGGACAATAAAACGAAGAAGACCGCGCAGACAACGTCTCGCAATCCCCCCTATCCTGTCACGGCAGCCTGTCGGGCGAGGTTAGCGCGCGACGATCTTGCCGTCGGCGTAAACGAGTTTGCCGGACACGTAGGTCTGTTGCACGCGGCCGCGGAGTTTTTGGCCGTGCCAGGGGCTGTTGCGAGATTTGGAGAAACCAGCCTTGGCGTCGTAGGTCCACTCGGCGTCGGGGTCGAAAAGCACGAGGTCGGCGGGGGCGCCCTCGGCGAGGGTGCCGGCAGGGAGTTTTAGCAATTCGGCCGGCTTGCGGGTCCAAAGGTCTATCACGGTCTCGAGTTTGAATTTGTTTGGCCGCACCATGATTTCGAGCGAGACGGCGAGGGCGGTTTCGAGGCCGAGGATGCCGTTGGGCGCGAGGTCGAATTCGCGGTCTTTCTCGTCCGGGGTGTGCGGGGCGTGGTCGGTGGCGAGGATGTCAAGGGTGCCGTCTTTTAGACCGGCGATGATGGCGACTCGGTCCGCCTCGGTGCGGAGCGGCGGGTTCATCTTGAAGTGGGTGTCGTAGGTGGCGAGGAAGTCGTCGGTCAGGGCGATGTGATGGGGGCAGGCTTCGCCGGTGACGCGCACGCCGCAGGCTTTGGCGCGCCTCAGGATTTCGAC
>JAIXRU010000093.1 GCA_027485045.1 Opitutaceae bacterium | reverse complement strand
GGGCGCTGCGGGCAGCTCCACCGCCGTCTCGTCACCCTCCAGCTTGGCCAGAATGGCCCTCGCCCGATCAATCACACTAGGCGGCAACCCGGCCAGTCGCGCCACCTGAATACCGAAACTGCGCTCGGCCGGCCCCGCCACCACCCGGCGCAAGAAAACGATGTCATCGTTCCACTCCTTCACCGCCACCGAGTAGTTGCGCAGGCGCGGCAGGTGTTTTTCCAACTGGGTCAACTCCTGGTAATGGGTGGCAAACAGGGTGCGCGGCCCGCGCTCGGGGTCGGCGTGCAAGTGCTCCACCACCGCCCAAGCGATGGAAAGGCCGTCGTAGGTCGAGGTGCCGCGTCCGATTTCGTCGAGGATGATGAGCGAACGGTCGGTCGCATGATTGAGGATGTTGGCCGTCTCGTTCATTTCGACCATGAAGGTCGAATTGCCGCGCGCCAGGTCGTCGCTCGCACCCACGCGGGAGAAAATCCGGTCCACCAAACCGAGCCTGCAAGCCGTGGCGGGCACCCACGAACCCACATGGGCGAGCAGCGCGATCAGCGCGATCTGGCGAATGTAGGTGGACTTGCCCGCCATGTTCGGCCCCGTGAGCAAGGCGAGCTGGTCGGCGGTGGCGGAGAGCCGCGTGTCATTAGGCACGAAGGCCTGCGAACCGGTGGCTCGCGCGGGGTCGCGCAACATCTGCTCCACCACCGGATGCCGACCGGCGGTGATTTCCAAAACCGGCTCCTCGACAAACTCCGGCAAACAGTAATCCCACTCGCGCGCCAGCTCGGCCCAACCGGCCAGCACATCGAGCTCGGCCAGCGCCTGGGCGGTCTTGGTCAGGGCAATGGATTCATCCAACACGGCGGCGACCAAGGTGGCGAAAAGCTCATGCTCGCGAGCCAGGGCAGTGTCGTCGGCCGAGAGGATCTCCTTTTCTTTCACGCGCAGCGCATCGGTCACGTAACGTTCGCCATTCACCGTAGTCTGGCGGCGGATGTAGTCGGCGGGAACCAGGTGCAGGTTGGCCTTGGTAATCTCGATGTAGTAACCGAAATTATTGGTGAACTTGACCTTAAGGCTGCGAATGCCGGTGCGCGCCTGCTCGGCCGCTTCCAACTCGGAGAGCCAGGCGCGGTTGCCGGTCTTGAGGGTGTGCAGGCGGTCGAGTTCGGCGTCGTAGCCGACGCGGATCAAGTTGCCATCGGCCAGATCGGCCGGGAGTTCGTCGGCCAGAGCGCGGGCAAGTAAATCGCGCAGGACGGGCAGTTCTTGAATTTGAGCTTTGAAATCTGAGATTTGCGATTTTTCGCCGAAAGCGGCGAGAGCTCCGTGCAGAGCCGGAACCTGCGCCAGCGTATCGCGCACGCCACCCAGTTCACGCGGATTGCGCAGCCGGTTTTGCAGGCGGCCAAGGATGCGCGGCAGGTCGCGCACCTGGGTGAGCGCTTCGCGCAGCTCGGCCAGCGGGCCGGGCGCGGCGAGCAGCGCGCCCACGGCGGCGGAGCGTCGGCGGATCTCGGCCAAATCCTGCGGCGGCGCGGCCAGCCAGGTCTCCAGCAAACGCGCGCCGGGCGCGGTGCGGGTGCGATTGATCGCGGCCAGCAAAGACCCCGAACGCTCGCCCCGGGTGGAGGCGAAAATCTCCAAATTCCGCAGTGTGGCGGGGTCGAGCAGGAGGGTCGCCGCGCTGCGGTGGAGTTGCAGGCGGTGCAGATTCTCCGGTTTGGCGCAGAGGTTTTCCGTCACGTAGAGGACAAGCGACCCGGCCGGCCCCAGCGCGACGTGGTCGGAGGGAATCCCAAAACCTTCCAAGTTGAGTACGCCGAGGGTCGAGATCACGGCGCGCAAGCCGGTGGCGGCCTCGAATTGATATGCAGGCAGCTCGGTCAATGCCCGCCCGGCGGCGAAGGCGGCGAGGGCGTGCGCGGCGGTCTGATCGTGCGGGGCGGAACGCCATTTTTCCAACTGGCCCTCGGGCAACACCAGCTCGCGCGGGTCGAGCGCGGTGAGCACCGGCAGCAAGTCCTCGGGGCGTGATTCGGAGGCGAGGCGGAAATCGCCGGTCGAGAGGTCGAGCCACGCCGCGTGCAGCCCCGAGCGGTCGGCGTGGAGCGCGGCCAGGTAGTGGTTGCGCCCGGCGTCGAGCTGTTTGGCGTCCAGCGTCGTGCCCGGAGAAAGGATACGGGTCAGCGCGCGGCGCACCAGTTTTCCCGCCACGGCGGGCTCGGCCTGGTCGCAGATTGCGACCTTGCGCCCGGCGGTGAGCAGCTTGTTCACGTAGCCGTCGGCGGCGTGAAAGGGCAGCCCCGCCATGGGGTGGTCGCCGCGTTTGGTGAGGGTAAGCCCGAGCAGGCGGGAGGCGTCGATCGCGTCGTCAAAAAACAGCTCGTAGAAATCGCCCAGCCGAAAGAGCAGCAGCGTGTCCTTGGGCAGGCCGCGCCGCACCTCGAAATACTGCTGGAGCATCGGGGTGAGCTTGGGCGCGGGAGCGTCGGAGGCGGCGGTGGGCACGGACATGGGGCTTTTTTGAACGAGGGAAGGCGTCGGGCGCACGGCGAAAAAATCGCCCGGCGGTAAAAACTCAGCGCGTCGGCTCAGATGGAGTTTTGTCGCCCACGTAAATCACGTAGGCGCTGCGTTTGGCGGTGGCAAAGAGACGCGCGGGCACCGCCTGAGCCGCGAACCCGGCGGCGGTTAAGCGCC
>JAIXRU010000023.1 GCA_027485045.1 Opitutaceae bacterium | reverse complement strand
GATCCGATCCGCTGGCGCTGGTGTCCTTTCCACTTCTGTTGGAGAGAAACGAATCGATCACGACCGCGGCGGCACCGATGAGCGTGCCCCTGCTCGTTGGCTGGGCGGCGGTGATCGTGGCCCTGGTCACCGCCTCGATGCTGGTGCGCGGAGTGATGCGGCGGGCGACGTCGGCGGGGTCGAGATTAAAACAGGCGGGGCACACGTCGGCGAAGACCGGGGTGGCACCGAGGCGGGCGACGCTGCCGGCGGTGGCGAAAAAGGTGAAAGACGGGACGATGACTTCGTCGCCGGGGCCGATGTCGAGGGACATGAGGGCGACGAGCAGGGCGTCGGTGCCGGAGGAGACGGCGATGGCGTGGGGCGCGCCGAGGGCGGCGGCGCATTCGTGTTCGAAGGCCTCGACCTCGGGGCCTTGAATGAAGTGGCCGGAGCGGAGCACACGTTCGGCGGCGGCCATGAGCTCGGCGTGGAGCGGGCCGTTTTGGCGGTTCAGGTCGAGGAGGGGGACGGGCATGGTTGGAAAAAGCGGAAACGCGAAAATTTTGAAACGCTGAAAGGCGGAAACGTGGGAACGCTGATCGGCAGGATTTATGATTTCAGTTTTTCCGCTCTCATATTTTCGGAGTTTTTAAAGGTGCGGTAGGGTTTTTGCCCGGTGGCCAGGGCGGGGGGTAGCGGGGCGTCTTCGTCGAGGTCAAGGCAGCGGAGTAAACCAGGGGAGGTCTCTCGGTAGCGGAGCGCGGACTCGGGGCAGGTGTAAGTACCTGTGGCGTCGGGCTGGCGGAGGGGGTGGCCGTGGCGGCTGACCCAGCCGCGTTGGCGACCGGGGACGCCGACGACGAAGCCGTAGTCGGGGACGTCGCGGGTGACGACGGCACCGGCGGCGACGAAGGCGTAGCGGCCGAGGGTGATGCCGCAGACGATAGTGGCGTTGGCCCCGACGCTGGCGCCGCGGCGGAGGAGGGTTTTTTCGTAAAGGGCGCGGCGGACGACTTGCGAGCGGGGGTTGGAGACGTTGGTGAGCACGCAGGAGGGGCCGAGGAAGACCTCGTCTTCGAGGGTGACGCCGGCGTAGACGGCGACGTTGTTCTGGATTTTAACGCGGTCGCCGATGACGACGTGGTCGCCGATCATGACGTTTTGTCCGAGGGAGCAGTCGCGGCCGATGCGCGCGCCTGAGCATACGTGGACAAAGTGCCAGACACGCGTGCCCGGGCCGATTTCGCAGGGTTGATCGACGACGGCGGTGGGGTGAATGTAGACGGTGTTGTCACTCATGGTGGGTGGTGTGAGGCAGGCACGGGACGCGGGTGCCGTCGGCGAGCATGGAGCGGCGGCAGGCATCGAGGACAGTGAGCACGCGCTGGCCGCTGGGGCCGTCAGTTTGAGGGGCTTCTCGGGTGGTCACGGCATGGAGGAAGTCGGCGCAGGCGGCGCGGAGGGGTTCGCCGGGCGGGAGCGTGGGGTATTCTGGCTCGGCGTCGTGGAGGACGGGGGCGCCGTTTTCCCAGGTGACGTGTCGGGCGTGGAGGGCGAGGCGGCGGTCGGGTGGGGCGGTATCGTCGAAAACGGCCATGCCGGCTTCGCCGACGAGGACGAGGCGTTGCTCTTTGAGGGGTTGAAGCCAACTGCAGAAGAGGTGGGCTTCGAGGCCGTCGCCGAAGTCGAGGCGGGCGAGGGCGGTGTCGGCGCGCAGGGTGCCGAGGGCGTAGTGGCCAGTGCAGGACACGGAAACGGGCGCGCGGCCGGCGAGGCGCAGCAGCATGGCGATGTCGTGCGGGGCGAGGCTCCAGAGCGAGTCTTCCTCGGTGCGGACTTTGCCGAAATTCAAGCGATGCGAATGGAGGCGGAGCAGGCGGCCGAAGCGTCCGGCGGCGGCGAGCTCGTGGAGACGGGTGAAAGCGGGGTGGTATTCGAGCAGGTGGTCGACTTGGAGAATACGGCTTAGCCGGGTGGCGGTGTTGACGAGGTCCTGACCCTCGGCGAGGTCGAGGGCCATGGGTTTTTCGACGAACAGATCTTTGCCGGCGGCTAGGATGCGGCGACCGAGCGCGTGGTGGGTGGCGGCGGGAGTGGCGAGGGCGACGGCGGCGATATCGGGCCGGGCGAGGAGAGCATCGAAGTCGGCGGAGACTTCGATGTCGGGGGCCAGGGCGGCGGCGGTCGCCCGTCCGGCGGGGGTGGCGTCGACGACGAGGCGGAGTGCGCCGAGGGCGTGGAAGTTGCGGACCAGATTTTTACCCCAATAACCGCAGCCGACGACGGCGATGGGCGGCGGAGGGAGGGCGGGGGCGGGCATGGGAAAGGCGGAAATGTGTAAAGGCTGAAAAACTGAAAGGTCTGAAGTGCGGAAACGGAAGGTGGAAGTCGGAGCACAGGCAGGAATGCCGGTGGCACGCGTGGGCGGTCAGGCGTGGACGAGTTTGGCGGCGAGATCGGCAGGCAGCGCTTCGGTGGACTGGGTGCGGATGGCGTCGCGGGTGTCGATGAGCAGGGGGGACCAGGCTAACATCTGGCGGTGATCCACTTCGCGGTGGGCGGTGGCTATGACCACGGCATCGGCGGAGGCGAAGGTTTCGGCGGTAAAGGGGACGGAGGCATGGCCGGCCCAATGCGGGTTTTCGCGGGTCGGCTGAATTACGGGGACAAACGGGTCGTAGTAATCGACGAGGGCACCTTGAGCGTGCAGCAGGTTCATGAGGTGGAAGGAGGGCGTTTCCCGGATGTCGTCGACATCGGGTTTGTAAGCGAGGCCGACGATGATGATGCGGCTGCCGTTGACGGCCTTTTTGCGGGAGTTCAGGGCTTCGCCGACACGGCGCACGACGTGGGCGGGCATGGCTTCGTTGACCTCGCCGGCGAGTTCGATGAAGCGGGTGGTCAGGCCGAATTCGCGGGCCTTCCAGGTGAGGTAAAAGGGATCGACCGGTATGCAGTGACCGCCGATGCCGGGACCGGGGTAAAAGGGCATGAAGCCGAAGGGCTTGGTCTTGGCGGCGGCGATGACCTCCCAGATGTCGACGCCCATGGCCGAATAAACGATCTTGAGTTCGTTGACCAAGGCGATGTTCACGGAGCGGAAGATGTTTTCCAGGAGCTTGGCGGCCTCGGCGGTTTTGCAGTCGGAAACCGGGATAACACGGGCGATGGCGCGGCGGTAGAGCGCGAGGGCGGCGGTGGTGCAGGCGGGGGTAAGGCCGCCGACCAGTTTCGGTATGGTGGCGACGTCGGAGAGCGGGTTGCCCGGGTCTTCGCGCTCGGGGGAGAAGGCGAGGTGGAAGTCGCGGCCGGCGACGAGGCCGGAGCCGGCTTCGAGGACTTGGCGCAGGTCGGTGTCGGTCGTGCCCGGGTAGCTGGTGGACTCGAGGGCGACGAGTATGCCGGGGCGCAAGTAGGGGGCGAGGGCGCGGCCTGTGGCGAGTACGTAGGAGAGGTCGGGTTCGCGGTGGTGGTCGAGCGGGGTGGGCACGCAGATGATGACGGCATCCGTATCACGGGCAGCGGCGAAGTCGGTGGTGGCGGTGAAGGCGCCGGTGGCTACCGCCGAGGCAACGGTTTCGGAGGGAATATGGCGGATGTAGCTTCGGCCGGCCAGGAGTGCCTCGACCTTGACGGAGTCGATGTCGAGTCCCACGACGCGAGTGCCAGACCGGGCGAATTGCAGGGAGAGGGGGAGTCCGACGTAGCCGAGGCCGACGATGGCGATATCCATGACTGGTGAGCATTCCGGTAAAGGGAAATGCTCGGCAAGGGCCGAGTTTGGGCGCGGAGCATTAATCCGTTGGAAGGGGAGAAAGGGTTATCCAGGCAGCGTGAGGGGGAATTTGGAAATAGACCGTGTTGCCGCGTCTGAGATCCCGGCAGATTAGCGCCCACTCGACGATGCGTTGACGAGGGGCAAGAGGCTTTTCGGCGCTGTGAATCAAAAGCGCGAAAAGAAGTACAATGGGGATGGACTGATGAATGGGACGGCGTGGGGCACGCGACCAAGCATCGATCAGGCACCAAGTGTAGATAACAAAGGGGATGAATAAATAGCGTGAGCCGTTACCAAAGGCGCGTGGGGCGCCGCCGTAGACAGAGAAGCAACTGACCATTCCGGCGGAGAGCACGAGCACGCCGCCCATCATAAGGAAGCGACGGGTATTGGCTCCCGCGAGGTGGCTTCCGCAGGCCCACACGGCGCCGATGAATCCGACGATGGATCCGGTGAGACGCAGCCAGGTATCCTCGGGAAACGTAAGGAAGGTGCCGAACATCTCTGGGAAGACGCCGAGACTGAAGCCTAGGGCCAGTTTTCCATGGTCGATGTTGGCCGCCTGTTGAATCCGGACGGAAGAGGTGAGCACTAAGGCGAGCTGGAGAGCGGCAGTTAGCAGGACGGAGAGGGCGACGTAGTCGATTTTCCGCAAGGAGCGGTAGGTGATTACACCTTTTAGCAACGCGACAGGGGCGAGCATAAAGCTAAAGGGACCGGTGAGACCGGCGACGCAGGCGAAAAGAATTTTCGGCCAAGGGAGTTTGGTCGGCGTCCGCTCCACCAGAAGGAGTGCGAGGGTAGCCCCAAAGACCCACTGGATATTGGTTAGTATAAGGTAGATCTCGCCGTGGCTTGGCACGAGCAGGAGTGCGAGAGTGGCACCGAAGGCCCAACGGCGGTCAAAGAATACAGAAGAGGTGAGGGTGAGCGTGGCCACCCAGATCCAGCCGGCCAAGGCGGCCAGCGTGTAAAGCAGCGGTGTGAATTCGATCGGGAACAGACTGGTGGCGAGCGCGGAAAGCCTTTGATAGAGATGGAGGTATCCAGCGTAGGGGGTGATGATTGCGGCGAGTCCAAGTTCACGCGGCTGTTGAAAGAAAACGATCATATCCTCGTGCCAAAACTGAGGATAAAGAAACATGTAGGGGTTACGCAGCACCAGCAGCACTACAAATACCGCCATGCAGCCCACAATCCAGCGAAGCGAGAGCGGCGGTACGAGCGCGGAGTGGCCCAGCATGGGAAACGGGGTTTGGGTGTTGGTTTGCATGCGAAGAGGATATTCTAAGTTTGCTGGCGGGCTGGGCAAGCTTGCGGCTTGGCTCAAAGTGGGTGAGCGGGCTTGCTTTAAAAACACCCGCCGATGCCCCCTTCCGTTTCGTTTTCGCCACCGGTCCTAAGTGCGCCGCCTTTACTGGCGGTGATTGTTGTCGCTTACAAATCGTTTGATGAGATCGGGGCGTGTATCCGACCTTTACCTCGCTTTATCGACGGACGGACGGTGGAGGTGGTGGTGGTGGACAACTCGCTGGATTCCGACGGGACTGGGGCGGTGGTGCGGGACGGGTTTCCTTGGGTGGATTATGTGGTGCCGAAGGAAAATCTGGGGTTTGGCCGCGCCAATAATCTCGGGTTCGAGCGGACCACCGGGGAATGTGTGTTGTTCTTGAATCCCGATACGGTGTGCACGGTCGAGGCGCTGTCGCATTGCGTAGCCAGAGTGCAGGCGGAGGCGGACTTGGGTTTGATTTCTCCGAGGTTGGTGATGGCCGACGGGCAGATGGATCTGGCGTGCCGCCGAAGCATACCGACCTTGTGGGATGGTTTTTGCCGGGCGAGCGGGCTGGCGGCGCGGTTTTCCAAGCAGGCGTGGGCGGCGGGGTATAATCTCACGCATTTACCGGTGGGGGGGGCTTATGAGGTCGGGGCGATCAAGGGGGTTTTTATGCTGGGGAGGCGGGCGGTTTTCGAGGCGGTGGCGGAGCGCGCGGCGGACGGGCGGGCGCAGGTTTTTGACGAGCGGTTTTTTATGTATGGCGATGACCTCGACCTCTGCATCCGGGTGGCGCGGGCGGGGTGGCGGGTGGTCTATGACGGCCGACAACAAATCACGCATCTGAAGGGACTCAGTGTGGCGAAAAATCGCGAGGCCATGGCGGCGGCAATTTTTGACGCGAACCGGGATGTTTATCTGAAGCACTTTAATCCGCACGGGTCGGGGTGGACGAAGTGGAAGTGGACACTGGCGTTTGGAGCGTGGAAACAGGTGGCGAAGTGGCGGGCGTGGCGGCGGGGGTATCGTCAGGTGCGGCCGCTTTGAGGGTGCTGGGGGCGAAAAACTCGGGGGGCAGGAGCGGGCGCAGGCGCGGATCGTCGAGGAGTGCGCGCAGGACAGCGGGATCGGGGTGCGGGGCGAGCGTGACCGGTTCTATTACGAGTGCGGCCGGGTCATGGGTGGCGAGGTAGGTTTGGACGGCGCTAAGCGAGATTTGATTCTGGGCGCGTTTGTAGGGGAGGTTTAAGGACAGATTCGTGGTGGTCAGGACAAGCAAACCGACGCTGAGGACGCCGGCCCAAACGAGGGCGGCAGGGCGGGCAGGGCGGGGCGCAAGAGCGATGAGCCGGAGCACGCCGTAGAATTGGGCGGCGACTCCGAGCAAGAGCGGGTCCTGGTAACGGGAGAGCGGGCGGGCGTCAGGCAGGCCGGCGGCCCGCGTATAGGCGACAGCGGAAGCGTGAAGGATGACGAGCAGGCCCACGGCGATGGCCAGATGATCTAGCGAGGGGGGCCGGGTGCGCTGGCGGAGGGTGCGGACGGTCAGTATGAGCAGCGGGGCTTGGAGGAGGAGCCAAGGCCAAGGGGAGTTCACGTAGGGCCAACTTAGGCAGCGGGTGAAAACCGCCAGAAATTGGCCGGGAGTTTGAGCGGCAAGCGAGTCGTGCGCCTGATGTTGAACGCGTAGCAAGACACCGAGAACCACTACGACGAGGAGGAGGCCAAGTGCTATCCAGTGCCGATGGCTCTTGCCGGCCGGGGTGAAAAAACGGGTGTAGGCGGCGGAGAAGACCAGTGCGACTGCGGCGGCGAAAACGCCTGAGCCTTGGGAAAAGAGGGCCAAAACGGCGGATAAATAACCGAGCCACCAACGGGCGCTTAGCGGCGGGTAGAGCAGGAGGCCGATCAAGGCCGCGAGGCTGAGCAGGTTGCCGAGATAAACTTGGGACTGGAAGCCCCAGAGCGCGTTTTGCCAGCCGGCGGGCAGCGCGAAAAGGGAGCCGATGCCGAGAGCGAGTATCCAGGCATTTACGGTTGGCGTGTGATTGTCGGGAGCGAGGGAGAAACGGGAGACCAGGAGCGCAGCGCAGGTGGCGTGGAGCGCGGCGTTGAAGTAAAGTTGTATCCAGACAGGCCAAACATGGTGATTTAGCTGAAAAAGTGCGAGCGCGAGGATGCGGGTGAGGGCCGGCCGATGTTCGTTATGGGGGGCGATCAGATCGTGCCAGCTTAGTTTTCCTTCGAGCCACGGCAGGTAGAGGTTGGGCGCAAAGCTCCACTCGTCCCAAAAGGGCACGGGTGAACCGTGGGTGATAATCAAAGCCAGCCGGGCCAGCAGCACCCATGCAAAAACTAACAGCGGGATGCGGAGACTGTAAACGGTTGCGGGGGAGGCGGCGCGCGCTTCGTTCACGGTAACTCGGCTTGATTGCGCCAGCGCACTAGCGTGAGGGCGAGGATTTGCAGGTCGAGCCACGGCGACCAGGTCTCGATGTAGTAAATGTCGTGCTGGATGCGGCGGGGAAGGTCGGTGTCTCCGCGCAGGCCGTTGATCTGGGCCCAGCCGGTCATGCCTGGTTTCACGAGCTGGCGGGGCAGGTAATGGGGGATCTCGCTGGAGAGGCGCTCGACATGGTGCGGGCGTTCGGGCCGCGGGCCGACGAGGCTCATTTCACCGCGAAGCACATTCCAGAATTGGGGAAGCTCGTCGAGGTTCCAGCGGCGCAGAAAGGCACCGAAGCGGAGGAGGCGGGGGTCGTTGCGTGCGGTGCTGATGTTGAGGTGGTCGGTGGTGTGGGCGTCGGGCGCCATGGAACGGAG
>JAIXRU010000308.1 GCA_027485045.1 Opitutaceae bacterium | reverse complement strand
GGTGTTCGCCAACATCGACCCGACCGCCCCGCTCATCGTCGCCGAGTGCGTCTGGCAGTATTCGCACCACTTGCTGCATGGCCTCATCTCCCACAAGGGCCCCATCCTCAATGTCGCCAACTGGTCCGGCACCTGGCCCGGCTTGGTGGGCATGCTCAATCTCAATGGCTCGCTGACCAAGGCCGGCGTCAAATACTCCACCCTCTGGAGCGAAAACTTCGACGACGCCCTCTTCCTCGGCGGCCTGCAAAGCTGGCTCAAAACCGGCGTCGCCAAACACAAGATCACCCACGTCAAGTCTCTGGCCAAAACCACCGTGCCACCCAAGGCCAAGTCTCTGGCCAAAAAGCTGGCCGAAGACCTGCGCGTTAAGAAGTCCATCATGGGTGTCTTCGACGAAGGCTGCATGGGCATGTACAACGCCATCATCCCCGACGAGCTCCTCTTCCAGACCGGCGTTTACAAGGAGCGTCTCTCCCAATCCGCCCTCTACTACGCCACCACCCAAGTCTCGGACGCCGAGGCTCAGGAAGTGTTCGAGTGGTATAAGAACAAGGGGCTCAAGTTCCACTTCGGCAAGGACGAGGCCACCGAGCTCACCGAGCGCCAGGTCCTCCTCCAGTGCAAGACCTACATCGCCGCCGTGCGCATCGCCGACGAGTTCGGCTGCGAGACCATCGGCATCCAGTATCAACAAGGTTTGAAAGACCTCCTTCCCGCCTCCGATCTGGTCGAGGGCACGCTCAACTCGACCGAGCGTCCTCCGGTCAAACGCGCCGACGGCACCATCATCCGCGACGGCGAACCCATCCCTCATTTCAACGAGGTCGACGAATGCGCCGGCCTCGACGGCCTCTTTACCGACCGCGTGCACAAGGCCCTCAAACAGCCCCGCGCCAATACCCTGCACGATCTGCGCTGGGGTGATTGGGACAAGTCCGGCACGACCAAGGAATACGTCTGGGTATTCCTCATCTCGGGCAGCGCCCCGGCCGATCACCATGTCAACGGTTGGGCCGGTTCCGACTCGTTGCGCCAGCCCGGTATGTATTTCCGCCTCGGCGGCGGCACCCTCCGCGGCATCGCCAAGGTCGGCGAGATCGTCTGGAGCCGCGTGTTCGTCGAGAACGGCAAACTCAAGATGGATCTGGGCCGCGCCAAGGTCATCAGCCTGCCCCAGGAAGAGACCGAGCGTCGCTGGAAGGAAACCACTTACCAGTGGCCGATCATGCATGCCGTGACCTATGGCGTTTCCCGCGACCAGATGATGGCCCGCCATCAGAGCAACCATATCCAGGTGGCCTACGCCAACTCCGCCAAGGGCGCCGATCTTGCGCTTTATACCAAGGCTGCGCTCGCCGCCGAACTCGGTATCGAGGTCGCGCTCTGCGGCACCAAGGCTGACGGCAAAGCATTCTAGGTTTTCGCCACGCCCAGTCCCCTGCCGAGGCGCGGGACTGGGCGATTTTTCTTCTCAAGGGAGCTTGTTTCACGGGTAACAAGCTCCCTCTTTGTTTCCTACCCCTTAAAACGCCTGCTTCTCCTTTAAATCATGTCCCTCGACGCCCTGCTTTCCCTTTCCCATCAACTCGGTCGTGAAGAACGCCGCCTAGCCATTCTCGGTGAAGGCAACACTTCGATGCGGCATGACGCGGCCACCTTCACGGTCAAGGCCTCCGGCTCCAACCTGGCCACGCTTTCCGTTCCCGGCACCGCGACCTGCCACTTTGACAAGCTGCTCCCCTTGCTTGCGGCCGAGTCTATGACGGACACTGCGGTCGACGAAGCGCTTTTTGCCGCGCGCGTCTCCACCGATATGAAAAAGCCCTCGGTGGAGGCTATTTTCCATGCCTACTTGCTAACTTTGCCGGGGGTAAACTACGTCGGCCATACCCATCCCATTGCGGTCAATGCCCTGCTTTGCTCCCGCCACGCGCGAACCTTCGCCACCCGCCGTTTGTTCCCCGATGAGATTGTCTGCTGCGGAGTCGAGAGTGTGTTCGTGCCCTACACCGATCCCGGCCTCAAGCTCTCCCAAACCATCAAGACTGCGGTGGAAGATTACATTAAACGTGTCTCGCGTCCGCCCCGGGTGGTCTTGCTCGAAAACCATGGCCTGATCGCACTTGGCGCCACTCCTGAAGCGGTCCTCGCCGCCACCCTTATGGCGGTGAAAGCCGCCGAGATTTTCGCCGGGGCGGCCAACCTTTCGGGCGGCGAACCCCAGTTCCTGACCGCTGCACAAGTCGAGCGCATCGCCGGTCGCCCGGATGAGCACTACCGCCAAAAAGCGCTTGGTCTGTGAGCGCCAGCAGCGCCTATAACGTGCGTTAATATGCACTAAAGTATTTATTAACAGGGTTTTAATGAGTTTACATTAAACTGCTTAAGTTTTCCCATCCCGTCCCGATTAGTAGGGAATGTTATACAAGCATCTTTTGCTAACGGGACTTTGCGGCGCAGCATGCTTTACGAACCTTTCGGCGGGGGGCGAGTACGGTGTAGCCGGGGGTAGTTTAGTGGTCGGCCTCGATGCCACTCTCGATGCTTCTAGCGGCGTTTCCGGCCAGGGTGCTGGCCGGGAGTCTCTCTTTGGTACCGTTTTGGGCCATGCCTTATGGACCCAGTCGACCGATAAGGCGGCGGCGAAATCAGTGACTTGGTCGGCCTACGCCAGCGTGCATTGGGTGGAAGGCCGGGGCCCTTCGGAACGAATCCTCGGTGATTTTTTAGCCGTGGATAATGCCGAGGCTTATCAAACGGTGCGGCTCTATAGTTGGTGGGTCGAAGCGGGCGGAGCTACTTGGTCGTGGCGCTCGGGAGCGCTGCTGGCGGACGAGGAGTTTGCCTGCACCACCCCCGGGGGAGCTTTGATCAACAGCGGCTTTGGCTGGCCGGCGTTTATATCCGCCAACGTAGTCAATACCGGCCCCGCCTACTACGTGCCCGCCATCGGCACACGGCTGGCCTGGACCGCGCCCAGCGGCTGGATCGCCAAGGCGGGTATATACGATGGCGATTCGTTTGATTCCGCCGCCGGTGACAATCGCCCCAACCGGCATGGCACCCATTATCAGCTAAACTCCGAGCAGGGTGCGGTTATCATGGCGGAGCTGGGCTATGCTCCGGAACACGCTTCGACTCGCGCTTACGCCGGCACGTGGCTGCATACGGCGGATTTCGTGGATTTGGGCTCAGGGGAAAATCATTCGGGAAATCAGGGGGCCTACGCCATTCTCGAACGCACTTTGGCCGGTAAAGCCGGTGAAGCGGGCAATGTTGAGGTGCACGTACGTTATGGCTGGGCACCCGAAGATCGTAGCACGGTGGCGTGGGCCTTAGATACCGCAGTGGCGGCCACTGGATTACTGCCTGCGCGTCCGGCGGATGTTACCGCCTTGGGTTGGGTTTATGCCGAGCTTTCCGCCAAACTTGCCGGACAGGATTTCGAGCAGGTCACCGAACTGAGCCACACGATTGCCCTGGGAGAACACCTGAGCGTGCAGCCCGATATCCAGTATATCCGGCACGTAGGCGCAGTGAGTAACGCGTCCGACGCCTGGCTTTTCACCCTGCGGCTGAGCGCCAGTTATTAAGCCCGGGCGCAGCGACTTTCACCTCCTCACTTTACACACTCTATGAATCTAAACGTTAACCATAAGGTTGGTATTCTCGCGGCCACCGCTGCGCTGCTCATCTCCGCGCTTACGAGCGTGGTGTACATCGAGTTTAATGCGTTAAAGAAACACAACGCCGACGTTGTGGTAGTGTTTCAAGGCCTGCAAAACCATCAATCGGCCGATATGATGCACGACGCCCTGCGCGGAGATGTGCTCCTGGCGAAGGACGCGGCACGAAAAAACGACAAAGCGTTGCGTGCCGAGGTGGAGGCCGACTTGGCGGAGCATTCCACCGAATTTCGCGAGGCTTTGGCCGCGAATGAAGCTCTGAATCTGCCTGCGGAAGTGAAAGAGGCGATCAGCGCACTAGGGAAACCTCTGGATGCCTATATAAAATCTGCCAAAGACCTAGTCACTCTGGCGGGCTCCGATCTCGCGGCGGCGGACGCAGGTGGCGCCGATTTCCAGAAGGCTTTCAGCGAATTGGAAACATCCATGGCCAATGCATCGGATGTTTTCTCAAAAAAGGGTGAGGAAATTAAAGGGATAGCCGCAGATGCTGTAGATCGATTCCTCGAGACCCTTATCGGAGGCGCTGCGGGGGCTTTGTTGATTATCGCGGTTCTCGCTTATCTGGTCGCACGCAATATCCCCAAACCCTTCGCCGTGGTGATCGGCAGCCTCAGCCAAATGGCCGAAATGAACGTCACCTCGGCCCGCCACGTGACCGCTGCCAGCCAGAGTTTGGCCGAGGGCAGTAGCGAACAGGCGGCTTCGCTGGAGGAAGTGTCCGCCACCCTGGAAGAGTTAACCAGCATGACCAAGCGCAACGCCGAACACGCCCAATCAGGCAAAGTCTCGGCCAATGCTGCGCGCCAAGCGGCCGAAGCCGGCTCCGAACAAATGGTACGCATGCAGTCCGCGATGGGCTCCATTCAGCAGTCCTCCCAGGAAATAGGAAAAATCATCAAGACAATCGATGAGATCGCCTTTCAAACCAACATCCTCGCCCTGAATGCGGCCGTGGAAGCGGCCCGCGCTGGCGAAGCCGGGGCCGGCTTCGCGGTGGTTGCCGACGAGGTGCGTTCTCTCGCCCAACGTTCCGCCATGGCCGCGAAAGAGAGCGCGGAAAAAATCGCCACCGCCGGAGAACGCAGCGTCCAAGGCGTACAGCTCTCCAACCGCGTAGCGGAGGAACTGTCCGCCATCGTGGTCAAGATTCGCGAGGTGGATGCGATCGTCGAACAAGTGGCCACCGCATCTCAGGAGCAAAACACCGGACTTAACCAAATATCCTCCGCCATTCACCAACTGGATAAAGTCACTCAAGCCAACGCCGCCAACGCCGAGGAGACTGCGGCCGCAGCCGAGGAACTCACCTCCCAGTCGGGAGAATTGCAGGAGGCCGGCCATCGCTTATCGGCGCTCGTGGGCCATAAATCCGCGCCCAAGGCGGAAGCCGCCAAACCTATTGAAAAAGTAGTCCCAGTCGCCCCACCGGCCGGCACGGTAAGCCCGCAGCCTCGGTTAAACTCCCGGAACTCCAACCGGCAGCTAATCGGATAGCTGCGTTTTCAGTCGGTAATTCAGATCTGACCGTGCTTTTCCCGAGCCCGGTTTGTTGCCGGGGCACTAGCTACGAGCGACTAGCTCTTTAGCCATCGCGCCAGCGCCACGCGCAGCTTTTCCCGGGCGCGGTGGATGCGCGTTTCGATCGCTTTGGCCGTTGTGCCGACGATTTCCGCAATTTCGGCATGCGACAGGGCTTGGTATTCCGCGAGGACTAGGGCCGTGCGCAAAGGCTCAGGCAACTCCTGCAAGGCGGCGCGAACCGCTTGAATCTCTTCGTTTAACCGCGCCGTATCCGCAGGTGAAATGCCTGCCGCCTGCAATCCGTTCGCTACATCCGGAGCGAGGGTTTCCAGGGAATCGGTGCGGCGGCGGGTGGCTTTGCGGGCCTGGTCGCGGGCTAGGTTTAGCGCGATTTGGAACATCCAAGTGCTGAAACGCGCGCCCGAGCGGTAGTTTTCCCGGTGGCGGTAGATGCGCACAAAGGTCTCCTGGGCGAGGTCGAGCGCATCGGCATCGGAATAAACATGGCGACGAAGGAATATCTGCAAGGGCTGCTGCCAGCGGAGCATCAAACCATCGAGGGCGGCGGTTTCGCCGCCGGCCAGTGCGGCCATCAGGGCCTCGTCGCTGGGGGGCGAGGCGGGAGGCGTGTCGGCGCTCATGGCCTGACGTTCAAATCAGGAGCACCGGTGCGTCCGTCCGAGTGGGCGATCTTGGGTTCTACCAAAGCCAGGAAGCGTCCCGCCTCGGCGGGAGGCATCACTGCCGCCACTGCGCTCAAGTGGGACCGGGTGGAGTCGGCGCAGACTTTTTCCAGTCGTTGTAACTCGGCTCGGGCGGCCGCCAGTTGCTCCGGCGAGGTGGCTTTGTTCAATGCGGCTTCCGCTTCGGCAATGGCGGCGCAATGTCCGGCGCAGACCGGAGCATAATCGACGTGCAATTGCTGCACTTTCTTGAGTTGGGCGGGGGTCAGGGAAAACTCCTTCTTCAGCCAGTCGAGGTTTGCCGTTTCGCCCTCGGGAGCAGAAGCAGGCAAAGCCCAACGAGTGATTCCGTAAGCGAGCACGCCGACGACCAGCGCGAGCGCAAGGAGTAGACCGATGTGTCGCCGACTGCTCACGGATGATGGTGTCCTGCAGCGGTGGGAACGGGCGTGGAGGCTTTGGCGACGGTGCCGTGTATTTGCCACGGATCGATGCTGCGGGCGTAGGCGCTGGCGTAGGCCTGGGTTCGGGCGCGTTGCTCGCGGGCGTAGGCGATGGAGCCGCCCGTGGCGAGTGAGGCGAGCACGGTGAGGGACGCGGCCAGCGGCAGGGCTTGGCGGGCCAGAAAACGTTGCCAAAGCGAAGGTGCGGGTGCCGTGACGCTGATTCGTGCGTGAACGGCAGCGACAAACTCGGCGGGGGGCATAGTCGCGATAAACGCAGAACCGGGGTCGGCGCGTTTAAGCAGGGGTGTCAGTGGTTCGGTGGGTGCC
>JAIXRU010000002.1 GCA_027485045.1 Opitutaceae bacterium | reverse complement strand
TGTTCGCGGTAGTTGAAGAGGTCTTCCCGGATGAAGCTGCCGAAGTTAATGAAGTCGAGGAAGAGCTCGGTGCGCAAGCTGCGGTGCATGGGGATTTGCTGGCTCAGCTTAAGATCGAGGCGGTTGATGAAGGGCTCGCGGAAGGCGTTCTTCGGGGCCACACCGCCGGCGTATTGATCGAGACCGGCACTGCGGAAGTTTTCCAAGTAGGTATCCAACTGGGCGGCGCTCAAGCCGGAGAAGTTGAACCGTGCATCGCTCGCGCCGGAGGGGACGGCTACGCGGTCGTTGGTGTTCTGGCCGTCTCCGTTGAGGTCAGAATTGTAGACGAACGAGTAGGGATTGCCGGTGCGGCCTTCGTAGGCGAGGGATACCCGGCTGCGCCAGTTTTTGACGAACTCGAAGTCGCGGGTGGCCGAGAGTTGGAAGCGGTGGCGGATTTCGAAATCCGAAGTGCCTTTTTCTTCCTGGCCTTGGTTAAACACGATATTGCGCTGCCACTGGCCGGAGGCGGTGGTCTGACCGATAGCCTGAGCCTCAGTGGAATCGCCCAAAACATAGCCGGCGTTGAAGCCCCACTTGTTTTTCATCGGACGAGCCCAGGAGAAGGAGAGGTAGCGCGAAGCGCCGACGTCGGAGTTTTTCACGCGGTAGAGGTCGGTGTATTGCGAGAAGCGGGCGTTGGCCAGGGTGCCGGGACTGCCGGCGAAGCGCTGGCGGCCATCGGCGCCGATCGTGGTGGGGCGCAGATTCTCGTTGGTGATAAACAGCGCGTTATCGGTGATGGTCTGGACGAGTTCGACCGAAGCGACGGTGCTGAGGAACTCGACCTTACGATCCACAGCCAAGTTCATGCGCCAGACGGAAGGCAGCTCGATGTCGCCATCCACCCAGTTGATCTCGCGGCGGTCGGTTCCGGAATCCGTGCCCGTGGCGATGGGCTGGCGGGGTTGAACGAGTTCTGCAGGTAGTTGGTGAGGCCGGAAGCGGCGACATTGGCCTGGGTGAAGGAGCCGACGCCAGTCTGTCCGTAGGAGTTGGAGAAGAACACCCAAGGAGCGCGACCGGTGAAGTGTCCGGCGCCACCGCGGATCTGGGTGATACGTTTGTCGTCCACGGAGTAGTTAAAGCTCAGGCGGGGGGAGATGTACTCAGCTCCGTCGAGCGTGCCGTCGTTGCGAAAACCAGTGTCGGTCAGGAACTTCTGGTTAAACTTAGGGGCATCCGGCTGTGAATTCACCTCGTAACGGAGGCCTGCCGTGACCTTGAAGCGGGAAGAGATATCCCAATCGGCCTGGGCGAATACGCCGGTGGTGGCGAATTCGGAAACGTCGGCGACGGGGCGAATTGCGGGGTCGTAAACATTGCGTTCGCTGGCCGCGACCACGTCGTTAAGGAAGTTGGTCAGGCTGGAATAGCCGATGCGGCCGTAGGAACTTTGACGGAAGAGGTTGTAGAATTCCGATTCCTCGCGCTCCACACCCGCCGAGTAAACGATGTCGCCGTTGATGTAGTCCGCGACATAGCTGTATTGGTCGGTGGTTACGTTGATCTGGTTGCCGTGGCGGAATTGTTCCGTGCCCAAGACGTAGCCACCATTGGTAACGGCGGCGCCGGACCGCAAGTCGGTGCCGGGCAGGTTGAAGATGTATATCTCAGGTGCGGTGACCGCGGTGGGGGTGGTCTGATCTTGCTTGGTGGTGGCGTATTTCAGCTCGGATTTGAAATCGGGGGTCCACTGACTGTTGAGCGAAGCGGCCCAAGATTCTTCCTTGCGTTCCTGAGAGTAGAAACCGCCCGTGGGTGTGGTGGTGACACCGGAGGAGGGAAAGCCGGAAAGGTTGGTGGTCAGGCTGGTGCCACCGAAACGACCAAACTGCGGGACTTGGCCTTCAGCGGTGAGGTAACGAACCGAGACGCGCTGGGAATTGATGATATTCCAATCGAGCTTAACCATGACCTTTTCGTCCTCGGCGATGTTGGAGGTGGCGCCGGTGACGGGGGCGCCCCAGGGAATGGAGCGGCCGGAGGCGGTGTTGTATTGCGCGAGGCGGGTGAGGATAGCCGCTTCGTCGTTGGCCCGGAACGTGGCGTCGCGGGGAGCGCTTTCACGTTTAAATTTCTCATAACCGGCGAAGAAAAAGAGCCGGTCCGGAATGATAGGACCGCCGAGATAGAAGCCGTAGGTGGACTGATCGAGCTTCGGTTTTACGGTGCGGTTGCTGAGGGTTTTTTCGTTGGCGTTTTCGCCGCGGGTTTGAACACCGAACGCGTTGTCGCCTTGGAACAGGTAGTAAGAACCGCCCGAGAATTGGTTGGAGCCGCTCTTGGTCACTGCGTTGATGGAGGCACCGGTGAAGCCGGCCTGGCGCACATCGTAGGGAGAAACCTGGACGGCCAGTTGCTCGATCCACTCGATGGAGATAGGATTAAAGAAAGAAGCGAGACCGGTGGAGTTGAGGCCGAACTGGTCGTTGATGCGGGAGCCGTCGATCTGGAAGGAGTTGTAACGGTTGTTCTGGCCCAAGGCGGTGATGTTGGCCTCTTCGCGGTCGCCGCTCAGGGCGCGGATGGTAACGAAGGGGGATGCCGAGACCAAGTCCGCGAGCGAGCGCTCGGAGGTGGGACGGGTGGCCAATTCAGCGCTGCTATATTGGTTGCCGGCACCGGCGGAGGCCGGGTTGAGGTCGTTGGTGGCGGCGGTAACCTCGAGGGCGTCCAGCACGACCACTTCGGACTCGCCGGCGACGAGGTTGACCTCGGAGCTGCTGCCCAACTGTGCGGAGATGTTTTTGGCGACGGCGCTTTGCGCAGCCGTTGCCTCGGTCGAAACGGTGTAGGGGCCGCCGACGATTACGTTGAGGAAGTTATAGCGTCCTTGAGCGCTGGTTACAGCGGTGTAAGTGGTGCCGGTGGGGACGTGAGTGGCGGTGATGGTCGCGTTGGCGATCGGCGCTCCGGCTGCGGTGCGAAGCACGCCCGCGATGGAGGAGGAGGTAATCTGGGCGACTAGCTGGGTGACGGGTGCACCTGCTAATACAATGGCCGAGGTCAGGCACGCTGCTCGCCAGAGGCGAAGGGCCATGAAGTGGTTTTTCATGTTTTTGATGGTTTTGGTTTTTTTGGGTGAAACAAATGCCACGAGGGCCGGTCTCACCCGTGTCGTCTCGGAACATCATTTTGTGGTCTTAACAAGCCAGCTATGGTCTCTTTATTAAATTGATACCTGTTTGTGAAAATCGTTACCTTAACGTCACTAAACACCCCCATTTGAGAGCGCTTAAGCAATGCATTCCCCGGCGCTACTTGCCCTAGCTGTTGTTATGCAGTTTTACTTCACCACGTCGCGGAGTTCGGCGAGCGAGCCGGAGGAAAATTTTTCGAGGTTGGCCAAGAAAAGCGCGACGAGGGCGGCGTCCTGGTCGGAGCGGCCGCCGGCGGAGTGCGGGGTGAGCCAGCAGTTTTTCGTGGTCCAGAGCGGGTTGCTCGGGGGCAGGGGTTCGGTGTCGAAGACGTCGAGGTAGGCACCGCCGAGGCGGCCGCTTTCGAGGGCGTCGATCAGGGCGCGTTCGTCCACGGTGGGGCCGCGGCCGATGTTGTAGAAAAACGCACCTGGTTTTATCAGGGCGAGGCGGCGCGCGTTGACGTAGCGGTGGGTGGCGTCGTTTTCCGGCAGCACGTTGATGATGTGGTCGGCGAGCGGGAGCACGGCGGAGAGCTTTTCTTCGGCGATGATGTGCACGCCGGCCTCGCTATAGGTGCGGCGGCGCAGGGCGTAGATTTTCATGCCGAAGGGGGCGAGCAGTTCGACCAGGCGCTTGGCGATGGCGCCGTAGCTGAGGAGGAGCACGGTCTGGCCGTTGAGCAGACGGGATTCGGCGCGACGCTCGAAGTATTTCCAGGCGCGGGTGGTGGTTTGCTCGACCACCGAGGCGGGCAGGGCTCGACTGAGGCCGAGCATCATGGCGAGGGCGTGTTGGGCGCAGGGCTCGGCGAAAACGGAGGAGGCGTTGGTGAGGAGCGCACCCCGGGCGCGAAGGGCCTCGCGGGTTTCCTCGTTGTCGTAGCGGGTGTAGCCGGCGGAGGTTAGGGCAATCCACTTTAGTCGCGGGCTGGAGCGGCAGGTGGCGGCGTCGGGCTGGCCGAAGGCGATGTCGGCGGTGGCCAGCGCGGGGTCGGGCGCGGCGGCGGCGAGCACGGAGGCGGTGGGCTGGGCGGAGACGACAAGGCGGTGGCCGGCGGCGGCGATGGCGGTTTCGAGTTGCGCGCGGGCGGCGGGTTCGAGCGCGGCGTTGGTCCAGATAGTGAGCGGGCGCGACGAGGGCACGGGACGGGGGCGGGGGGGGAACTTATTCGGTCTCGGTAAAGCTGCACACCGCCTGCACGCGCAGGCCTGCTTCGCGGAGTTTGGCGGAGCCGCCGAGCTCGGGCAGGTCGATGATGGCGGCCACGCCCACGACCTCGGCGCCGAGAGAACGGATGAGGCCGGCGGCGGCGAGTACGGTGCCGCCGGTGGCGATGAGGTCGTCCACGATGAGCACGCGGTCGCCGGGTTTGCAGGCGTCGGCATGGATCTCGATCGAGGCGCGGCCGTATTCGAGGGCGTAGTCGGCACCGACGGTGTGGTGGGGGAGTTTACCTTTTTTGCGCACCAGCATGAAGGGGCGATGGAGTTGGTAGGCGAGCGCGCCGCCGAGGATGAAGCCGCGAGCATCCACTGCGGCGATGAGGTTGACGCCGAGGCGGGTGGCTTCCCAGGCGATGGTTTCGACAAGGATGCGGAAGGCCTCGGGGTCTTGGAACAGGGTGGTGACGTCGCGGAAGTTTACGCCGGGGGCGGGCCAGTCGCGTACGGTGCGGATTTTGGACTTCAGTTCGGCGGCGGGATCGAGGTGGGACATAGGAGCAGGGAGAGGGGAGCGGGGAGAACGAAAGTGTAACCAATTTGGTTACACTATGGTTTGAGGCCTTGGGCGTGGAGGGCGCGGGCGCGGGCGAGGACGTGGGTGAGGAGTTCGGTGTGTTCGACGGCTTCGTGGTCGTCGGCGTGGACTAGGCCGGCGCCGAAGGGCGGGGTGTCGTCGCTGCCGTCGGCCCAGTGGGCCCACTCGACGCCGATGGTCCGGGGGTCGCGGCAGGCGGCAATCAGGGCTTCGCGGCCAGCGCGCAGGAGCCGTTCGAGCCGGGTGGGGCCGGTGCCGTCGCGCACGGGCAGGCGGCAGAAGTCGCCGTGGTTAAGGCCTCCGCCGGTCACCCATTGGGGCATGTCGCCGCCGGCTTCGCTGGCCTGGATGGAAAAGGTGGCGCGGGCGTGGTGGCGCCAGGAGACGGCGTCCATGTCGGGCCAGGTGCAGGCTTCGCGCACGCCGGGCGGGGGCGGGCTGGCGAAGCGGCAACCGAGCACGAGGTGGTCGGGGTCGGCTTCGCGGAGGGCACGGCCGGTGGTGGCAAAATAGCGGCGGGCGACTTCTTGGGCGAAACGTTTTGCGTCCTCGGCAAAAGCGGTGCCGGGCAGGGGGCGTTCGAGGCGGGTGAGCTGGCGCACGTTTTCTCGGTGGGTTAGGGCGAGGCCCCAGGCGCGGCTGAGGGCGTCGTGCGAGCCGCCGTTGGCCGCGAGCACGAATTCCCAGGCGGCGTGGTGGGCGGAGAAGGAGGGTTCGAGGCTGAGGCAGGATTGCAGGAGGCTGATGCCGCCGGGGGCATCGCCCCAGCCGAGGGCGTCGTCGGTGAACCAGCCCACGAGTTCGCGGCGGCCCAGCCAGGGGGCGGCGATGGCGGCGGCGTGGGCTTCGGCGGCGAGCGGCCAGCGCGAGTCGAAGACATCGGGCAGGCGCAGACCGGGGCCGTGCAGCATGGGTGTGTCGGCACGGCTGAAGTTGGCCAGGGCGGTAAAGTAGAAGCCGCGGTGCATGAGGCCGGGGTCGGCCCAGGGGCCGACGGTGTCCACGCCCCAGGCGTGGAGGCGGGCGACGGTGCTTTTTTCCCAGGCGGCGCCGGTGGTGCCGTAGAGGTTTTCCACGGTTTGGGCGTAGGCGCTGCGCCGCACCGGGGTGGGGCCGGCGCGCCCGTGGCGGTTAACTCCGGCCACGGCGCGGAGCAGGCAGGGTTCGTCTTCGGGGGTGAGCAGCCACCAGCCGTCGCCTTGGGTGCGGCCGAGGCGGAAGAAGCCGGGGGTGCCGCGCAGGGTGGCGGTTTTAAAGTCGGCGAAAATGGGACCGCCGCGTCTTGAGGTTTGGCCCATGTTTTAAAGTACAAACATGGGTGTCAGCTCAACGTCGGCGGTCGGGGCGCTCAAGCTGGAAGCGTTCGCGGGTGGTGGAGTAGTCCTCTCCGCCGAGGCGTCCGATGGAGTCGAGTTTGGCGGGATCGACCGCGCCGTCGGGGCCGAGCACGTCGTCGCGCACGTGGACGCGGAGGATGTCGGCGATGACAACGTGGGCGGCGAGCGCGCCTTCGCCGACGGGCACGATCTGGCGGACGCGGCACTCGAAGGCGGCGGGGGCGAGGGCGACGCGGGGCGGGCGCACGAGGGTGCTGGGGGTGGACTCGATGCCGAAGGCGGTGAATTCGCTCTCGCCGCGCGGGAGGCGGGCGGCGCAGGCGTTCATGCTTTCGGCGAGGTCGCGGGAGACGATATGGACCACGCACTCGGGCACCTCTTCGAGGTTGAGCACGGTGTCTTTTTTAACGCCGTCGCGCAGATTGACGGGGATGAAGAGGAGGGTGGGCGGGTTGGAGGTGACGCCGTTGAAAAAGGAGAAGGGGGCGAGGTTGCTGCGGCCTTGGGCGTCGATGGTGGA
Source organism: Opitutaceae bacterium (assembly GCA_027485045.1). Taxonomy (GTDB): domain Bacteria; phylum Verrucomicrobiota; class Verrucomicrobiia; order Opitutales; family Opitutaceae; genus IMCC26134_A. Next base: position 4,364 of record JAIXRU010000002.1, on the reverse strand, counting down.
GACCCAGGCGATGGGGCGCGGGGTGATGAGGTTGGAGAGCCAGGCGTAGGATTCGCGGGGCGGGATGGTGTTGAGGTCGATTTCCATGGGCCGACTGTTTGCGGGAGCGGGCGGGGAGGCAATGGCAGCGGCTGCGCGAAAATTGGAAAACATTGTGCGCAGGGCGGCGGGGTGGAAGTGTGGCGCGTTAAACGTCTCTCCAATGTGCGCCGCTACCGTAGATGCTTCCGAGGTTTCCGTTTCGCCCCTGCGGGCTTCGTGGCGCGCGGCGCGGGCGAATCTGGTGCCGGGGCTGGTGTTGCAGGCTTTCGCCGGGGCGCTGGTGGCGGCGTATTTTTTCTCCGGACCGGCGCGGGCGGCGTTGGAGCAGATTGCGGCGTGGCGAGTGGAAATCGGGCCCTTGTTCGGGGTGGTGACCACGGCGGTGTTCGGGGCGGTGGTGCCGTTTTGCGTGCTGGGCCTGCGGGCGGCGACACGCGGTCGCTACACCGGGGCGCAGATGGGAGCCTTGACCGCGTTTTGGGGCTACAAGGGTCTGGAGGTGGCGTTTTTCTACGGGTGGCAGGCGCGGGTTTTTGGCGAGGGCGGGGATTTTGCCACTATTGCGATGAAGACCTTCGTGGACCAGTTTGTGTATTGTCCGCTCTTTGCCGTGCCCTGCACCTGGGCGATTTATGAGTGGGTGGAGCACGGGTTTCGGGCCGGGCCGGTTTGGGCGGAGTTTAGGCGGCCGGGTTGGTATGCGCGCTGTGTGCTGCCCTTATTGGTGGCGACTTGGGGCGTGTGGGTGCCAGCGGTGGCGTTGATCTATGTGCTGCCGACGGCACTACAGTTGCCGCTGCAAAACGTGGTGCTGTGCTTCTTCACCCTGCTGGTGATTTTTATGACGAAGCGGGAGACTGTGGGTGGGTCGTAGGGAAACTAGCGGGAATTTTTTGCTGCCCGGCGGGTCTCATGTAGGGTTTCGATAGTTTTTAACTTTATGCGTCCTCTTCTCCTTCGATTTCTTTTGTTAATGTTCGTGGTGCTGGCGCCGGCGGGCGTGGCGCGCGCGCAGGTGGAGGCCTCGTTGGTGGCGTTGAAGGCGACCTTTCCGGCCGACGCGGGGAAGGTCGTGGTCGGGCTGCGGCTGGCGCACCAGCCTAAGTGGCATACTTACTGGGTTGCGCCCGGCACCGGGCTGCCGACCAGCCTGGCGTGGGAACTGCCTCCGGGGTGGAGTGCGGGGCCGATTCAGTGGCCGGCACCGCATCGCGTCTACGACACCGGCGGGCATCTGGCGGGCAACGGTTACGAGGGCGTGGTTTATCTGCCGGTCGAGTTAAAGCCGCCGGCCGGGCTGGCCGCCGGGGTGCCGGTGACGCTGCGGGCCAAGGCGGAGTGGCTGATGTGCAAAGATGTGTGCAAGCCGGGCGAGGCCCTTGTCTCGCTTACTTTGACGCCCACGGCTCCGGGCGCGCTGACGACGGCGAACGTAACCGATTCCGAAGCCGGGGAAGGCTTGCTGGCGGCGATGGATGCGGTGCCTCAGCCCTTGCCCAAGGGGTGGCAGGCGGAAGTCACCGCAGTGGAAAGTAAAACGCTCCGGCTGACCCTGCGCACGGGAGAGGCAAAGCTGGCGGTGCCGCCGGGGGCGTGGTTTTTTGCCGAGGATGCGGCGATCGCCTACGATCTGCCGCAGGTGGCGGGCAAGGCGTCACGGGCAGGTGAATACAGCGCGGATTTGAAGGTGTCGGATTATGCGGAGCCGGCGGAGCCGACGCGCTTGCGCGGCGTGATTACTTTTTCCGAGGGACCGGCGTATGCGCTTGATTTGCCGGTGACGCCGGCGGCGGCGGGCAAGGCAGCAGCGGCGGCGGACGAGGGCGCGGAGCTGGGCGCGGCGGCTTTGGCGGGGGTGCTGGCGGCGGCGTTTTTGGGAGGCTTGATTTTGAATTTGATGCCCTGCGTGTTTCCGGTGCTGGGCTTGAAGGTGCTGGGCTTCGTGCAGCAGGCGGGGGCGGATCGCAAAAAGATCACCGCGCACGGGTTGGTGTTCACCTCCGGGGTGTTGTTGTCGTTTTGGTTGCTGGCGGCGGTGTTGGCGCTGTTGCGGGCGGGGGGCGAGCAACTTGGCTGGGGTTTTCAGCTCCAGGAGCCGGGCTTCGTATTCGTGCTGGCGGCGGGTTTGCTAGCCTTCGCGATGAACCTGTCGGGGGTGTTTGAGTTTGGGCTGGGCGCGACCGCGCTGGGCGGCGGCTTGCAGCAAAAACAGGGACTGGCGGGCTCGTTTTTCACCGGGGTTCTGGCGACGGTGGTGGCCACGCCGTGCAGCGCGCCATTCCTGGCTCCGGCGCTAGGGGCGGCGCTGGCCTTGCCGGTGGCTTCGAGCTTCGCGGTGTTTACCGCGATCGGGCTCGGCTTGTCCGCGCCTTACTTGGCGCTGGCGGCGTTTCCGGCGGCGGTGCGGGCGCTGCCGCGACCGGGGGCGTGGATGGAGACGTTTAAGCAGGGCATGGCGTTTTTACTGTATGGCACGGTGGGTTTGATGGTGTGGATTCTGGCCGGGCAGGTGGAGGGCGACGGTTTGCTGGCGGTCTTTCTGGCGCTGACGGGGTTGGCGTTTGCGTTGTGGCTTTATGGCCGGGCCACGGCTCCGGCGGCTCGGCCCCGGCGGGGCTTGTTGGTTTTCTCGCTGGTCCTGGTGGCGGCGGCGGTGGTTTACGGCTGGCCGCGGGCGGCGACGGCAGGGGATTTAAAGTGGGAGCCGTGGAGTGCGGAGCGGGTGGCGGAGCTGCGGGTGGAGGGGCGGCCGGTCTACGTGGATTTCACTGCGCGGTGGTGCTTCACCTGCCAGACGAATAAAAAGGCGATTTTTGCCGGTCCGGGTTCGGAGGCGTTGAGAAAAGTGTTTCAGGAGCGAAAGGTGGCTACCTTGCGGGCCGACTGGACTAATCGCGATCCGCTGATCACGGCGGAGTTGAAGCGCTGGGATCGGGCGGCGGTGCCGTTTAACTTGGTCTATCTGCCGGGCGTGGCGGAACCGAAGGTGTTGCCGGAGCTACTGACGGCGGCGACGGTGCGGGCGGCCCTGGGAGATTGAGGCGAGAGGGCGTTACCTAACATGCCTGAACTCGCCGAAGTCGAATACATGCGCCGCCGGTGGAATCCCGGTCTCGGGCAGCTTGTAACTACCGTGCGGTTACACGAGCGCGCCGGGGTTTTTAAGAGCTGTGATGTCGTGTCGCTTGCCCGCTTGCTGCCCGGGGCGCGCTTGGAATCGTCGGCTGCGGCGGCCAAGCAGATGGTGTTTCGCTTCACGGCGGCCGACGCCGCGCGCACGCCGCTGTGGCTTGGGGTGCATTTGGGCATGACGGGGGAACTCGCGGTGCGGCCGTCCGGGTTGCCCGATAAAAAGGCGGAGCATTTGATTCTCGATCAGTCGGGGGCGCGGCAGTCGTTGGTGTTTTCCGATTTCCGTATGTTTGGGCGGGTTCAATTCCACGTCGGACCGGATGCGCCCGAGTGGTGGGCGGGCATCGCACCGGCCGTGACTTCGCCCGGGTTTACGGTGGAGGCGGTAACGGAGTTTTTGCGCCGACGGGCGCGCGCGCCCTTGAAGACGGTTTTGCTCATGCAGGAACGGTTTCCCGGAATAGGTAATTGGATGGCCGACGAGATACTGTGGCGGGCGGCGCTGCATCCGGCGCGGCGTTGCGGCGAGCTTACGCCGGCTGAAATCAAGAAACTGCATCGCGAGACGGTGTGGGTGGCGGAGCAAGCTTTGCGGTTGATCGGTGAGGGCGACACCGCCGCTGAGCAGTGGCCTGATCCGCCTGCGAGCTGGCTTTTCCTGCACCGATGGGAGGAGGGAGGCAAGTGTCCGCGGACAAAAAAAGCTCTCGAACGCGCGACCATCGGTGGACGCACGACCTGCTGGAGTCCGGCCCGCCAAAAGCTCGCGTAATGTAATGCACCCAGCACCCGGCATAGTGTAACCAAATTGGTTACACTATGCCGGGTGCTGGGTGCGGGGGGATCATTCTAAGCCGGTTGTGGGGAAGTGGGGTTTCCGCTCCGCTTCCGGCCGGTCTGTCGGCCCGTCGACCAGCCGGTCTGCCTACCCACTCGGGCCTGTTCAGGCTTCCGCCATTTCGCTGCTTTGCTGCTAGTTACCGCTATGCGCTGCAATGTTTTCGCCGCCTAGAGCGGCCGCCACCCCGAGTGGCCATAACTGTTCTGCCGCGCCCCCCCCTACCCCCTCCCAACCGACGCTTAGTGAACGATAAAATCCATCGGCATACTGATTTAAGCCAAGTGTAACCAATTTGGTTACACTTGGCTTGGGGCGTGGAGAGGCTGCGGAGATGGGGCGGGATATCGGG
>JAIXRU010000112.1 GCA_027485045.1 Opitutaceae bacterium | reverse complement strand
GCCTACGCAGGAGGGGACCCGATGAGTAATGCGGACCCGACGGGCAATGAGCCGCAATCGGGCAGTGTCACGGGTTCGTGGTTGGCAGGATACAATGCATTAAATCCAACCGGTGAACGTTACCTTGAGCCGAATGGCGGCAGAGTGGTTCCGTTGATTCGGGCGGATAGGGACCCGGTTAACGCATTGAATGTTGCTCTGATAGTCGCTCCGGTAGGTCTGGCCGCTAACGTCGCGGGCCGATTGGGTATGTCTCTTTTTGGGTTGGGTATGGCCGCAAATGGCGACACCACCGGCTTGCTCTTAACCCTGCCTGGAAGTTCGACCTTAGAAAACGGGAAATCGCTCACAAATAGATCTATTACCGAACTAACAATTAGCCTAAAAGGAGCACCTCGGGACGCTCTCGGCCAACTCTTTGGAAATGGTGCAAGTGGTGCAACCAAAAGCCTCGAAGCGTTGCGTGCTGGTGGAAGCATCCCACAAGGATTAACTCGCGAAGCTCTTCAGACATACCGTGAAATCGCGGTTAGACAAATTGCTCGCGGAGCCGACACAAATGGAGCGCAGGCAATACGATTACAAGTGATCGAAGAAGCTCTCAAAAGATTATGATAAAGAAGACTCAATGCTTAGTTATAGCTTTTTTTGAACGGATTAACCTCACCGTTCAGATGGTTGATGAAATAGACAGTCTCAATATAGCTGGGGTTACCTTTCACGATTTTGGAGTCGGTAGCCTAATGGGTTTTCACGACTGGCTACGCGAAAGTTCTTCTTCACCTAGAGTACTCGGACTGCGATTTACTCCTACTGATCCGGAGCTTCTAAAAAGGATTAAGGCTCTTGAGAGGCCTTATCTGAGGCGGAATGGAGAATGCATCGAAATCTTTTTTACGAAAGACACAGTTTACAATCCGACTATCAGCGACGATCAATCATTTCAGTATTCTAAGCTTATGCGCTCATCAAACGGTGACTTGGCCTTGATAGTTGATATGACTTCCTTGGCTAGTAATGAGACTTTGCATATTCAAAGCTTGATTAATTTTCCGATGAGCGAGTGAAAAGATGATGTTATACTCAAGCCGAAGGGGTCGATCAAATGGGTCGGGGTGTTACACGGATACAATTTCCCCGGTTGTAACGTCCGCTAGCATGATGCCGATGCTTGAACGCGTCGGCGGCACACTTCGCATCTAATTTTTTTGATATATCACTACCTTCAATAAGCACGAATTTATGAAGTCACAATTTATAATTTATCTTAGCACCTCTTTGAATGGATTATTATCGTCAGCTAAGCAGTCGGCCAACCTAGTTAAAAGCGCGAGGAAACCGAAACTTGCGTTTTTATTCCTGCTATCCTTGTTCGCTGCGGGATTATTTCAGCCCGCACGATCCCAAGCATTCACGCTCACCGGAAGGTTATTTTCCTTCCCATTTTATCCTTACCCTACTGTGCCACAGCAGCCAGGAAGCTGGTCGAGTTTAGTAATGTTAGGTGCTTCTTTCGAGAAGCTAGATGAAAACACTATCATTTTGCGAGCCGTGCCCGTAATGGGTAGAACGGGACGTATAGATTCCGATTATTTTAATCCCTATATTACGGGGGTATCTTTTGACTGGATGCTGATAGATGATAATCCCGGCGGCGAAGGCCCCGATTTCACAATCCGAGCCGGTTACCGCGCTGACTTTATAAATTATGATTTATACAATGGAAGCACCACCCTTCCACACTCTGGCAGTATATCTCTTGAAAACCTATACCTTCAATCGTTCGGGTTTTATACCAACGTCACCGGGGGAAGCTCAAAGCTGGAAATCACCAACCTGAATTTCACGGTGATACCTGAACCGGCGTCGTATGCCCTGATCCTATCTTTTGTCTCGTTGTTCTTAGTAGCTGTCAAAAGAAGACCGTCGACATAAGCTGTCATCGTCGAGAGAGGATTAGGTCGCAGCCTTGTTTCGCGCGCCCGCAAGGCCGTTTCCACCTTCCGCAAGACCCGTTCCAGGCACTGATTGACTGTTTTAACGGCTCGCAAGACCGTTTCCGTTGCTCGCAAAAGCATTTTTAGGTCTCGCAACACTATTTCAGACCCACGCAAGACCTTGGCGAGCCTTGGCAAGAGTCCAACCCCGGACCAAATTGATTGATAATCTTCATGCCAGAGTTCGGCAACAAGCCCTGTAAACGCAAACGATCTTTATAAGATACTGCATTCGATTTGCGTTATATGCTGTGCGCAACCCATCGGACCGTTCCGGAGGGCATCAAATCAAAACTCGAAAACAAGGTATCCTATGCCCAGCAATGTCAGTCAGATCACTAACCGCGCCGATACCATCCTCGGTGCTTGGAAGAAATCCGCCGCGACCAAGTCGTTTGGCGAGTTGACCGTAGTCCAGTTTGAAGCGTTTCGCACCGCCGCCGCTACGGCCGATGCGGAAGTCACCGCCGCCGAAGCAGCCCTCACCGAGGCGCGCAACGCATACGCCGCCGCTGTAGATGCCCTCAACACCGCCTCCAACGACGTAATCAACGGCGTGCGCGGCGACAAGTCGGTAGGCGGTGTGGACGGTTCGCTTTACGAAGCCATGGGCTACGTGCGTAAGAGCGAGCGCGCCACCGGCCTGACCCGCAAAAAGAGCGCGACCGCCGCCAAGACTTGATTCTTCAGTTTGGCAGCCTACTCCAAGCCGCCGGACCTCTGTTGTCCGGCGGCTTTTTTGTGCCCGTTGCGGGTGTAGTATTAAGTCATGTCAGCTCCGAGTAATCCGAACCGCCGTTGAACTGATTTGCGGTTTTTCCGACTCGTCATGGGTAGGCTTGGGCGTGAGCCCAAGTTCGACGTCATTCATCGAGCCATTGAGCTCACGCTCAATCCTACCGGATGGCAAACTATCGAGCACCTGGCATCAGTTGGTGTTACCGCCCACTTAACTGATCAAGAGCAACCGTTTTTGCCCCGGCTTCGTCTCCGGCGCGCGGTGGATGCAGGGCGGTACCGGACTGCCCGGGTGCTCCACCGCGATGCGCCACAGATTGCCCACGCCGAACGCATAGGGCCGCGCCCCCGGCATCGGCGCGTAGTGCAGGTCGTAGCAGTTCTCGTTGAGAAACACCTGAAACTCGGCCTCGTCCGCGCCGCCGTAGAGTTTCCAGAGCGCCGCGCGCGTTTCCGGCAAATCCACCCGGCGCACGGCTTCTTCGTTGGCCAAGCCTTCGCTCGACGGGCCGAAGTAAGTGCAGAGCCAGGTCGCGGCCTCCACCGGGGCGCTGTCGGCGTGGTAGGAAAACACATCGGTCACCATGGGACCGTCCTCCTCGTCGCGCGGATAGCCATGGATGCAGTTCAAAACCGGATCGAGGTCTTGCGCGCGCAAACGCCGCCAATCCTCCAGCATGGCCTCCGCCGCCAAGCGACCCGCCGCCGAAAGTGGCAGGGCACGCAACTGCTCCTCGTCCAATACCGTGATCGGTTCGCCCGCGCCCTCCCCCAGCAAAGCCACCACCTCCGCAAAGTCCCCCGCCAGCACTCGCGGCCAGCACAGCGCGTTCACCCCGTTCGCAAACGGCGTGGCGAGCAGCTCCGCAAAACTCCCCACCTGCCGGATGCGGGCGGACTCGAAGGACAGGATAGAGGATGACATCTCCTCAAGCGCTGGAGATTGAGCCCGGATGGCAAGGCTAAGCTCTGCGCCGCCTCGTCCGGCAGTTTCGTTTTTCCTTTGTCATTCGGCTCCGGTAATCGGTCATTGGTATCCCCACTTTTTCCATGACTTCCCGCGAACGCTTCCTCGCCGCCCTAGCCTGCCAGCCGCTCGACCGTCCGCCGCTCTGGGTGATGCGTCAGGCCGGTCGCTACCTACCCGAATACCGGGCGCTGAAAGCCAAGTCGTCCTTCCTGGAAATGGTCCGCACCCCGGCCCTCGCCACCGAGGTCACGCTCCAGCCCCTGCGTCGTTTTCCGGGCTTGGATGCAGCGATCTTGTTTTCCGATATCCTCGTCATCCCCGAGGCCCTCGGCCAGCCCTACGCCTTCCGCGATACCGGCGGCATCCAGATGGCCTACCGCCTGGATAACCGCGCCCAGATCGACGCTCTCGCGCCCGCCTCCGCCGTACCCGAGAAACTCGCCTACGTCGGCGACGCCCTGCGCTTGATCAAAAAGGAAATCGCGAGCACCGGCCATACCCTGCTCGGCTTTGGCGGCTCTCCGTGGACCCTGGCGACCTACATGCTGGAAGGCGGTAGCTCGGATGATTTTGCCCGCGCGAAACTGCTTTTCTACACGGACCGCCCGGCCTTCGATGCCTTGCTGGAGAAACTCACGGGCGCGCTCGTTGCCTATTTTAAAATGCAGATCGAGGCCGGCGCCGACGCCATCCAGATCTTCGACAGTTGGGGCGGCATTCTCGCCGGGGTGGATTACGAGGCTGCGTCCTTGCAGTGGATCCGCCGTCTCGTGGCCGCGCTCCCACCCGGCTTTCCGATCATCCTCTACGCCAAGGGCACCACGCCCCACCTCGCCGCCCAAGCCGCCGCCGGCGTGCGCGCCATCAGCGTGGACTGGACTGCCGAGCTCTCCGCCGTGCGCTCCGCGCTACCCGCGAATGTCGCGTTGCAAGGTAACCTCGATCCCGTGCTCATGACCACCACTCCGGAAATCGTGCGCACCCAGGCCGGCCGCCTGCTCGGCTCGATGCGCAGCCGAAACGGGCATATCTTTAACCTCGGCCACGGCATCACACCCGACGCCAAAATCGAGTGCATGCAGGCGCTGGTCGATACGGTCACCCAATTCCGCTAAATCCAAAGTGCGATAAACTTCACTCGGCGGCGCGATTCACAATAAACGCCGAGTCCGCCCCCGCGTTTTGGTTTATAACTTCCCGTCGTCGTGCCCCCCTCCTCTTCGCTCCCCATCGCAATCCTTGGCGCCGGCTTAACCGGACTGACCGCCGCCCGTCACCTTGTGCGGGCCGGCCGCCGGGTGATGGTTTTTGAGGCCGGATCGACCGCCGGAGGAGTCATCCGTAGCGAACGCCATCCCGAAGGCTGGCTGGTGGAATCCGGCCCGAACTCGATGCAGGAAACCCCTGCCATCGCCGAACTGGTGCGTTCCCTCGGGCTCGAAACCGTGCGCCAGCCGGCCGCCCCCGCCGCGAAAAACCGCTACATCGTGCGCGATGGTCTGCTCCGCGCCCTGCCCGCCTCGCCGCCCGGCTTTTTGCGTTCCGATCTTTTCAGCCTGCGCACCAAATACCGCCTGCTGCGGGAGCTTTTTCGCGCCAAACAACCCCGCCTGAGCGACCTTCCGCTGGCGGATTTTTTCCGCGAACACTTTGGCCAGGAATTGCTCGACTACGCGCTCGATC
>JAIXRU010000217.1 GCA_027485045.1 Opitutaceae bacterium | reverse complement strand
GCACTGACGATTTCAACAGTCTCTGCGCCACCCACCCCACCACCGGGCTCGCCATCAGCCGCGCCCTCGCCGGCTCTCTTTCCGGAAAGATGCGCGAGATGAACCGCCGCCTTTCCGAATACATCTTCGCCGACGAGATTGATGCCGCGACCGACTCTTTGATTGCCCGCGCGGCCAACGCCCAACGCGACTTCGCCCCCTGGTCGGAGGACAAGGTGGATGCTCTCATCGGCGACATCGCCCAGGCCTTCGCCGATCAAGCCGCCGAATTCGCCCAGGCCACGGTGGATGAAACCAGAATGGGCAACACCGCCGACAAGACCGCCAAGAACCGCTTCTCCGCCCTCGAAGTCGCCCGCTCTTTGCAGGGAAAATCCGCCGGTGGCCTGCTCTCCAGCGAGGCCGCCCACGGCCGGGTGGACACCTTCGCCGCGCCGGCCGGCGTGGTCCTCGGTCTCATTCCCGTGACCAATCCGGTGGCGACGATCGTATTCAAAACCCTCGTTTGCCTGAAGGCGCGCAACGCCCTCGTCCTCTCGGTCCACCGCAGCGCCCAGAACGTCGGAGCTCGTGCCGCCGAACTCATCCAGACTTGCTTGCGCAAACACGGCGCGCCTTCCGACCTCGTGCTGCCCATCAAGGCGCGCTCCAGCCGCCGCACCACCGCGATGTTTATGAAGCATCCGGGCGTCGCCCTCATTCTCGCGACCGGCGGTCCCAGCATGGTCAAGGCCGCCTACTCCTCCGGCACACCCGCCATCGGCGTCGGAGCCGGCAACGCACCGTGCTGGATCGCGCCTGATGCGGACACCGCCAAAGCCGCCGCGCAAGTGGTCGGCAGCAAATCATTCGACTGCGGCGTCATCTGCGGCTCGGAAAACAACCTCGTGGTGGACACCAGCGTCCGCGCCGCCTTCATCGTAGCGCTTGAGGCCAACGGGGCCGCCGTCCTCGCCCCCGACGAAAAACGCCGCTTTTGCGCCCATGTTTTCGACCCCGCAGACGGCCACCTCCGCAAGGAGATCATTGGACGCCCTGCCGCCGAGACCGCCGCCGCCTGCGGCATCAAACGCGCTTTCCCCATCCGTCTCGTCGTCATCCCGGCCGTCCGCGAGGAGCTGGCCGGCCCGCTCGCAGCCGAGAAGCTCGCGCCCATGATCAGCCTCTTCACCGTGTCGGGCGACGATGAGGCTCTATCCGTGTGCCGCGCCATCCTGAACAAATGCGGCAAGGGCCACACCGCCGCCCTGCACACCGCTTCTGAGGAACGCGCCCACCGCTTCGCCCGCGAGATCGAGGCCAGCCGTCTGCTCGTCAACGCTGGCGCCGCCCAGGGTTGCATCGGCTTCGGCACCGGCCTTACGCCGTCCTTTACCCTCGGCTGCGGTTTCCATGGCGGTAACTCCACTTCGGACAATGTCACCTTCAGCCATCTGGTGAATTACCAACGCCTCGCTTGGGGCGTGTGACACCAAACACCCACCGATCCGCATCCTTAAGGGCACTTAAACCAGGTAACCAAAACGGGAATACATGCCGCCGGACCCGTTTCCTCGTTTCCTGAAGATCTCTTCCCACATGGCACCTTGGCCGAGGAATGATTGGCTTTTGTGTTTACCAGCGGCGCACGCTGAGACGTTTGGGCCAAAGGCCACGTAAAATGCGGTTTCGAAGGGGGAAATGGTCGCTTTACGGGATTGGCAAAGAACACGTTCACACTAGGTTTTCGCTGCATGAATCAAAATTCTCCCGCGACCCGAGCTCTTAACATTCTCGTCATCAAAGGCCAAGGCATTGGGCCGGAATGCGTGGAAGCCACCAAGTCGGTTCTGGCTGCCACGGGTCTGGCAATCACTTACACCGAGGGCACACTCGGCTATCCTGATGCGAAGGATCTCATCCCGAAACTCCAACAGTTCGCTCCTGAAGTGTATGCGGCGGAATTCGGAAACCGCGCCCCTGAAGAGGTCGCGCAGGAATTAGAGGCTGACGCCAAGGACCAGGCCCGGGCTGGGGGAAACATCAACGACTTTTACAAAAAGCTGCTCGCCAAGCTGGCTCCGGCGACACTCGCAGCCGTGAAAACCTTGGTTTCAACTTTGGAGCGCCAGACGCTCAAGGACGCTAGCCAGACAGACGCTGTCCTCAAGGGGGCGCTGCGAACCCTCGACGAAGGGGATGAACCCAGCCGCAACGTCACCATTCGGAAAGGTTTTGAGCAATACGCCAACATTCGCCGGTGCATCACCCTCGACCCGATCGCTCCCGGCATGGCGGGTGCCGACATCTTGTTTGTTCGTGAGAATGTCGAGGATTTGTATGCATCCATTGAACACCGCCTGGCCCGCAATTATCCCCAAGCCTTGCGTCATCAAACACCGGAGGGCTGTGAACTCATCTGCCGCGCGGCCTTTGAAGCAGCCGTGCGCGATGGTCGCAAAAAGGTCACGGCCCTCGAGAAACCAAATATTCTCAAAATCACCGGCGGACTCTTCAAGGAATCCTTTTTGAAGGTGGCCCGCGACTACACCGCGGCGAAGTTAGGTGGCAGCGGCATCGAGGCGAATTTCATGATCATCGATGATGGCCTCGCAGCCATTGCGGCGGCACCGGAGAAATTTGATGTGATTGTGACGACCAATATGTTTGGTGACATCGGATCCGATATTGCGGCGAAGGTGACGGGGGGTGTCGGTTTGGTCAGCTCGAACAACACCAACCCTAACAATCCCAAAGCCGTTTCGATGTTTGAGACAATGGGTGGCACGGCGGATGACATCGCCGGCCAGAACAAAGCGAATCCCGTTGCGCTGATTGATGCCGCAGCGGAGATGCTGCTGCATATTGGCGGCGCGGAAAACATTCGCGGCGCAGAGCTGATCAAGACCGCGATTCTTGAAGTCCTCGCCGATGGACATTACGTGGGTGACGTTAAAAAAGGCCCTTTTCAAACCAGCAAAGGGAAAGAACGTATCGGGACACGCGAGTTTGCCGATGAAATCTCGAAGAAAGTGCGCGAGCTCATCCAGCTCAAGGAAAGCCAGCCGCAACTGACCATCAAGCAGATCGCCCTTTCCCGCGCCGAGGACAGCGTGAAACCCTTGTTCGAGAGGGCGCTGCGCTCCTATGAAAAATTCGCCTCCGACATGCAACCCGGTGGTGGACCTTGGGAGGCGTTTGTCGAGCGTAACACGCCGCCTAATCCAATCAGGGCCAACTCCAAAATCCTGGGCTTTGACATGTTCGTGGACGACTCAGGGCTGCGCACCGTGTTTACCAAAACCGGTGAAATCGATGAAGAAGTGACCGGATTATTCCCTGAAGTGAGGGAGCTTTTCCAAAGCGAAAGCGGCATCGATTTACGGACCCTGTTCAACAAGAACAAAGCGGGCAGTTTACAGTCGATTCGTAGCTTTGGCCAATACAGCGCGCGGGTCGTTGCTCAATTCTTACAGGCCCATCCGGACAAGGCATCGATGAATTTTGGGGAGGCATTGCTGGGCATGAAAGCCAGCGAGGTCACCATCGGCAGATTTAGTGCAGCGCTTAAAGCGCAAACCCTGCATGAAGCGGCGGATCGCTTGAATGCCTTCGCCGAGGTGAGCATCAAGCTGGTCCAGGCGTTTTACAGAATCCGAGCCAGCCAGATTTCCCCCATTCTGAGTCAGCACGGCTTTAAACTTTTGCGAATCACCAGCCGCGGCACCGAGATCTATCCGACGATGTGTGACTTCGAAAAACGTGATGTTGATCGCTACCGTGTCGCAATCGACGAGCGTGGGCCCTTGGCAGATGCCGGCTTTGACTATGCACGTATTCAGACGACCATCATGGAGGTGCAGATTCAGATCGTGGGTCTTGGCTGGATAATCTCAGAGACGATGCTTAACCGCACCTTCATCGATGGTGAAGGTGCTAAGCAGGGCAAGGAAGTCGCCGGAGTCTCGAAGCCTTACGCAATGAATCTGGGGACGAATTACAGTGCAGGCGCTTTCTGAGAATTCTGCGCCGCTTTGCTCCTTCCGGGCGATGGATGTCATTTGGGGTAAAGGCCGCTGAGAAAGCCCATGGTTTTACCGGATAGCGGAAAAAGGGGGTTGTTCGACCTCAGCGAACAGGCATCGAACGCACTGATGGTGCCAAACCCCCTTCGCCCCTGCATCATGACTTCCCACAGCGCCGCCAAGGTAGGGCACAGCGGCGTGAGGACCACTCGAACATTCGGTTTGAACCACCGGTGCAGTGGCAGGTGGCTGATGTATCGCACTGTTATCTGAGTTTCTGGCGAGACCCCAGAAACAGCCTGCGGTTCGTCAGCGCTTTCCGGCCCTATAAAACCAAACTAGAAGTCGATTTAGAGTAACGCCAAACGCATTTCGGCCACCCTTACTTTGCCGACGGAGCAGCCGGACCTTCCGCTGCCTTCGACGCCGCCTTGGCGGCGTCGCGCTTTGCCGCCTGCTCCTTGCCGAACTCTACCGCGAGCGCTTGCACCTTGGGCATGGCCGCCATCATGCGCGGGCCTATCACGGCCATCATTTTTTGCTGCATGGCGGGTTGCTTGTCTAACAGGGCCTTGCCTCCCGGCGTGGAGTAAAAATCAGCCTGGGCACGCAGTTCTTCCTTGGTGAAAACCTCCGCGTAGATTTTAGCCACGTCCTTCTTCATCCCGGGCAGATCCATCGCGTCAAACATCACATCCATCGTTTTGCGCTGGAAGGCCTCCATATCGGCCGAATCGGGTCCGCCTTTACCCCCCGTGTCTTTGAGCATCTGGCTCATCATTTTAACCGTGGCGTCCTTTTGCTGCTCGATGGTCTTGGCCATCATGTCCTCGAAGCGCATCTGGGTCAGCAGGCTCTCCGCGTCCTCCAAGGAAGCGGCGGTGCCGGCCAGAGCCTCGGCGCCGATGACGCCTTGGGCGAGTGGCAAGAGTAGTTCAACCCCATCCCGGGAAAGGACCAGAGTGTTACTCGCCTCGCGGTATTCGACCACTTTCCAACCCTCGAACGTTTTGCCCAGCTCGACCCAGGACGACTGGGTGCCGGGGATGGAGAGGGAAAATAATTTCTCCGTGCCAGTCACCAGTACTCCTCGCAAAACCGGTGCGCCTGTTGCCGTCGCCGCATGGCCTGCGTTGGTGCACGCGAGACCGAGGATCACCAACGCCACCGAGCCAAGCCGAGCAGAGGTTTTCATGCCGCGAGCCCAAAAGGTTACCGCCCCAAGCACAATGTTTTATACAAAATAGACCGAGATAGGCAGACTTTAACCAAGGATTTTCCGTCTGAACCTTTTCTGGAAGACTTTTAGCTGGGAAGTGACAGGGATTACGTCGGGGAGGGCTGTGCTTCGGAGGTGCTGCGGCGGGACGCCGAAGCCAGCACGCGGGACGCTCGCGTTCCCCGGACCGACGGAATTTCCGGACCAACGGAGGACGGCGGGAGTAGGTGGGCGCCAGGGCTTGGCGGGCACTCTTTTCGCGGATGGGCGAGACGCAAAAAAACCTGGGGCGCGTT
>JAIXRU010000278.1 GCA_027485045.1 Opitutaceae bacterium | reverse complement strand
AGATGCTGGCCACGGTTTGGGTGCCGTTGATGGTGACGGTGCCGGCGTTGGCGATGGCGATGGCATCGTTCAGGTCGCTGGTGGCGGTGAGGGTGGCACCGGAGGCCACCATGGCGGTGGTGGCGGCAGAGGTGTCGGCGAAGGCGTCGCCGAGAGCGAGGGTGCCGCCATTGACGGCCAAGCTGGTCGAAGCGCTGTTACCGGTGAGGGTAAGGGTGCCGCCGTTGACGGTGGTGGAGCCGCTGTAAGTGTTGTTAGCGGACAGTGTCTGGGTGCCGGCGGTGAGGGCCAAGGAGCCGGTGCCGCTGACAATACCGGAGAGCGTGCCGCCCGCGCCGAGACCGATGGTGAGCGTCTTGTCGCTGAGCGTTACAGCGCCTGCGCCGGAGATGCTGGCGATGGTCTCGTTATCGGTGAGGCCGAAGGTGCCCGCGGTGTTGGTGATGGCCGCGTTGCTGCTGAGGCCACCGGCGGTGTTGAGTGCGCCACCGTTGATGGTGATGGCGGTGCTGGCCAGGGAGCCGGTGGAGGTGACATTCACCGTGCCGCCGGTGACGGAGACTGCGCCGGTGCTGGTGTTGGCGCCGGTCAGGTTAAGGGTGCCGCCCGTGTTGGCGAGGGTGCCGGAGGCGAGATTGCCGCTGAAGGTACCACCGGCGGTGCTGAGGGCGGTGGCGTTGATGAGCGCGCCGCCGTGGAGGGTGGTGAGGGCGAGGTTGGCGGGGGAGACGCTGCCGAGACCGGCGAGGGTAGCGAAGGTTTCGTTACCACCCAGGGTCAGGCTGCCGGCGTTGCTCAGGGTGACGGTGGCACCGTCAGCGATACGATCAGCGGCGGTGGTGGCCAAGGTGGCGCCGGTGGAGACGTTGACAACGGTGGAACCGGATACGCCCGCGAGGCTGGTCGTACCAGTGACCACGGAGAGGGAGCCGGTGCCGGTCGCGCCATTGAGGGCAACGGTGCCGTTGGTGGTGATGGCACCTGCGCCCGCCGTGGCGGCGGTGACGGTGGAACCGGTGTTAAAGGCGTAGGAGCTGGCGGTGAGCGTTCCAGCGCCGCCGATGGTGCCACCGTTAACTACGAGTGCGCCAATGGTGTCGGTGTTGGTGACCGAGAGGGTGGCGCCGGAGTTGACGGTGACTGCACCGGTATCAGCCAAGGTGTTGGTGGCGTGACCGAGGGTGAGCGTGCCACCGTTAACGGTGGTGCCACCGGTGTAGCCTTGAGTGGTGGAAACGGTAAGCGTGCCAGTGCCAGTCTTGGTCAGGGCACCGCTGCTGATGTTACCCGCAAAGGCGCCAGCCCCAGCGGTGACGGTGCCGGAGGAGGCGATCTGGGCGGAACCACCGAGGTTACCGACGGTGAGGTCGGTGACGGTGAGAAGACCGGAGCTGGTGCCGGAGAGGCTGGCGAGCGTCTCAGCACCCGTGAAGGTGCCGGATGCGGTGTCATTCAAGACCAGCGCGGTGGCATCATTAAGGCCGCCAGTGCTATTCAGGATACCCGCATTCGAGACGGTGACGTTGGTCGAGGCGAGGCTGCCGGTAGAGCCGAGCGCCAAGGTGCCGCCGGTGACGGAGACCGCGCCGGTGCTGGTGTTGGCGCCGGTCAGGTTAAGGGTGCCGGCCGTGTTGGTGAGGGTGCCGGAAGCGAGGTTACCGCTGAAGGTGCCGCCTGCGGTGCTGAGGGCGGTGGCGTTGATTTGCGCGCCGCCGTTGAGGGTGGTGAGGGTGAGGTTGGCGGCGGAGACGCTGCCGAGACCGGCGAGGGTAGCGAAGGTTTCGTTACCACCGAGGGTCAGGCTGCCGGCGTTGCTCAGAGTGACCACGGCGGCGTCGGCGATGCGATCAGCGGCGGTGGTGGCCAAGGTGGCGCCGGTGGAGACGTTGATGGCAGTGGAACCAGAGACGCCAGCGAGGCTGGTGGTACCAGTGACGACCGAGAGGGAACCGGTGCCAGTCGCGCCATTGAGGGCGACGGTGCCGTTGGTGGTGATGGCACCGAGGCCTGCGCCCACGCCGGCGGCAGTGGTGGCGTTGACGATGGAGCCGTTGTTGAAGGCGAAGGTGTTGGCGGTGAGCGTGCCTGCGCCAGCGATGGTGCCGCCGTTGACGACGAGTGCACCGATGGTGTCGGTGTTGGTGACCGAGACGGTGCCACCGGTGTTGACGGTGAGGGCACCGGCGTCAGCCAAGGTGTCGGTTGCGTGGCTGAGGGTGACGGTGCCCGCGTTGACGGTGGTGCCGTCGGTCGAGGTGTTGGTGCCCGTGAGGGTCAAGTTGTCGAGCGAGGTGCCGGTCTTGACGAGAGCGCCGTCGGCGATGACACCGGCGAAGGTGCCGGCGGTGGCGGTGACGGTGCCAGCGGCGGTGATGGTCGAGCCCGCAGCGGCGGTGAGATTGGTGACGGTTACGTTGCCGGACGAGGTGATGACCGGGGTGCCGGCCAAGGTGCCGACGGTGAGGTCTTCGACGGACACAGCGGAGGCGCCGGTGTTCATCGTGCCAGTGACGGTAAGATCGACGCCAGCGGCGTTGATCGCACCGGTGCCGGCGGTGATGCTGGCGACGGTTTCGGCACCGGTGATGGTGGCGGTGGCCGTACCGGTGAGGGTCAGGGCGGTGTTATTGGCCAAGCCACCGGTGGTGGTGAGGGCCGCGCCGGTGGCGACATTGACGGTGTTGCTGAGCAAGCTGCCGGTGACGGCGCGGGTGCCAGCGGTCACGTTGGTCGGACCGGTGTAGGTGTTGTTGCCGGAGAGGGTGAGGGTGCCCGCGCCGTTGCCCTTGGTGAGGGCACCTGCACCTTGGATGGTGCCGGAGAAGGTGAGGCCTTGGGTCGAGGAAGTGAGGGCCGGTGCGGCCAGACCGTTGGCGGCGGTGTCACCCACGGTGAGCACGGAGCCACCGACGAGGTTGACATTGTTGCCAAGGGAGATGTTGGCGGCGTTGGCGTTCAGGGTGGCGGCGCCGGCCACGGTGACGGTGGAGGTGCCGAAGGCGGTGTTGGAGCCTACGATGACGCGGCCGCCGTCGTTGATGCGGGTGGAGCCGGAGTAGACGTTGTTGCCGTTTACGCTGACGATACCGTTGGCGGTGGCGCCGAGCTGGACTTCGCTGAAGTTGATCAGCGTGCCGTTGAGGATGAGCTCACCGACTTGGCCGCCTTGGGTGTTGAAGCCGACGCGGGCGCCTTCGGAGGTGAGGATGTTGCCGTTGATGACGTCGGCTACTAGCTGGCCGGCGGCGACGGAGCCGATATCGGCGATGGAGCCGTTGCCGAGGAAGACGGTGGTGTTGCCGTTGATGACGACAGGGTCGTTCAGCAAGAGGCGAGCGCCGCCTTCGAGGCGGAAGGTCTCGTTAAAGGTGGCGGTGTTATTGAGGGAACCACCGGCCAAGGTAAGGGTACCGCCGGTTTGCACCAAGGTGTAGGAGGTGCCGGTGGGCGTGGTGGTGCCGAGCACGACTTCGGCAGGGTTGGCAAGGTCGCCGACGATATCAGCGCCGGTGCCGTTCCAGGTATTGTTCTGGACGATATTTACCCTACCGGTGCCGGCGGCGACGGTGAAGATGCCGGTGAAGCCGGTGTTGTTACCGTTTAAGGTGAGGTCGGCGTTGGCGTTTACGGTGATGAAGCCGGTGGTGTTGATCGAACCGTTGAAGGAGCCGGCGGCGTTCTGGTTGATGATCAGATTGGTCGCGCCGAGATTGACGAAACCGCCGATCGCGCCGAGGCCGACTTGGTCAAGACCGTTGACGGTGAGGGTGACGGGCAGGCCTTCGAAGAAAATGTTACCCGCGTTGGCCACCAGGGTGGGCAAGGTGGTGGTGCCGGTGAGATCGATCAGGAGGTCGGCAGTACCGCGTTTAATGAGCTGCCCATTATTAAAGTTGGCGAAGTTGGCACGGCGAACAGCGACGTCGACATCGGTGGTGATGGTGCCCTTGTTAGTGAAGTCGAAAAGGGTGCCGCGGAAGTCTTCCCAGTTGCCGTTTCCGTCTGTGCCGAGTACAGCACTGGCATAGGTTTGGGCACCACCGGCGACGATGCGCAGTTCGCCACGGTTGGTGTTACCGAAAAGGATGGTTTTGCCCATGGCTCCGAGATCGGACTGGGTGTTAACGCTAAGGGTACCGTCGTTCAGGGCGATATTGCCCGCAGCGTTGTTGCCTACGATACCGGAGATATCGAGCGTGCCCCGACCGGTCTTGGTGAGGGTGGTGATACCGCCGCCGAGGTAAGTGCCGGCAGTGGCGCCGGTGAGCACGATGCTGGCGTTTTCGGCCGCCTGGAAGGTAAGGACCGGAGCGCCTGCGCCAGTGACGATGTCGCCGGTGAGGTTGAGGGTGCCGAGATCCGCCGCGATGGTGGTCGGGTTGTTAAGGATACTGATCTGACCGGTCAGGGTGTTGGTGCCGGAAAGGTTGTTCAAGGCACCGCGGGTGGTGAGGTTGGAGTTGTTTCCGGTGTAGGTGACGGCCTGGCCGGCACCGGTAAGGGCAATGGATTCGTTGATGTTGACGTTGCCTGCAATCTGCAGGGTGCCGGTGCCGGTGACGAACGTGGTACCCGCGCCGCCGCCCAGAGCGGAGGTGTTGCTGACCCGCAGAGTGCCGGCGGAGATGTTGGTGTTGCCGGTGAAGGTGTTGGCCCCGCTGAGCACTTGGATATCGGTGCCATTCTTGTTCACTTGGCCGGAACCGCTGATTACACCGGAGTAGGTGCCGAGGAGCTCGTCGGCGGTGCCGCCATTGCCGCCGAAGGTGATGGTGTTGGCTCCGAGGGTTACGGTGCCGGTGCCGTCGAGGGCGCCGATTTGGTCGCCGCCGCCCAGAACCAGTGCGCCGGTACCAGCGGAGGTGATGATAACCGTATCATTCAACTGACCGTTGCCGCCGGTGGTGAGGGTGGTGCCGGTGGCGATGCTGATGGTGTCGGCCGAGTTGAGCTGGCCGGTGGCGTTGAGGGTGATCGCGCCGCCGTTGAGGTTAACTGCGGTGGCAGCCAGAGCGTTTTGAACCTGGGCGAGGCCGCCGTTGACGGTGAGGGTGGCGGACTGGTTGGTGCCGGTGAGGGTGAGGGTGCCGGCGGTGAGGGTGGTGGTACCGGTGTAGGTGTTGGTGCCGGAGAGGGTCTGGGTGCCGAGGCTGAGGGTCACGCCGCCGGTGCCGCTGATCACGCCGGAGAGGTTGCCGCCGGTGCCGTTCGCGATGGTGAGGGTGTTGGCGCCGAGGGCGACATTGCCGGTGCCGGTGAGGTTGCCGATGGTGTCGGACTGGCCGATGGTGAGGGTGCCGGTGGTGACGGTGACGGCGGCGTTATCGGCCAGGGAGCCGGTGGCGGTGGTAGTGAGGTTACCGGTGTTGAGGGTAACGGTGCCAGCGGAGGAGGCACCCGCGAGGGTGGTGGTGCCGGAGGTGATCGTGGTGGTGCCAGTGCCGGTGTTGCCATTGATGGCGACGGTGCCAGCGGCGTTGATCGTGCCGTTGCCGAGGTTGACGTCGATGACCGAACCGTTGTTCAGGGTGTAGGTGGTGGCGGTGAGGGTGCGGCCAGCGGTGACAGCCCCAGCGACGAGATCGGTGATGGTGCCGGTGTTGGTGAGGGTGCCAATCGTGTCGTCGCCGCCGATGGTGACGGTGCCGGCGTTGGTGAGGGCGGCGGCGTCGCCGAGCTGGTTAGTGGCGGCAGTGTTGAGCGCGGTGCCAGCGGCAAGGCCGATGGTGGTGGCGGAGTTGAGGCTGCCGGAGGAGCCGACGTTGAGCGTGCCGGTGTTGTTGAGGGTGACGGTGGTGGCGGCGGCGGAGGCGTTGACGTTCAGCGTGGAGCTGTTGTTAACGACAAGGCTGGTCGAGGCGGAGGTGCCATCGAGGGTCAAGACACCGGTGCTGTTGACGGTGGTGGTGCCGGTGTAGGTGTTGTTGCCGGAGAGGGTGACGGTGTTGGAGCCGTCCTTGACCAGGTTACCCGCGCTGGTGGCGAGTTTATCGGCGATAACGCCGCCGAACGTGGTGTTCGCTCCAGTGGAGCTGATGGTGAGGGTGAAACCGTCGTTGCCCGCGCCGTCGTTGCCGGTATCGCCAATGCGAACCAAGCCGCTGCCGGTGAGGCTGGTGATCTGCTCGCTGCCATCGAGCACCATGACCGAATTGGTGGCGGTGACGAGGTTGACCGTCGCGGCATTAACCAAGCCGCCGGTGGTGATGAGATTGGCGGTGCCGGTGACCTGGATGTCGGTGCTGGCTAGGGAGCCGGTGGCGATGCTGAGGGTGCCGCCGCTGACGGTGGTGGTGCCGGAGTAGGTGTTGGCACCGGTGAGGAAGAGGGTGTTGGTATTGCTCTTGGTGAGCGAGCCCAGGCCGGAGACGACACCGGCGAAGGTGGAGTTGGCGGCGGCGTTGGTGACGGTGAAGGTCTTGCCGGTGGCTACGCTCACGGCGCCGGTGGCGGCACCGACGAGGGTGTTGATGGTCTCGGAACCGCCCAGGGTGAGGGTGCCGTCGATCACCGTGGTTGCGGCGTTGTTGATGGACTCGTCGTCGGTGGTGGAGAGGGTGGCACCGTTAGCGACAGAAGCGGAAACGGTGGAGTTGATGCGACCGTTGGTGCCGAGGGCGAGGGTGCCGGCGGTGACGGTGGTGGCGCCGGTGTAGGCGTTGTCGCCGGTGAGGGTGACGGTCTGGCCACCGACGGTCTTGGTGAGGCCGACAGCGCCGGCGAGGTTGGCGGAGGCTGAGCCTTGGCGGACGTCGAAGGTGGTGGCGGAGGTGAGCACACCCTGGGTGGTGTTGCCAGTGCCGGTGATGGAGCCGCCGCCGGTGAGGATGACGCTGTTAACGGTGTCGGTATTGGTGCCGAGGGCCAAGGTGCCGCCGTTGACGGTGACGTCGGTGGCGTTGGCCAGGGTGTTGGTGGCATCGCCGAGAACGAGGGTGCCGGCGTTTACATTGGTGGCGCCGGTGTAGGTGTTCTGGGCGTTCAGGGTGACGGTGCCACCGGTGGTCTTGGTGAGGGCAACGGCTGCGCCGGCGAGGACGGCGTTTACGGTGCCGCTCTGGACGGCGAAGCTGGTGCCGGTGAGGGTGGCTGCGCCGACGGTGGTGGCGTTGATGGTGCCGCTTTGGAGGGTAACGATGTCAACGGTATCGGTGAAGGTATTGAGCTGGAAGGTGCCCGCGACGGTGAGGTCGGCGCCGTCGGCGATGCGATTGGAACCGCGGCTATCGACGGTACCGTTGTTGGTGATGTCGATGGTGAGGGCTTCGTTGAGCGAGCCGGTGGTGGTGGCGAGGATGAGGGTGCCGGTATCGACGTTGACGTCGCCGGAGAAGGCGTTGGCGGAGAGGGTGGTGGTGCCGCTGTTGACGTTGATCACGCTGGCGTTGCCTGCGCCGGTGAAGCCGACGGTGCCATTGATGTTGACGGTATCGTTGGCGGTGACGGTGCCGTTGCCGAGGTTGGCGTTAACGGTGGTCGTGTTGGCAGGGAGAGCGCTGGCACCCAAGGTGTAGGTGGTGGCGGAGAGGGTGTTGCCGGTGCCGTTGAGCACGCCGCCATCGCTGATGTAAGCGGCGATGGTTTCGTCGGTGGTGGTGGCTACGGCGTCGCTCGCGTTAAGATTGACCACACCCGAGTTGGTCAAGGTGGCCGTGTTGGCGATGGACTCAGGGGTCGTGATGTTGAGGACCGTGGTGAGAGTGGAAGACAGGTTGGGGTTAACCGTGATCGCGGTGACGTTGTTCAGACGACCGGCAGCGGCGATGGTGAGCGTGCCGGCGTTTACGGTGACGGCGCCGGTGACGCCGGTGTTGTCGGCGTTGAGCGTGACTTGACCGGGCTTGGACTGCTCGGGGAGGGTGCTGGCGGCGGCGGTAACGTCGTTGTTGATGATCAGAATGCCGCCGGTGCTGATGATGGGGGCATTGAAGACGATGTCGTTACCGTTGTTGAAGACGAAACCGGCAGGAGCCATGGGGTTGGTCGTGACCGTGGCATCGATGGCGCGGGTGCCGCCGATGAATTCGATCGAGCCGCCGACGACCAAGTCATTGAAGGTTACGTTGGAGCCGGCGGAAATGCCGGCGACGGTGATGGTGCCGGTGATTTCGATGGTCTTGTCGTTGCCGGAGAAGCGGGCGTTGTTGCCGTTGGTCCACGAGGTGCCGGACCAGTTTGTGCCGGTGGCTACAGTCCAGTCACCCGTCGCCAAGCTGCTGGTCCAGAATTGCTGCGTCTGCGCCAGAGCGGAGGAACTTAGGGCCTGAAAGAAGGCACCTGCGGACAACGCGACTGCGCCGATGGTGGCGGCAGAGGAACGGCGATTACGGGTGAGGCTGAGGCGGGACGAGCGACGGGATTTCATTTAGTTTATGACTTAAGATTATACTGTAGAGAAAGTTAGGGAAAGTGAGCGTAAGCTGGAAGCGGGGATAAGATAGGTATTTATTGGGTCTGGTGAGTAGACGTAGCCTGCCTTGGGTGTAGGAAAGCGCGACATTTGCAATACTAAGTATTTCAAAAATTGCGTTACGTAAGGAAGAAAAGAGGAGTTGAGGGAGGAGCTGGTAGAGCTAGTAAGCTGGTAAGCTAGTGGAGCTAGTAGGGCTGGGAGGGCTAGGATCGGGTGCGGATTTCTTGAGAGAAATTGGAAGAAAGTGTAAAAAAAGCAGTATGTGTGCCAAGGGTGGATGAGGAGCTAGTAGAGCTAGTAGAGCTGGTAAGCGGGGCTAGGGGTTAGGAGCTAGGAACGGAGGGTTTTTAACCGCTAAAGCTCGCTGAAGGACGCTAAAACAATCCCGGAGCGCGGAGGGAGGTAGGAGCGCGGAATTTTTTTTAACCACTAATGAACACTCATGGTCACTAATTTCCGGAGAGCGGAGGGTTTTAACCACGGAGGACACGGAGGGCACGGAGCAGGGAGAGGGGAGGGAGCTGGTAGAGCTGGTAAGCTAGTAGGGCTAGTAAGCTAGTAAGCTAGGGGCTAGGAGCTAGAGGCTGGAAGGGTTACACAGAGCCGGGCCGGAGCGCGGAACCACAGAGAGCACAGAGGGTCGGAAGGACTGCTGAGTTTCCGGGCCTGGTGCTTTACCCCGGACCTTGAGCTCACGCTCAAGCCTACCGGATTAAAACCCTCGCTTCATTAACGAGCCCGAAAAATTGGCGGGGGTTCTATTTTCTGGACTCACGGTTTGGCGGTATCTATCGCCTCTTGCTCTTTTCCGGAGGGTGCGCGGCCCCAGCCACACCGGGGCGCGTCGCCCGCCGAGCTTTCACTTTTCGTAACTTCATCAACCGTAATTTTTTTATGCTACAACTGCGTCGTTCTTCATCGTTTTCTCTGCCGCTGCTCGGCCTGCTGCTGAGCGCCGGGTGCGCGACCCCGCCCCCACCCCCATCGGGAAACTTCCGGTCAACCCAAACCCAGCCCAGCAATGCGCGCACAGTCGCCCAGGGCGGTTCGCAGGGGTTTAACGCTCAGAGCTCCAATCCGGCCTTCGGCTCGTCGTCCCAGGGCGCGAACACGTCGAGTGGCGGCACTGCAAACACCCGCACGCCCTCGGCAACCGCGCCCCGAACCAGCGCGACGCCCAACACCGCCTACTCAGGCAATACCGCCACGGGCAACGCGTATACGAGCAACACCTCGACAAACAACACTTCGACGGGCACCAGTAACCAAAGCCAGTTTGGCACCGGTACACGTAACACCTCGGCTGCCTTCCCGACCAACAGCAGCCAAGCCCAGACCAGCCCCAATACACAGAACCGAACCCAAACGGGGACGACCACGGCTACGGCGGCGAGACCCGCCCCCGTGCCGGCAAATGCCTGGTGGTTGAGCACTCCGCCGCCGCTGGCCAATGCGGTGCAGGCCATCGGCACCGGCCCCACGCGGGATGCGGCCGTGCGCGAGGCGCAAGCACAGATCGCGGGGGCGATTGTGACGATGGTGCAGGATACGATCGATGCTCAGGCTGCGGCGAGCACTCCCCTGATTCCGCAGGAGAAGCTGCAAGCCCTGGTGAAGCGCAGCCTTCAGCAACAGATCGCCGCGACGCATTTGACCGGGATCACTATCGCCCGGTCCTATTTCGATAATACCAACCACTATGTTTTGTTGCAGGTGGAAATCACGCCGCTGGTAAACCAGGCCCGCGCCAAGCTGGGCAACGCGCTGGCACAAATTGATGCGCTTTTCTCGCTGCCGGTGCCGAAGGATTTGCGCACCCGGCTGGCCCTGGCCGGAGAGGCCAGCAAACATAACCGTCAGGCCCGCACGGCGGCCTACATCCTGCTCGCGCTTAACCAAACCGTGAATACCGAAGTGCTCTGGCCCAAGCTGGCCTCGGTGGAATCGGCCTACCGAAAGCTGCTGGGCGACGCGGTCTTCGTGGTGAAGGGCGATGCGCTGAGCAACGACTTGAAAGAATCGGTGCGGGGCTCCCTGCAAGCGATGGGCGCAAAGGTCTTTTGGCAGTATTACTCGGGCAAGGAGCCGCAGATCTCGCTGAACTTCGCCAGCGCCTCGAAAGAGCTACGCGATCCGGAGAGCGCTTTCGCAGTCGCGCAGAGCGCCGAGCTCGCGGTCGGCGAAGGGGAAGCGGAGTGGTATCAGCAGCGCTGGGTCGCGCTGGGCGGTTCAGCGGTGAGCCGGGCTGAGGCGGTGAAAACCGCGAATGCGAGCCTGCTGGAGCAGATCATGGCGCAGGATAATTTGAGCTTCCTGGGGTGGTGAGCAGCTAGCTGCTAGCTGCTGGCTAGTAGAGCTGGTAAGCTGGTAGAGGAGCGAAAGGTTTTAACCGCTAAAGCTCGCTGATGGACGCTAAATCAATCCGGGAGGGGGTGGGAGGTAGGAGAGCGGAATTTTTTTAACCACTAATGAACACTCATGGTCACTAATGTTCGGAAGGCGGAGTTTTATGGTGGGGGCTAGAATCTGGGGACTAGGGGCTAGGAGGGTTACACAGAGGCGAGCCGGAGCGCGGCCACACAGAGGGCACAGAGGTATGGAGCGGGGAGCGGGGACGGAGCTAGTAAGCTGGTAAGCTAGTAGAGCTGGTAAGGGACGGAGGGCGGAGGTTTTTAACCGCGAAGGGCGCGAAGATAAGTCTTTATCCTAAATCCGGCAGTCCAAACCAACCGCAGATTGCGCGAATAGCGCGGATAAAACAGGATACAGAAAAAACACGAACCCAAGGGACTCTCCCAGCAGGTGCTAGCCTGATTTTTTGTAATCTTCTGGTATCCGCGTTCATCCGCGCAATCCGCGGTTTCCAATGCCGTTTTTAGGTTTATAGGTTGATTTGGTATTGGGATTTAACTCCGTGTGACTTCGTGAGGCTTCGTGGTTTAACAAGTCCATGAATCGGCACTGGTCCTACCAAAGCCCAGGAAACTGAACTTGCGATCAGGTCGGAACCACCCACTTTAGCCTCTATGAATGCGCTGGAAGAACGGATGGCTGCCACGTGGGAGCACCTTTGCACCACCCCTGGCTTCTCCCACCCCGGCTTCTCCTGTGACGTCTCCACCGATGGGAAAGTGATTATGTCGCCGACTTTAAACTATCACGGATGGTTCCAAGCGCGCGTATCCATCCTTTTGGCCCAGCACGCACCAACAGGCCAGCCGTTCGTCGAGCTCGCGGTGCTTACCCCTAACGGTCTCTTTGAGGTGGACGTGGCTTGGTCGCGTGACTTTAGGCGTATTCGCCAGCAGAAAATAGCTTCACCGGCTCCCGAGCTTTGTATTGAGGTGGAAGCTGAGGGTAACACCGCAGATGAATTTAACCGCAAGCGTTTAGCCCTGTTTACGGCCGGTTGCAGCGAGTTTTGGATCATCCGTCGCGACGGGGGAATCGAGTTTCACGCGCCGTCAGGGAGCATTCCTGAATCCAGCCTGATCGCCGGGTTTCCTAATTATATAGAGGATTGAAAGCGGATAAGCTGGTAAGGGGCGGAGGGGGCGGAGGTTTTTAACCACTAATAGGCGCTAGAGCATTTCAAATAGAGTTGTAGCCGTTTTGTAGGGGAGTAAGGGGGCTGGATGAAGAAGCCGATATCGCTGGATTTAAGGGAGAGGATTGTGGCGGCCTACGTTGGGAAGGAGGGGACGAGGGAAGAGGTGGCAAAGCGCTTCAAGGTATCGGTGGGCATGGTGAAGAAGCTATTGGCGCAGCAGGGCCGGACGGGGGATTTGAGGCCGAGATACCGGTTTTGCGGGCGCAAGGCGCGGCTGGAACCGGAGCATGGCAAGAGCATGCGGCAACTGGTGGAGCGGGAGCCGGACGT
>JAIXRU010000234.1 GCA_027485045.1 Opitutaceae bacterium | reverse complement strand
TCGGTGTAAGCGAGGTGCTCTAACCAACTGAGCTAAGCGTCCAAACCAAAGGGCGGAGGTAAGCAAGTCGTGCCGCCGCCTGACAAGGGTTTATTTAATGAAATCAGCAAAAGTTTAGGCTGAGCGGTGGCAAAGCAGCAGGCCCTCGCGACACATTAGCTCGGCGTTTTGCACCGCGTTAAGCGCGGCGCCCTTCCACAGATTATCTCCGCTGACCCAGAAAGACAGGCCGTTGTCGAAGGCGGTATCAATGCGCAGGCGGCCCACGCCGCACTTCACCTTCTCGGCGAAATCGAGCGGGGTGGGATATTTCTTCGCGGCCGGATCATCCACCAACTCCGCCCCGGGAAAAGCCGCGATGGCCGCGCGCGCCTGCGCGACATCGACGGGACGCTCAAACTCGGCGCTGACCGCCACCGAGTGGGCCCGCACCACCGGCACGCGCACGCAGGTGGCCGAGACCCGCAGGGCAGGCAGACCCAGAATCTTGCGACTCTCCAGGCGCATCTTCTCCTCCTCGCCGGTGTAACCATCCGCGCCGAACGTATCGATCTGAGGGATACAATTGAACGCGATCTGATACGGGTAAACTTTGGCTGTGAGGGGACGGCCCTCCGAGTGCGCGGCGATCTGGTCGGCCAGCTCCTTGACCGCTTCCGCGCCGGTGCCGGAGACCGACTGGTAGGTGGAAACGAAAATGCGCTTAAGCCCGAAAACTTGGTGGAGCGGGTAAAGCCCCATGAGCATGACGGCGGTGGAGCAGTTCGGATTGGCGATCAAACCCTGGTGCGTGCGCAAGGCCTGGGCATTGATCTCGGGCACTACCAAAGGCACATCGGCCTGTTGCCGGTAAGCGGAACTCTTGTCGATCACGGTGCATCCGCTCGCGATGGCGTCCGCCGCCAGCGCGCGCGTGACGGATCCGCCCGCGGCAAAAAAAGCCAGATCCACACCGGAGAACGCACCCAATTTAGCCTCTTCAATGGTGAGGGTTTCCGCGCCCATTTTTACCGTCTTGCCGGCGGAACGCGCAGAGGCGAAGAGACGCAATTGCGAGAGCGGAAACTGACGCTCTTGCAAAAGTTTGACCAGCTCTTGACCGACCGCACCGGTGGCGCCGACGATACCGACAACATATTTACGCGTGTTCACGATGGATGAAATAAATGAGTCGGTCAGCAAAACCTGCGCAGCCTTGGGCATCAAGCCCGTAGACCGCTTGCTCGTCATTCGCATCGGCGCACAGACCCTGCAATTTTTTCGCGGGGGAGAGCTCGTCCGATCCTACCCCGCATCCACCTCGCTAAAACCGCCGAGCAACGTGAAAGACTCGCTAGGCACTCCGCGCGGCCTGCATGAGATCGCTGAACGCATCGGTGGTGAGCAGCCCGCCGGGATGGTTTTTAAGGCGCGCCGCCCCACCGGCCGGCACTTTTCGGAGCACGAGGATAACGGCAACCTGATCACCAGCCGCATACTTTGGCTGCGCGGGCTCGAAGCCGGGCGCAACGCCGGGAGCGACGAAAACGGCACCGTCGTCGATACCTACGAACGCTACGTTTACATTCATGGCACCAACCGTGAGGATCGCCTCGGCCATCCGCACAGCGCCGGATGCGTGCTCATGGGGAACTTGGATATCATCGGCCTCTACGACGAGGTGCGCGTTGGCGACTACGTTGTCATTGTGGACTGAAAAGGTCGCGCTTGGGAGGAAATAAAATCCCGTAACCACTTAGTTACCATATCCTAAATGCCAAAATGGTGGACCCTACTGGACTCGAACCAGTGACCTCTTCCATGTCAAGGAAACGCTCTAACCAACTGAGCTAAGGGTCCGCAAAAATTTGGGAGGTGGAGTAAGCACAACCCAAACCGCCTTCGGCAAGAACAAATCTTACGAAATGCGGAATCTGGATGTAACACAAAGTGATTTCAGCTTCAGGGAGGTCCGACCCGCAATTGAAGTGACGGGGGGGTTATCAAGACTCTTCGGGGTAGGCTTGGGCGTGAGCCCAAGTTCGGCGTCTTTTGCCCTAGCCATTGAGCTCACGCTCAATCCTACCGGTAAGAAACCAATCGCGCCTCGGACATCAGTTTGTGTAACACCCGCGGAATCTCGCGGCGCTCTTCAGGGTTCTCACACATGTGCGATCAACTCGGTCGCTTGCCCCGACCGGCGTTGCGCGAAGGGGTCGGCAGTAGCCGGAACCATGCAGCCGAGCGGGTCGTATCGAGGGGATCTGTCGGCACCTTTCAGTGGCTTGCTCCCTGCGAAATACCCTCCGGGTATTCCTTGGTCGTTCGCCTCTGAAATGCGCTCGACATCTCGCCTCGCTTCTCGCCTTCGACTGCATCGTTCCGGCTCAGGGCAGCCAGGGAAACTTACGTGCGTCGGGTTTACGTTTCTCCAGTTGAGCGCCATGAAACTCTTTGGCCTCGGGGCTCATGTAGTAGAGCAAGGTGGCGTTGCCGGCGAGCTCTTGAATGCCGGCCTGTCCATCGAGTTCCGCATTAAAGGCACTCTTAAGCGCACGAATCGCGAGGGGCGAGTGCCCAAGAATCTCCCTGGCCCACTTCACGCCCTCGGCCTCGAGCTGGGCCACGGGCACGACCGTGTTAACCAGTCCCATTTCGAGGGCTTCCTGGGCAGTGTACTGGCGGCAGAGATACCAGATCTCACGGGCTTTTTTCTGGCCAACGAGTCGAGCCAGGTAACTGCTGCCAAACCCGGCGTCGAAGGAGCCCATGCGAGGCCCGACCTGTCCAAAAATGCCGTTATCGGCCGCGATGGTCAGATCGCACACCACATGGAGCACATGGCCGCCGCCGATAGCGCAGCCGGCCACCAGCGCGATCACCACCTTGGGCATGGAGCGGATAAGTTTTTGTAAATCGAGGACGTTGAGACGCGGCACCCCGTCGCTGCCGACGTAGCCCGCGTGACCGCGCACATTTTGATCACCGCCGGAGCAAAAGGCATACTTGCCGTCGGCGTGCGGACCGGCGCCGGTGAGGAGCACGACACCAATCGAGGGGTCTTCCCTCGCATCTAGAAAGGCGGCATAGAGCTGATGCACCGTGTCGGGGGTAAACGCGTTGCGACGGTGGGGCCGATTGATGGTTATCTTGGCGATGCCGTCGGTCTTTTCGTAACGGATATCGGAATAGGTTTTAACGCTCTGCCAAACGATTGAACTCATTCCAGAGATATGTGTCGCGACTCAATGGGGCGTCAATGCTGGGTCGGATTTGTCCTGACCACGGAACGAGCCAATCGTGCATTCATTGACTATCCTCTTAAATCTGCGCGAGGGTCTCTTCGATTAATCTCTGCATGAGCACCGTCCACGCGCCGCCTTCCCTATCCACCCGTGCCAAAATGGGCCTTAGTCTTGGGGCATTGGGAGTGGTGTTTGGCGACATCGGAACCAGTCCGCTCTACACCATGCGGGAGTGCCTGCATTATTTGGAAAAAGTGGAAATCAATCAAACCGACGGTGTGATCGGGATCCTCTCCTTGATGTTTTGGGCGCTGATGTTTGCGGTGAATTTCAAATACATCGCGTTCGTCACCAAGGCGGACAATCGCGGTGAGGGCGGTATCTTCGCGCTACTGGCGCTATCCTCAGCGCATGCTTCTACAGCGGCAGATCCGAATCTTACGCAGAAGAAACGTGGACTGGGTTTGGGGACCTTGGTCATCCTATTTGGAGCGGCCTTGCTTTACGGAGACGGCATCATAACCCCGGCGATTTCCGTGCTCAGCGCCGCGGAAGGGTTAAAGGATATCAGCCCTATTTTCTCGAAATACGTCGTATTCATCGCAGTGACCATCCTCGCGGTTCTCTTCTACGTGCAGAAACACGGCACGCGCACGATAGGCCGGATTTTCGGGCCGGTGATCCTTACCTGGTTTACCGTTCTCGGCATATTGGGTTTGATGCACATCGGCACTGCGCCCGAGGTTTTTCATGCGCTAAATCCCCTGCATGGCATACGGCTGTTGATGAATCATCCGGCACACGCCGCTGCTGTGCTGGGCAGCGTAGTTTTGACCATCACCGGAGCCGAAGCCCTCTACGCGGACATGGGGCATTTCGGGCGCCCGGCGATCGCCCGGGCCTGGCATTTCGTCGTCTGTCCGGGATTGCTTCTGAATTATTTCGGACAGGGTGCCTACGCGATTAAACACCCTGAATCGGCCAACAATATTTTCTTCGCTCTCGCCCCAGAGGGCCCGCTGCGTTTCGGGCTCGTGGTGCTCTCTATTTTGGCGGCGATTATCGCGAGCCAGGCTTTAATCACCGGCACCTTTTCGCTTACCCGACAGGCGGTGCAGTTGGGTTATTTCCCGCGCTTAAAAGTCCTTCATACCAATGCCGATCAAGAGGGGCAAATTTACGTGCCGCTGATCAATTTTATGCTCGCGGCAGGTTCTATCGCGGTCGTCGTGCAATTCGGCTCCTCCACCGCTCTCGCCGCCGCCTACGGCATCGCGGTGACGGGCACCATGGCGGTCACGACCTTCGCCTTATTTTTGGTTATGCGTGGCCGGTGGAAATGGCGCTGGTGGCAAGCCGGGGCGCTATGCGCGGTGTTTATGGTTTTTGACCTGATTTTCTTCGGGGCGAACCTTCACAAATTCGCCGATGGGGGCTGGCTGCCCATCGTGGTCGCGCTCTTCCTGGTCGCGATCATGCACGCCTGGAAAAGCGGTCGAAACGAGATCCAGGAAAAGGTCTACGGCACTGCGGTGGCAGAGCTGGAGCTATCCAGTATCGCGCGCAGCAAAAACATCGTTCGGGTGCAAGGCAGCGCGGTGTTTATGGTAGCCACGCCCCGGGGCACTCCGCTCGCCCTACTCCATCACCTGAAGGCCAACAAATGCCTGCAACAAACCACGGTGCTGCTGACCATTTTGACCGAGGAGGTGCCTTCGGTGCCGGACGAGGACCGCATGACATTGGAACACATGGGCGAAGGGGTCTGGCGGGCCGTGGGGCGCTACGGCTACATGGAATCACCCGATGTGACCCATCTGCTCGAACGCATACGCTGTCAGGGTGTGGCGCTCAACATCGCGTCCACCACGTTCTACTTCAATCGCGAGATGATCATCACCGGCGGCTCGGCGAGTATGTTTGAATGGCAAAAACAACTGTATGCCTTTCTCAGCCGCAACGCTTCGCCGGTGAAGGATTACTACCGGCTGTCCCCTTCCCAGATCATTGAAATCGGTCTGCCGGTGCAGCTCTGAGTTTTTTCCCCGTTCTCCCGGATAAGGTTCTTTTCCTGCTTTCGTTTTATTTGTGGAAAACGCACGCACTCCAGAGCCGGGTTACGATTGGCGGTATGCATGGCTGCTCGGCTTGCACGGGGTAACGCTCTTGCTGGTGTTTCCGCTGGGGCCGCAACAAAACCGCCTCTGGCATCCCGGAGTGGCGGGCATCGCCGAATCGGTGGCGGCGTATCCGTTCGCGGCGGTGATCGGCGGATTGCTTGCAAGGCGTCTGGGGTGGCAAATCGCGTCCTTTCGCCACCTTGCTTTGCTGGCCGGTTTGGCCGCGCTACCGACCGCTTTTTCCACCGGCTATGGTTCGTTTCTAGTCGGGCGCGTGGTGGCAGGGCTGGCGGCGGGCGCGAGCTTTATCTGTATCCATCGTCTGATCACGGGGGCGGAGGCGCGGCACGCCTCCCGGGTCGCGTCGCGGGTCGTGGCGTTCGGCATGCCAATCGGTATCTTAGCCGCTACCTGGCTGGATTGGCGCGTCGGGTTTGCGTTGGTGGGATTGGGATTTCTCGTCGTAGGGCTAAGCCGAAAAGGATCGGCAACAGAGCCTCGAAAACCAGAACCGGCCGACTCCATAGAGCCCTTACCCGGGGCACTCTTTACCACGGCGGCGCTCTCGTTGGTCAGCGCTTCCTACCTCACCGTCTTGTCGGGCTTCCTGGTTTTTAACGCGGGCCACACGGAATACCACATATCCGCCGCCCTCCTGGCGGGTGCCGGTGCGGGCCTGGCCATGCCCCCCTCGATACGCTGGCTTGGTGCGCGGGTGTCGCCGTCAACGGTGTGGGGATGCAGTCTCGCACTATCCCTGCTCAGTATCACCGGTTTGCTGGCCATGCGCGGCCCCATACCGGCCGAGCTGGCGGTCGGACTGGTGGCGATGTTTTTGGCGACGCAATCCGCCCGCTACCTGGCCTTGGGCGGCTTGGTGCATGCGAAACTGGCTAACGCAGCGCTGCCGATCCATCAGACCAATACCCACCTGGCCCACCATTTGGGCTCAGGATTGGGGGCCTGCGTTGCGGGATTGCTGGTGTTTCGGGATACTCAAAGTGGCACGCTCGAAGGCATGACACGGCTGTGGCTGGTCGCGGTGCTCACGACCGCTGCGGCCTGGATAGCCGGGTTGGCCTTCGCTCAACCTAAACTGCGCCCCGCCGCCTCGGCGGCCGCAGCAAAGAGCTTTTTGCGCACGGCGACATCGTGGGTGCGATCAGTGCAAACTTCGATCACGCGCACTCCGGGTTCGCCCACTTGAGCGCGCAAACGAGCGCTAAGCTCCTCCGGGTGAGTTACCCGTTCATGAGCGATGCCGTAAGCGGCGACCAACCGGGCAAAGTCCACGCTTTGCGGAGTGGCCCAATAGGTTTCAAACGGAGGATTAAACTGGGCGATAGGCAGGTGGCCGAAAATGCCACCGCCAGCATTGTTAATCAGCACAATGGTAAGAGAACCAGAGAGGCGCGAAGCCGTCAGGAAACCATTCGTGTCATGAAGCAGGGCAAGATCGCCCGTCAGAAAAACCACCGGCTCGCCCCCGTGGGCCACGCCCAGGGCGGTGGATAGAATGCCGTCGATGCCATTGGCGCCGCGATTGGCGAAAACGCGTGGCGCGTCGGCTAGGACCGGCGTAAAATACTCCAGATCGCGCACCGGCATGCTGCTGGAGACAAAAAGCGTCTGCCCTTTGACCAACATTCGGGAAAGGGCGCGAGTAAATGCCCCCTCAAACTTCGGCTCGGCGTGCTCCACCTCCCCGAGCACCGCTTGGGCGGCGGACTCGGCGCGTTGCCAAAGGTGTTTCCAGTCCGAGATGGAATCGCAACCTGGCCCCGTGGGTGCTTTAACCGAGGCCGGAGTGCCGTGCAGCGCCTGTGAACGGCCGTGCACCCCGTCGCGGTTGCCGGGGAGCTGGCTAAAGTGCAAGGTCGGTGCGTCGACCGCGACCAGCCAAGCGCGCAGAACTTTGCTAGTCGGCAATTCACCCAAGACCACGATGGCTTCAGGTCGCAGAACGGAGGCGGCGTGAGTATTGCGCAGGATTGCGTCGTAAGCGGCGATGATGGTTTCGCCTTCACCCGCTCCGAACCGGGCGCCAGAAAGCGCGTCCGCCAGCACCGGCCAGCCGAGAGCCTCGCCAAAGGCGCGCGCCCCGGTGCCGTCATCCCAGCCAGCGCCTGCAATGATGATGCCACGTTGTTTCAGAAACTCGGCCGGTAACGTGTAGGTGCGGCACGTTTCCGCAGGAGGCACACTGGGCACATCGAAAAAAGCCGACCAATCCACCGCGCTCGCCAAGGGTGCGGCGGAATCATCAGGGATAGGGGCCAAGGGATCGCGAAAGGGTGTATTCAGATGAACCGGGCCATCCGCGAGCGCCC
This sequence comes from Opitutaceae bacterium, assembly GCA_027485045.1. GTDB lineage: Bacteria > Verrucomicrobiota > Verrucomicrobiia > Opitutales > Opitutaceae > IMCC26134_A. Next base: position 4,078 of record JAIXRU010000234.1, on the reverse strand, counting down.
GAAGCACCGCGTGGCGTAGGGTCTGACGCAGGTAACGCAGAAGCTCCACTTTCGCCTCCGGCACCGCCAGCTCATGATAAAAACCAACGAAGGACCCGAAGAGTTTTTGTTGGTCGATGGTTTGGCCGGAGGCGCAGTCGCGCAGCTCGGGCGGGCGATCCGCCGTGATCGCGAGCAAGGGCGTGCCACTCTCGCGAGCCTCGATGATCGCCGGAAGATAGTGTGCGCCCGCCGACCCGCTGGTGCAGAGCAAGACCACCGGCGTCCGGGTGCGTTTGGCGATACCCAGACCGAAAAACGCCGCCGAGCGTTCATCAAGCACGGGAGTGGTAGCGATACCCGGATGCGAGACCAGGGCCAGGGTCAAAGGCGTGTTGCGCGAGCCCGGAGAGATGATCGCGTGCCGCACACCCGCGCGCCACAGCGTCTCCGCCGCAATCGAGCACCAAAGGGTGTTGGTGGTGCGAAAATCGAGATTCATCACGCTGAACCAAAGCCTAACCACGCAAAGCCGCGAGCAAGGCTTGGAATTTTAATTCGGTTTCCGCCCATTCCCGCAGCGGTTCCGAGCCCTCCACGATACCCGCTCCGGCATAAACACGGGCGTGCTGGCCTTCGACCAAGGCCGAACGCAGCCCGACCAGGAACTCGCCTCCACCGCGCGCATTCAGCCAGCCCAGAGCACCGGCGTAGAGTCCGCGCGGGAAGCCCTCCAATTCCCGGATACGCGCCACCGCCGCTTCGCGGGGAGTACCGCCGACCGCCGGGGTCGGATGCAGCACGGCCAGAAGATCCAGCAGACGTACTCCAGCGGGCAAAAGGCCCTGCATGGGGGTGTGAAGGTGTTGCACATTGGCCAGTTTGCGAATCGCAGGCAGGGCGGGATAACTCAGCTCAAGCCCGAGCGGAAGCACCCGACGATGAATCGACTCGATCACGTGACGATGTTCGCGCTGGTCCTTTTCGCTGCGCAAAAGGGCGGCTGCGAGGGCGGCGTCCTCGTTCGCGCCCGCACCGCGGCGCGCGGAACCGGCCAGCGCCTCGGTCTCAACCCGTCCCTGGCTGACACGCACGAGCCGCTCGGGAGACGCGCCGATAAAGCTCTGCCCTTTACCGTTGGCGGCCGAGAACGCGTAACAGTCAGGAAACCGCTGACGCAGACCGTTCAGGACAGTGAGCGGGTCCAGTGCCTGGTTCGCCTGCAAATCCAGGGCGCGGGCCAGGACGATTTTCTGAAACTCACCGGCCTCAATGAATTTCAGGGCTCGCGTCACCGCCGCGGGATAGTCGCCCGCCTCGGCTTGGGTGAAGAGCAGCGGGGCGGCTCCAGGAGCACTGGCGGTATTCTGCTCGACGGGTTCAAACCGAGCGAAGCGTCCATGCGCGCGCCAAACCCGTTGGGCCAAGGCGTCGAGATCGCTCTCCGCCTCGACCACAAGATTTGCCACGGCGGTAGTGACTTCTCCGGCACGGGCCACTTGCCAGCGCGGGACGAAAATGCGGGCGGCGGGAAATGCTTCGCCCGCCTCAACCTCGTTATGAAAAGCAAAGGTGGCAAAAAAATGCGGGCCGCCAAAAGGGGCCTGCACATCTCCGACCGCGATGGTCCGCGCCAGGGTCGCGTCGATGAAACGCTGCACGGCGGCGAAGCGGTCCGGCCCGCTGGCATCGAGACTCAGCGCGACTTCGGCCCCGGCCAAGGCACTGCCGGCGGAGGGATGCTCGGCGTAGAAATGCGGCTGCGCGGGATCAAAAATCGCCTCCAGAACCGCGAGCGGATCAAGCGCAGGCACGACCAAGGAAATACTGGCCAAAACCGGCGCGCCGGCGGCGGCGGCCCTGGCCTGGCAGATGGCCAGAAACGAACGAAGCGCCTCAGGCGAGGCGTCTTCGGCTGGCTTGATCGGCAGGATCGTCATCGCGGGGCCAAGTCTCAGGGCTTGGCCACAACGGTATCCGGAGCTTGAGGACGAGGGAACAGGATGGCGGTCTCGGCCACCTTGGCGCCAGTCAAGCGCTCACCCCAGACCAGACTATCACGCCAGCTACCGGTTGGGCTGTAGCCAAGCACACCGTAGATTTTATCCGTGGTGTCGGGCATGACGGCGGGTAAAAGGCTGGCGCCGAGACGAAGGGCCTCGGCCATGGTGGCGAGTGAGGTGCGCAATAAAGCCTGGTCGGCAGGCTCGGTGGATTTCCCGAGCTTCCAGGGCGCGCGTTGCTCGACGTAGCGATTGGTCGCGGTCACGAAAGCGAAGGCCCGCTCCAGCGCGATGTGGAATTGGAAACCTTCACACAGAGTGATGAACTCGTCGCGGGTTTTTTCCCAGAGCGCGCGTAGCTCGCGTTCGGGTTCGAAGTTGAGCGCCGACTCTTCGGGTGCGGGAACCACGCCGCCCGCGAAGCGATTGGTCATGTTCAGGGTGCGGTTGACGAGGTTGCCCAGATTGTTGGCCAGTTCGCTGTTATAGCGGGAAAGAAATTGGTTGAGCGAAAAGTCGCTGTCTTGGCCGACGCTCATTTCGCGGATCATAAAGAAGCGCAGCGCGTCCACCCCGTATTGGTCGGCAAAGGCCATCGGCTCCACAAAGTTGCCCGTGCTCTTGGACATTTTGGTGCCGTTAATCGACCACCAGCCGTGGGCAAGAATGCTCTTGGGCGTGGGCAGTCCGAGCGCCTTGAGCATGATGGGCCAATACACCGCGTGGGGCGGCACGAGAATGTCTTTGCCGATCACGTGGAAATCCGCCGGCCAGAGGCCCGGCTTGTCCTCGACGGCGGAGTAGTAATTCACCAAGGCGTCGAACCACACGTAGGTCACGTAGCCGGAATCGAAGGGCAGCTCGATGCCCCATTCGAGACGTTCACGGGGACGGGAAATGCAGAGATCGTTGAGCGGCTCGGAGAGAAACTCGATCACCTGTTTCTGCCGGTAGCGCGGAAAAATGAAGTTCTCGTTCTCCTTCAAATGCTGGATCAGCCAGTCCTGATACTTGGCGAGTTTAAAAAAGTAGTTCGACTCGGTGATCTGGGTGACTTCGCCAAAAATCTCCGGCCAAGAGCCGTCGGGTTGACGGTCTTTTTCCTGCAAAAACTGCTCCTGACGGGTGGAATAAAAACCCTGGTATTCCGCCTTGTAGATCTCGCCCTGGTTGAAGAGCTGCTGCAGCAGACGGGAGACCACGGTCTTGTGGCGCGGCTCGGTGGTGCGAATAAAATCATCGTTCGAGATGTTGAGTTTGGCGCACATAGCGCGGAACTCATGGCTCACCTCGTCACAAAAAGCCTGGGGAGCTACGCCGCGCTTTTTCGCGCTTTGCTGAACTTTTTGTCCGTGTTCATCAACTCCGGTCAGGAAGTAAACCGTATCTCCCATCTGGCGACGAAATCTCGCGATTACGTCGGTCAGCACCTTTTCGTAGGCGTGGCCCAGATGAGGCGAACCGTTCACGTAGTCGATCGCGGTCGTGATATAGAAGGTTTTCATGCGCAGAACTCAGGAAACAAAACCCGGTTTAGCCACTTGTCGAAGGTTTTGACGTTGATCGCGCAACGTGCAGGCTCCGCCCATAACACCGCCGCATGGGCTCTTTGCTTCGCCTCGTCGTTTTCATTTTGGTCCTAAGCGGGCTGGCCGTAGGCACGGGCGTGTTGCTTCTACAAGAGCGTCATCGCGAGGCTGCCCTCGAAAAACGCTTCGCGGATGAGGCACCGCCGCTTTCGCTGGACGAGATTCGCCGTCTGCTACGTGAGCATCACACCCGCAGCCAGCAGACTTTTCTGCTCGGCGGAGGCCTGGCGCTAATCGGCATGGTTTTAATCGCGCTCATCCCCGCTCGGAGCACCGCAGCGCCTGCAACGGAAAACGCTGGCCCGAGAAAAGCTCACACGGAAATTAAAGCGTGGGAAAATCTAGCCCGCGCCAATCTCGCCCAAAGGGCCGAGCTCGATATCGAACGCGAGACGCGGCACCGCGCGGAGCAAGACCTCCACCTGCAGCAAGTGTTAGCCAACCAAACCTTGCAGGCGCAAATCACCTTGGGGCGCGACCTGCACGACGGATTGGTGCAGACCCTCT
>JAIXRU010000254.1 GCA_027485045.1 Opitutaceae bacterium | reverse complement strand
TCCTCGCGCATGTGCGGGTAGTCCTCGCGGTCGATCGTGTCGATCAGTTCGCACACCTCATCGATCAGGCAGCGCACAAGGGACTGGTGAGTCTGCTCAATGTCCCACGGGCAGCCGTCGGGAGCCCGCAGGCGGGCAATGGTCTGGCGCAATTCGTCTAGGGCCTGGCTCATGCGTGTCAGCCAAGCGGGCCTCCCTCGTCTTATCCAGTCTGGTTTTGGCGGCGCGGCAAAAACGCCGCGCCTGTCGAGGTTGAGTTGACGCTGCCTGCGCGCTCTCTCAGAGCAACTCGCGGAAACGCTCGGGGGTAAGTCCGGCAGTCTGAGCAATATGGCCCATGGTGAAAGCGTTGATCGAGGTGTGGCGCGGCACCTGCACCATGATGGTGCCGTTGGAGAGGGTTAGGTGTTTGCCCTGACGGATGATGCGGAAACCGCATTTTTCTAATACGCGCACGGCATCGCGTTGGCCGATACCGGGTAGCTTGGGCGTGGAACTGGATTAAACCAGAACCTCTTCGTGTTGCACAGAGCGGATGCCATCAGCCCCGGTGAGTTCGCTCGCTTTGGCGGCGAGGTACTCAGTAATGGCCTCGCGGATGTTGGCTAAGGCTTCATCGCGCGTTTCACCTTGAGAACAGCAGCCGGGGAGCGTGTCGCACCAGACCGCCCAGCCCTCAGCAGACTCCACCAAGGTAACGCTGTATTTCATGAGAAAAAGTAACAAGGGAAGAGGGTTTTAGTCAAGTTGCTCAACCCGGAGCTTCGAAACGAGTAACATCCTCAGAAAAACATCGCCTCGGCCAGCGCGGCCTCGGGGCTGAGCAGCGCGATGGCGGTGGCGAGTTCGGTCTTCGAGCCGCGCATCGTGCTGGCGATCTGCGCGCAGCCCCGCTCGAAATCACCGAGAAAACGGAAATGGTTGCCGTTGTTGTAACTGAATTCGATTTCCACCGCATCGGACGGGGTATCGGCGGCGGCGGGCTCGACCAGCGGGGTAAGACCGGCCTCGGCACCGCAGGCGATCAGGCGCTCGCGTGTCCATTTGGCCAATACGACGGCCTCGGCGCGTCGGGTCGCGCCATGTCGCACGGTTACCCCGGTCAAATCCTCCGCCAGGGCGGATGCGGGGTAGGCGCTGAGATACTGTCCGATGGTCTGGCGCACCGGCAGGAGGCGGGCAATGACCAGATCGCGCACCGCCTCGGGGTGCGGCCAGGTGAGTTCGCCGCATTCATTCGCCGGCACGCACGAACGGTCGATAAGCACTCGTTTGGCCCGGCCGAGCAAATACTGGTAGGCACCGAGTTTGGCCGAGGAGGAAAAGTTATGCGCCCAGTAGTAGAGCGGCAGATCGGTCGAAAGACAGATGGAGACCTGATTCTCCAAAAACACGCGCGCCGCCGTGGGATAACTGAGCATCACAAACTCGCAGCAGCGCAAGTCACCTCGGGTTTTGCCAGGGTGGCATTCTCCGTAGATTTTGGCCCGCAACTCTGCGGCTTGATTGCTCTCATCGCGCGTCGGGCAGAGCACTACGACGCGACACGGGTAACGTTGGGAAAAGCGGGTGGCGGTCTGAAACTGGGCCAGCGCATCCTCCGGGGTCGTATGGATGCCGAAGTGGAGGACAAAGTTTACCTGCGTCGCCTTCGAGTCCTCGCCAGGCAGGAGGGCGGGACGCTCGTCCGTCGTCCACAAGCGCGCCAGATTCTTGGAGATGGCTCCGACCGGGGTATCAAGCCCGGGCAATGCGTCAAAAATCGATAACATCGCGGGAAAAGCGGATTAAGGCTGACGCCAGATATGGCTGTTTTTGGAGAGCAGCGCGTCGGCATTGGCCGGGCCCCAGCCGCCGGCGGTGTAGCTGTCCATGCCTTCGCGACCAGCGGCGGCCCAAGCCTTGAGCACCGGGGTGTAGAGTTGCCAGGAAGTCTCGGCTTCGTCGCCCCGGATGAAGAGGGTTCCGTCGCCGATCATCGCATCGAGCACCAGACGCTCGTAGGCTTCGGGCGTGTTGGAACCATAGGTCGTCGAGTAGCGGAAGTTCATCTTAACCGGTTGCGTGCGGGTTTCGAGACCGGGCACCTTGCCGTTGAGGATAAGGGAGAGTCCCTCGTCGGGCTGGATCTGGAAGGCGAGGGTGTTGGGCGCGAGGTCGAAGCGATTGCTGCCGGCGAAAAGCGTGCCCGGCGGACGCTTGAATTGTACTGCGATTTCGGTGACGCGGCGGGCCATGCGTTTGCCGGAGCGCAGATAGAAGGGTACGCCCTGCCAGCGCCAGTTGTTGATGGAGAGCCGCACCGCAGCGTAGGTTTCGGTGGCAGATTGCGGGTTGATATCCTGCTCTTCGAGATAGCCCTTGGCGGGTTTGCCACCGATCATTCCGGCCGCGTATTGGGCGCGCGCTACATCGCCGCCAGGCCCGAGATTGAGCGGCTGGATGGCTTTGAGGACTTTTACCTTTTCGTTGCGCACCGCTTCGGCATCGAGTGACACCGGAGGCTCCATCGCGGTGAGCGCGACGAGTTGCATGGTGTGGTTTTGGATCATGTCGCGCAGCGCGCCGCTCTGCTCGTAGTAACCGCCGCGCGTGCCGACGCCGACCTCCTCGGAGACGGTGATCTGCACGTGGTCGATGTAGTTACGATTCCAGAGGGGCTCGAAAATCGAGTTGGAGAAACGTTGAACCAACAAGTCTTGCACCGTCTCTTTGCCGAGGTAGTGGTCGATGCGGTAGACTTGGTGCTCCTCCAGCACCTCGCGGATAACACCGTTGAGTGCGACGGCGGACTCGAGGTCTTTGCCGAAGGGTTTTTCGATGATGACCTTGGTGTGCAGAGGCGTGCCGAGATAGCGGGCGGCCAGACCGGCTGCGCCCAGATTACGCAGGATCGGAGCAAAAACCGAGGGCGGCGTGGAAACGTAAAACAACACCTGCACTTCGCGTCCGAGCTTGCTTTCCAGAGCCTGGATATGGGCGGCGAGCCGCTCAAAAGCCTGGATGTCATCGTAACCACCGGCCACGTAGCTGGTGTTGGAGGCGACATGGCTCCAGACGTCGGGGTTTAGCTCGCGACGGGAAAACTCCTTGATGGCGCCGGCGGCGATATCGCGAAACTCCTCGTCCGGGATGGCCTTGCGCCCGTAGCCGACGAGGAAGAAGTCGGCCGGCAGCAGGTGGTCGAAAGCGAGATTGTAGATCGCCGGGATGAGTTTGCGGGCGGTAAGATCGCCGGAGGCTCCAAAGATAACGATCACCGTGGGCGGTGTGCCGCGGTGTTTGCTGAGACCTTGGAGGAAGGGATGACGGGGCGCTTCAGACATGGCGTTAAAGAGGACGGAACTAGGCGCAGCGCAACCGGCGCGGGCAAGGCTAATGCGGTGAATTCTCAGCATCAAACCGATCAATGCCGGTCATTCGTGCCGGTGATTCGCTCGATTTGGAAACAAAGGCACATCCCGGTAGTGCCACACCAGCGAGCCATCTTTAGCCTTCGAGGCCAGGTGCGGTTCCAGCGCCATCGATTCCAAGGCGGCGGCACTCTCACGGCCTGCATCATGAGCCACCTCTACGATATCGAACCGGTAGGCCTTGGCCGGCGGTCGCAACCGCGCCAGATAGGCCCGGCAAACCCGCAGCAGCACCTTTTTCTTACGGGCATTTACCGCGTGGTAACCGCTTACCCGTGCGGAGGCGGCGCGGGTTTTGACCTCGACGAAGACCAGCACTTCCCCGTCCTGGCACACCAGATCGAGCTCCTCGCGGGTATCGGCGGGATTTCGCCAGTTGCGCGCCAGCACACGGAGGCCGGCGGCGTGTAAATGCGCCTCGGCGGCGCGCTCGCCCGCACTGCCTATGCGGGCGCGTTCCGGCGTTCGACGGGCCGTCCAGAGCTGACTTATGCTGGCCCAAATAGCTCGCATAGGCTTTGTCGTTGCTGCTTGCGCGCGGGGGAGCAACCTCCGGTTTAGTAATTTTTCACGCCCTCCCCTCCCCTTTTCGTCCATGGCCACGCCTGCTATCGTCAATACCCTCCGTCGCTCCCTGCTAATCAAGGTCATTTCCAAGCCGCAGCCGAGCCGCGAAGACTTGGCGTCGGTGATCGAGCTCACGTCTTCCAAAGTGGTCGAAGCGCTCAAAGCCCAGTCCATGACGCTCTACGTAGTCGAGGGCAACGAGATCGTCTTCAAGCACATCTACTACTCCCCTACCCTCTGGGGCACGGACAAAGAGGCCGAGGCTAAATTCAAAAGCACCGCAGAAAAATTGCTGCAATTAAAGCTCCCCTTGGATCGTGGCGTGGTGGGTAAAGTGATTTCGACTGGCGAAGCGGCATTTTTTAGAAACAGCGATACGCAGGCGCCATTCATGAACTCGTTGTCCAATACCACGGGTTTTGAGGTGCGTTCGATGCTCACCGTGCCGCTAAAGTCCACCACTGTGATCGGTGCCATCCAAGTGCTTAACAAAGAGCTCACGGCCGGCACCAAGGGTGAATTTACCCCGGGTGATCTTACCCTCCTCCAAGAGGTCGCGGAGTATTCGGCTGCGCTTTTGCATCGCATGATGGATCCGAAATTTCAGCTCGGACCGGATGACACTGCCAAATTTATCGCCCGCCTGACTGATCATCCCTTGGTAACTTCTGTAGAACAACTGGGGGAAGTTGATGATAAATTAATCGAAATCGTCGGTGACGCTCTTATCCGTCGCGAAGGGATTTTCCCCTACCGGCGCATAGACAAACACAGCGTGGCGGTGCTGATGAGCAACCCTCTGGATTTGGCCAAACGCGAAGCCTTTCAACAGGCGACCGAACTCGTGATCGATGAGATCAGTGTCGTGCCAGCCACCTTTATCGACACCCTGATAAAGAAATACTTCAAGGAATCCAAAGGCTCCGGCGATGGTGAGGTGGATCTCGGCTCCGTCACAGAGGCGATCAGCACGGTTTACGCCGCCGATGGGGGAAGTGGCGAACTAAAGGCCCAGGATTTGGAAAGCGAGGAGTCCGCCCCGGTCATCCAACTCGCCAACCGCATCATCGAGGACGCCTATATCTCGGGCGCCTCCGACATCCACATCGAGCCGATGGAAAAGGATCTCGTGATCCGTTACCGCATTGACGGTCTTTGCCAGGAAAAGCTGCGTCTGCCCAAGCAAGTCACCGGCGCGTTGATCTCCCGCCTCAAGATCATGTGCAACCTAGACATCTCCGAGCGACGCCTGCCTCAGGACGGCCGTATCGTATTCAAAAAATACACCAAAAAGAACATCGATATCGATCTGCGCGTCGCCACCGGGCCGATGAACCACGGCGAGAAGGTGGTCATGCGTATTCTCGACAAACAGAAATCCACCTTGCCGCTTACCGCACTGGGTTTTTCGGACGAAAATCTGGCCAAGTATCGCGAGTGTATCCGCCAGCCCTACGGCATGATCCTGCACTGCGGTCCGACCGGCTCGGGCAAGTCGATGACGCTCTACTCCGCGCTCGCGGAGGTAAACACCCCCGACGTCAACATCCAGACCGCCGAAGACCCTATCGAGTACACCCTGCCCGGCCTGAACCAGATGCAGATGAGCCGGGCCATCGGCCTGACTTTCGCCCGCGCCCTGCGTTGTTATTTGCGTATGGACCCGGACATCATCCTGGTGGGTGAAATTCGCGACGAAGAGACTGCGCAAATCGCGGTCGAAGCCGCGCTCACCGGTCACTTGCTCGTCTCCACCCTGCACACCAATGATGCGCCCAGCACCGTCGCCCGCATCGGGGAAATGGGTGTGGAAGCATTTAACATATCCGCCTGTCTCGTCTGCGTCTGCGCCCAGCGTCTGCTGCGGCGCGTTTGCAAGAGCTGCAAGCAGTCCTACGAGCCGGTCGGCCGGGAAAAAGCCCTGCTCGAAAAGGCAATCGGCTGGAGCGGGCCGATTTTCAAGGCCAACCCTCAAGGCTGCCCGACCTGCAACGGCCTCGGTTACAAAGGCCGCGTGGGTATACACGAGTTAATGACCAATTCCGAGGATCTGACTGCGGCGATCAACAAAGAGGCGGAGGTCGCCGAGCTGAAACGCATCGCGATGAAGGACGGCATGAAGACCCTGCACCAGGACTCGATGCTGAAGGTTAAAATGGGCCTCACTACCATCGAGGAAGCGTTGGCCAACGTCCCGCCGGATTTGATTTCTTAAAATTCGGTTCAGCCCGGAGATATCTGCGTTAAACTGGTCCAAATACGGGCGCAAATGCGTCTCGCGTGTGCTGCTTGTGTATCAAAACGAAAGCCGCCAAAACTTTGACGAATCATCGGCGTTGATCGGCGGACTGCGCTCACTTATGCAGGCACCCGGAAAAGAAAAGGTCCCGTAGCTTTTGAGCTAGGGGACCTTCTATCAAAATGGAGCAGGCGAAGAGACTCGAACTCTCGACGTCCACCTTGGCAAGGTGGTGCTCTACCAACTGAGCTACGCCTGCGTGAGAGATGCGGAGAAAAGGGGGTGTGGCGCTACGGTCAATAGGTTTCTTTCAATTAAACGAAAAATCTTTAAAGGTTCTCCAACTCGAACACCACCTGGTTCCTCGCCTGCACCGGCAAGGGTATGATGCCGGCCTTCAAGAGCGCCGGGGCCGTCTCATCCGCCAGCAGCATCCGCATCACGCCATTCAGGCGCTTGGCGTCGCTTTTGCGAAAAACCATCTGCACCGGCAGGCGCAGCGGATAATCCCCGGAGTGAAGGTTTTCCGCCGTGGGTCCGTAAGCAACGTCGCGGTCCCCTTTGGCCACCAGCAAAACCTTCAAGGGCAGGTTCGCCGCCGGAGGAGTCGAGACCAGGGCCAGTCCGCCCTCATCCAGCCCCGCCAGGCGGCCATAGAGCGTGGCGGCATCTTCCACCGTGACCACCGTCGTCTTGTATTCAGGAGTTTTTAGCGCGGTGTACCGAAACAGATCGTAGGCCAAGGCATCCCGGCGCGCGACCAGCGGGGTGATCACGCGCGCGGCGTAGGCACCGGACACACCGAGTTCGCTCCAGCGCTTGAGGGTCAACGATTCGCTGCTGCCAAAGACGCCTCCGAGCTGGTTGAAGCTGACCTGCGTAAGGTCCACGGCCGAGGGCACCAAAAACACCGAGGTCAGGTAGCCGACCGTCACCGCCTGCAAGGTCACGCCGGGCTTGGGTTCATCCCCGCCTATCACCAGCAATGCCAGGTCCGCGCCGCCTTTCTCCAGCGCCTCCAGCCCGACGCGGCTGCCTTGCAAGGCTACCGTCAATTCCACTTCGCTAGATTTGGCGAAGCGCTGCAACTCAGGCTCGAGCGCGGCGGCAAACAAATCGGAACCCGCCACGCGTATCGGAGCGGCACCTACGTGATTGGCTAGGAGAAGCGAGAGCAGGCCAAGGGAGAAAAACCAGGGTTTGAACATTGGGGGATAAGTTAAAAATTGAGAAGTGATCGGATGCGAAGGGATCTGCGGCATCGACCGGGTATTCACCAAGGACGGGCTAGTCTACGGTGTCCAGTTCCGGCCATTGGGCGAGTTTACGGTGCAGGGTGCGGCGGCTCAGGCCCATCAATTGCGCGGCCTTGGTGCGGTTGCCGCGGGTTTTGTGAAGCGCCTCGCGCAGCAGACGTTTTTCGTTTTCCTCCACAGAGAGCGATGCCCCGGGCGGCCCCGGCAGGGCAAGCAGCGGTCCGCCCGGCGAGAAAGTGGCGCCTCCGCCCGAATTGCCGCCCTCCCCTGCCCGCCCGCCTTCTCCGACCAAGGTGCCGATGGCGCGGTAACGCGGGTCGAGGTCGTATTCGGTAACTCGTCCGCCCCGGTGCATGACCACCGCGTTTTCACAAAAATTCCTCAGCTCGCGGATATTGCCCGGCCAGCGGTAGGCGCAGAGGGTGCGCAGCGCGCCGGCTTCGAGGTTGGGCGGGGGAGTGCCGTTTTCCTTGGCGAAAAACTTCAGGTAATGCGCCAGCAGCAGCGGTATATCGTCGGCCCGGTCACGCAGGGTTGGCATCAGCAGGCGCACGACATTCAGGCGGAAAAACAGGTCTTCGCGGAATTTACCTTCCGCCACCATGCGTTCCAGATTTCGATTGGTGGCGGCGACCAGGCGCACATCGAGCTGGATGGGTTTCGAGCCCCCCACCCGCTCGATCATGCGCGTCTCCAGAAAGCGCAACAACTTCACCTGCGTGCTGGCGGTGATCTCCCCGATTTCATCCAGAAACAAGGTGCCGCCATCGGCCGATTCGAATCTGCCGGTGCGCCGCTCCACCGCCCCGGTGAAGGCCCCGCGTTCATGGCCGAAGAGTTCGCTTTCCAGCAAGTTTTCCGAGAGGGCCGCGCAGTGCACCGCCACGAAGGGTCCGCGCGAACGCGCCCCGGACTGATGCAGCGCCTGGGCGATCAATTCCTTGCCTGTGCCGCTCTCGCCCTCGATCAGGATCGTCGCGCGCGAGGGTGCGACCAGGCGGACCTTGTCGATCAAGTCCGTGAGCGGAACCGAATGCCCGATGATGCCCTGTATGCTGAATTTCTCGTCCAGCCTTTCATGCAGTTGGTTGACCTCCACTTCCAAGGTCTTGGTTTTGAGCGCGCGCTGCAGCAGGACTTCGAGCCGTTCGAGATTCACCGGCTTGGTTAAAAAATCCACCGCGCCGCGTTTCATCGCATCCACCGCCGAGTCCACGCTGCCGTAGGCCGTCATCATGATAACGGCGGGCCGGTTGGGCAGTGCCAGCGCGCGGTCGATGACCTTCAGGCCGGACTTGCCCGGCATGCGCAAATCAGTGAGCACCGCATCAAAGGTCTCGGCTTCGAGCAGATTAAACGCCTCGTCGGCATTCGCCGCCAGCGATACATCGTAATCGTCCTCCAGGGCTTGGCGCAGTCCTTCCCGGGTGTGCTTCTCATCGTCAACGATCAATACGCTGGGCAACATGCCGGGGAATCACGACGCCCGCAGGCTTTGGGTCAAGCCGGAGTGGGACATTTAGGCACGAACCCCGCTGTGCACGTTCGCTTACCCGGGTTGATGTGCGAATGCGGCAGGGCCTGAGGAGGCTCTCAACTTTTAGCCGGCTCTCAACTCTGCAGCAGACGCACCCGGCGTTGTTTGAGCGGAAACTGCAAGGTTACCGTAGTACCCTCGCCGGGGGTGCTTTCGACCGCGATGTGGCCGCCGTGCGCGCGCATGATGCGTTGCACCACCAGCATGCCCAGCCCGTGTCCGCCCGGTTTGGTCGTGTGGTAGGGCTCGAAAAGCCGCGCCAAGTCCTCCGGTTTTATGCCGGTGCCGCTATCCGTAAAGGCGAGTAACACATGCTCCTCGTCGGTCCTGGCCCGGATACGCAAGCGCCCGCCGGGCGGCATGGCCTCGGCGGCGTTCTTAATCAAATTAAAGAACACCTGTTTTACTTGGTCGCGGTCGGCGCGCACTTCGGGCACATCGGTGGTGGCCTCCACTTCGACCCGCACTCCGCGGTCGGCTAATTCGCGTTCCTGAAAAGCCAGAACCTCGCGCAAAACATCGATCAAACGCGTATCGGCCAGATCCGCCGGACGTGGGCGGATCGCCTGGAGGAAATTCGCCACAATGCCATCCAGCCGGGCGACTTCCTCACGGCACACCCGCAAGGACTCGGCCAGACCTTCGGCGTCTTTTTTATCCACTCCGCGCAAACGCCGGAGTTTCCGCTCCACGACTTGCAGGTGGATGGTGAGTGAATTGAGCGGGTTGCCCAGTTCATGGGCGACACCAGCCGCGAGCAATACGATGGAAGCCACCCGCTCGCTCTCGATGCGCTGGTCGGTATCGAGTTTTTCGCGGGTGATATCGGTCAACACGACCGCGAAACGCCGCGCCTCCGCCACCGGGCCGACGGTGCCACCGGGGTTGGCGAAGGGCACGAGGTATAATCTGACCGCGCGCGGCTCGGGATAACTCAGCTCAAGCTCGCGGGTGAGTCCGCCGCCCCCCTCCAGGGCGGGCGCCAGCAAGGCGCGCAGACCCGGCACCAACCGCCAGAGCGTAGGCAGCGAGGCCTCGTCGGGGCGAAGCCCGAGCATGCGATGCGCGGCCGCGTTGGCGTAGGCGATTTCACCATCATCCCCCACGACCAGCATGCCTTCCTGCAAGATGTTAAACACCCGCTCAAACAAGCCGCGTTCGCGTCCGAGCCGCTGCGCAAGCGAGACCAAGGTGCTGGCGTCGAGCGTTTCCACGCGCTCCAGCATGCGTTCGATGGAACTGGGTTTTTTAACGGCCACGGTGCGTCAAGGTGAGTGTTAGGCGGGAGGTTTGGCAATGCACGGCTCGGACGTTTTCGTGCGTTTCCGGATCCATTTAACCGAGCTCCGAACCTCCTTCGTCCCTGAAAATGAAAAAGCCCCGATCAGGAATGATCGGAGCTTTAGAAATACAAAACCGGTGCCCGTAATGGGAAAGACTTACGAGAACAAGCTATCGATGTTGTCGCTCTCCACCTCGACGTCGGCAAACAGCCACGACGACAGGTAACGCTCGGCGCAGGAGGGGATGATGACCACGATGGTCTTGCCCGCGTTTTCCTCGCGTTTGGCCAATTGCAGGGCCGCCCACACCGCCGCGCCCGAAGAAATACCCAGGGGGATGCCGTCCTGCGTGCTCACCTGTTTGGAGATGGGGCCGGAATCCGCTTCCTTAACCTGGATGATCTCGTCGATGATCTTGGTATTGAGCACGCCGGGCACGAAACCCGCGCCGATACCCTGCAACTTGTGCGGGCCGGGCTGACCGCCCGAAAGCACGGGCGAGCCCGCCGGCTCGATCGCCACGATCTTCACTGCGGGGTTCTTAATTTTCAGCACCTCGCCGACGCCAGTGATGGTGCCGCCGGTGCCCACGCCTGAGACCAAGATGTCCACCTTGCCGTCGGTATCGCGCCAGATCTCTTCCGCCGTGGTGCGGCGATGCACCGCCGGATTATCGGGATTGGCAAACTGCTGCAGGATCACGCTGTTGGCGATCTTGGCATTGAGCTCTTCGGCCTTGGCGATCGCGCCTTTCATGCCCTTGGCCCCTTCGGTCAGCACCAGCTTGGCACCGAGGATCTTGAGCAACTTACGCCGCTCCAGCGACATCGTCTCCGGCATGGTCAGGATCAGCTTAAGCCCTTTAGCCGCCGCCACGAAGGCCAGGGCGATACCCGTATTGCCCGAGGTGGGCTCGATCAAAATCGTGTCTTTGTTAATGCGTCCGCTCTTCAGCGCCTCTTCGATCATCGCGTTGCCGATGCGGTCTTTGACGCTCGAGAGCGGGTTGAAAAATTCGAGCTTCAGGAGGATGTCCGCCTTGGCGCCGTGGGCCGCCGCCGTGCGGTTCAAACGCACCAGGGGAGTATTACCAATCGTCTCAGTGATATCGTTATAGATGTGAGCCATGTTTAGTATTTAGGTTAACTTACCAATGATTAAAACAATACACTACAAATAACGCAAACGAGAAGTGCGCCGTGACCCATTTTTTCCATTCTAAAACCCCTCCAAGGTATAAATGTTAAATACCTGGATATTGATAAAACTATTAATGTTAGTTGACGCTAATATCGGCATCTTTACTTATTATCGGTAATTCCACCATGAGCCTAGTCGCCTCCCTCCGTTTCGCCCTAGCCCTTGCGTTGTCCGCGACCGCCTTGCACTCCGCCGAATCGGCGACCGCCAAGCGTATTCACGTGCTAACCACGTTTACGATCATCGCCGACATGGCCGCGAACGTCGCCGGCGACCGCGCCATCGTC
>JAIXRU010000120.1 GCA_027485045.1 Opitutaceae bacterium | reverse complement strand
CGGCGATTTCGAAGGCGAGGATGGTTTCTCCAGCGAGCGTGAGGGGCGAGCTGAAGGTGAGGGTGCCGGGGGTGTTGGGCAGGCCCGGACTGAGGCGGGCACCTTGGCCAACGGACACCGGACCGGTGATGGTGCCGAGGCCGGCGAGCGTCTGACCGCTCGTGAGGGTAAAGCCAGCGGCGGCGGAGACATCCAAGCTGGTGCCGGAGGCGAGCTCGATTCGCAGGGGACCGGTGAACGCGGCCCCGGCCCCGAGGGCAAGCTGGCCGCTGGAGACGGAGACGAGACCACCGAAAGCGTGGGTGCCGGCGAGGTTGAGCCGGCCGGCGCCCTGTTTGACGAACCGACCGGCGGAGCCGCCGGCCAGCGGGGCGGACCACGGCTGGGTGGAGGCGTTGACCACTTCGAGGGTGGCGTCGATCTGGACGGGGCCGCCCACGCTGCCCAGCACTCCGCCGGTTTCGTTGAAGCGGAGCGTCCCGCCGCTCACGGTGGTCGGGCCGGTGAACGGGTGCACGGCGCCGAGGATGGCGGTGCCGGAGTCGGTTTTGACCAGCCCGGTGAGGCCGGTGAGCGGTTTGGCCACGGTGAGGGTCCCGGCGCCGCCGAGGGTGAGGGCAAAGGCCCCGGTGACGGCGTCGCCGCTGGCCGGATTGAAGGTGAGCGAGGCCCCGGACTCGGCGGCGATGCGGGTGTGGGCGGTGAGGGTGACGGTTTGCGACCAGGTGGAGCTGCCGGAAACCGCCAGCAAGGCCCCGCGCCCGCGATCGCCCGTGCCGGCGAGGCTGAGGGGATTGTTGGCCACGGTAAGGTTGCCGGCGAGGGACAGGGTGCCGCCGGACTGCACGGTGACGGGGTAGACTCGGGAGGAGTAAATGGTGCTATAAAGCGCGTTGGCGGCTTGGATCCGGAGCTCGCCGGCGCTGACGGTGGTGTGAAAACCGTTGGCCGAAGCGTTGCCGGTGACGGTGAGCAGGCCGGGGCCGGTTTTCACCACGCCGCCGCCGCGTGCGCTGTTGGTGGATACGGTATTGAGGGTGATCGGGGAGTCG
Source organism: Opitutaceae bacterium (assembly GCA_027485045.1). GTDB lineage: Bacteria > Verrucomicrobiota > Verrucomicrobiia > Opitutales > Opitutaceae > IMCC26134_A. Next base: position 10,989 of record JAIXRU010000120.1, on the reverse strand, counting down.
GCGGCAGGGTCGAAGGTGACCGTGCGCCCGTAAAAATCCCACTGTGCGCCGGTGATGGCGAGGCTGGTGCCGGGCAGGGTTGTCACCGTCTGGTTGGCGAAAAACGTGCCCCCGCCGTTGAGGGTGACCTGGCCCTCTTCGACCGTGATGCCCTGGGAGAGCTGGCCGAGACTGCCGCTGACGGTGTAGGCGAGGCCGAAGCCATCGGTGCCGGCGGCGAAAACGGCGGCCTGCCGCCCCGGAAGATCGATGGTGCTGGCGGTGCCGACATTGCTACCGGTCCAGTTCGCCCCGGTGGAGTCATAGGTGCCGCCGCTCACCAGACCGGAGCCCGGCGCGGCGCCGTTGACATCGAAGTAGTAATCGGCGGCGCGGCCGACGAAGGGGAGCAGAGAAATCAAGGCGAGCCGAAGGAGGTGCATTGGGTGGGGGCGGAGGCGTTGGGAGGGGTTCGCCCGAAGGAAGCTCGAAGAAAACGGATACGGAAAAAAACCGCCAAGGCCGCGGTCTTTTTGGCCTCGGAGGAGAAGGGACTTTGACGGAAAAGACCAGTAACTCATTAAATCACGTTCCGCGCTCGGGATGTTGTTCTAGCTTTAGAATTAAACTAGTTGCCGGTTACGCGCAGACGCAGGAAGCGGCGCGGGGAAGGGGGGACGGAGTCGGTTACGCTGACCGGGGTGGCGGTGCTGACGGAGCCCGGGTTGGTGGCGAGGGCGGACGAGTTGAGCAGGTCGGAGCTGGCCTCGACCACGTAGATCAAGTCGGGGCGGGCGTCGCGGGGGTCGGCGGGAGAAAGCGGGATGGCGAGCAGGGAAAGGCTGAAAAAGGCGCGTGGTTTCATACGGAGCCTGTGGTTTTTTCAGTGCGGCCAGCGCGTTACGGTTTAAGCAATTCCCGGCCATCGCGGAGGATGCTCAGACGGGTGCGGTTGTCCTCGTGAGGGGTGAAGGTGATCGTGTCCTTTTGGTCCTTCCACTCGACGACGAACTGGCTTTTGTCCGCGTTCCAGCGAGTGGTGGGAAGTTCGTCGCCCTCCACGTGGGGAAACAGCAGGACGCGATAACGCGGGTCCACGGCCTTGGAAGGAATCACAAAACGGGGAAGCACGACATCCGGCTGAGGCGGGTTGTTGCTGACGACTTCCTCGGCCCGCGGCGGGTCGAGCGCGAGCGAAGCTCCGGAGTCAAGGATGCGGACCAGCAGCCGACGCCCGGGTGCCGCCTCGGATTTTTCGGTGAGCACCACATCGGCCGACGAATTCCCGGCGGCACCACCCGGCTGCGGAGCGCCGACCACCACATCGTTGGGCAGGGCCATACCCCACTGGTAATCCTTCGCCTCATCAGCGATGCGGATGTCGTCCGAGATGATCACATAAGGCCGCGAACCGCGAACCAGCGCGGCGGTGCGGTAGGCATATTTCACCTGCGGGTTCATCACGGGCTGAACGGTTTCCGCACCGGGCTTGGGCACCGGTTTGAGCGAGGTCTGCCAATCCGGCATCTGGCTGATCGGCATGTTCATCCACGGGACATCCACGGGGTTGAGGCGGTAATAGTTGTAGCTAAATGGCACGCGGTTCCGGTAGTCCCACGGCACGCTGAGATCGGTTGCGATGAGGGTGGCAAGCGGTGCGTCGGCGTAGGCCACGCAACGCGCCGGAGCCGTGCTGGGGCCGTCGCCGGCCAGCGTGATAACGGAGCGGTTTTGCGGACGCCGCTGGGAATCGATCTGACGCATCGGACGGTAGATGCTCCAGAAACGCCCGTGCGAATAGAGGCTGAAATGCGAGCGGTCTGCATAGCGATGGCCGCCCGCGACGGCGCGGTTGAGGTAATTGAGGTAGAGGGCGTCTCGCGACCAGGACGAGCGGGTGATGAGGTTGCAGGTATCCTCGGAAAACGTGCTCAACGGCTCTTTGCGCGTGATTTCCGAATGGGCCTGGTCCCAGGACTTCGATTCGTCGAAGTCGTTCGCGAAGATGGCCACGCAGAGCGAATCGGTGACGGAGAACGGATGGGTGGTGTTGACCCGTCCGCCGGGATTCAGGTTGGCGTAGTCGTCCTTGATCTGGTTCCGGTAAATGAATTTCCCGGCGGAATCCTTCGGGAAAAAGAAGTTATACATGACGAGGTCGGCATTGCGGGCGATCGGGCTCCCAGTGCCGCCTTGCGAATCGTAGAACGTGAAGCCGCCGCCCCACGGGAACATCGCGTGAAGGAAATATTTTTGGTAAACGCTCCGCAGGTCGCGCGCGGCGAGCACATCCTTGCCACGCTTGCCCATGATGGCGAGGTGCTCGAAAAACATGAAGTTTTTGCCCCAGCCCTCGTAGGCCTCCCCCGTGTCGTAGTAGGCGCTGATGTAACCGGTCATGGCGTCGCTAACACGCTCGTAGGCCTCGGGATCATGGCCGGGCTCGCCCTCGATGGCGGCGGCCAGGAAGATCATGCGCGAACTCCATGAAATCCAGTTGCTGGTGTTGGTGTGCATCGACCGCAGGGTTTCCGCGCCGATGAGCGTCATGCCGGCATGACTGACGGAAATGGCCTGCCGCACCGTGTCCCGCTGGGCGGGAGCCATGAAATTGTAGGCAAAGTCATACATGAGCCCCAGCGTGCCCTGATAGCTCGGACCCTTGGCCAGATGCTGGAAATTCATCCAGGCGCCCTCGCCCTTGGCTTTTTCTTTTTCGACATTGGCGGTGACCTCGCGCTCGGTGATTTTCGCCAAGGACGCGATCACGGCAGCGACGCGACGACCGCCCGTTTCGTCGTTGTCGATCAAGCAGCGGAAAGCTTCATACACGGTGATAAACGCGGTGTGCATGACATCGCCCGACTTGAGGTCCTGGAGATCGGTGCCGGCCGCGAGCCGGTCGAACATTACGGCGAGCGGCTGTTTCGGCTGACGGAGCTGGGTATCGAGATGCTTGCGGATATTGGCCATCACCGCCTGGCCGGTTTTGGTGGTTTCGAGGCGGTGGCGGATGTCGGCGAGATCCTCCGGATTGAAGAGCAGACGCGGATGAACACCCGGCTTCGGCGGAGCTTTCAGATACGACCGGTCCAGACCCTCGCGATCGAGTTTCATGACCAGCGGAACGTTGAAATACTGCTCAATCTCCTCGTTCGAGTAGCCGAAGTTTTTTTTGCGTTGAACCATCTCGCGGTCGAGCGGTTCGACGATGGCATCGGCAGGGCGGGCGGAAGAGGCGGCGAGGAGGAAGACGAGGGCGGCGATGAGGGGTAGTTTCATGTGAGGGGTTTGGAGCGTGATGAATAAGGGCGGCTGAACGCTCGGAGCGTCAGAGTCCGGGACGTGAGCCGGGCTCCGGGGTATTGAGAGCGTCTTCGAGAATTGGAGCACCATTACGCCGGATGGTGACCCGGGTGCGACCCTGGGCATCAGGCAGGAAGGCAATCTCGTCCTTCTGCCCTGCCCAGCTAACACGGGCAACGCCGCCGGCAGGATCGTAGTCCACCGTAGGCAGCGGGTCGCCCGCCCGGACAGGCAGGAGGAGGACCCGGAAGGCGGCCGCGGCGGCCTTATGATTAATCACGAGGCGGTCCATGAATTGGGTCGCCCCTTTGCGGTCCTTCTGGCCCTCGATTGTTTCGGTGGCGAGGAGCGGCACGGATTGACCGGGAGCCGTCATGCCAAGGGCGCAGACCAGGACGAGTGGATCACCGGCCTTGGGTTCCAAGGCGGGCTTCCCGGCGGGTGCGGTGAGGTCGGTGTCTTTGCCGGAGGTGCCCAGCGCGAGGGCGTTGGCCGGAAGTCCGCCAACCTTGGCCTGCCAGACGCCTCCATTGAGCATGGCGGTCCACTGGTATTCGCGGACTGCGCCGTCCTTCTTCAAATCATCAACCACAAATCCATACGAACGTTCGCCCCGGACGAGGCCGGTCGTGCGGAAGACACGCTGCATGGGATTAAAGGGGGCGCGACTGGTGGCGATGTAGTTGCCGTAAGTGTAGTTCGACCACCACGGACGGATTTTATAACGGGCGGTGCCGGCGAAGATCCGGGCGACATGGGGCGTGGGGTCGAATTCCCAACCCAATGCGCTGGTGGCCTCCGGCCAGACCTGGGGCGGCTGGGTGTTCCATCGCCAGGAATAGGCGTAGGTGAGATCGGCGGAAGCGATCGCGGCCTGCTCACCCGTAACCGAACCAAGGTAGGTGGCGGCGGCGTTGTAGCCGTTGACCACACCATCGATGCCGTCGGCCTGAGACCGGCCATCCACTTGAACCAAGTTGTGGACATTGCCGGTATACCACTGGGTGAACGGGGACTCGGTGATCCAGTTCACCCCGAGCGCGGAGAAGTGGAACATGCCGGCATCGGCATGATGGTGACCGGCACCGAGGTAATGGCTGGGCCGGACCATCATGTTTATCCATGCGGCATCCTTGCCGGGGGAGCTATAGGCGGAGAACACGCCATGAACCGGCGTTGAAAAACTCAGTGGCAGGCCGAGGGCGGCGCGATCCACGTAGTCCACGTCGCCGTCAAAAAGAATGTTCCGCGTGAAGCCCGGGTAAGTCGGGCTGGGCAGGCGCAGGCGGGGTGTTTTCTCGGCCAGGGCTTTGTAGGCCACCGGATCAAAATTTTTGTCGGGAAGCACAAAGCCAAGGCGATCGGCCGGATCCAGGCGGAGCGGGGCCTCGGTGGAGATGAGGTAGTCGGCCAGTTTGTCCCCGGGGTAGAGGCCTTTGAACTGATTGATGAGAAACATGGAGAGTTTCTGCCGGCTGTGGCGCGAGTATTGGGTGCCGCTGTTTGGAATGACCTGGCCATCGGGTGAGGTCATCTGCACCTGGCCCTCAAGGAGCTTTCGCCAATGGGGATGGGCGAGCAGGTTTTCGCCCCGACGGGCGGCGATCACCATCGATAACAACTGGAACTGGAAGGCCCCGGGATTTTTGCCGTTGCTCTCAAACACCACGCCGGCGGGGTCGATGCCCCACTGGCAAAATGCACGCGCGCTCTCCAGCCCGGAGGCGTAAGCTTCGGCATCAAAACCCGGCAGCCCTTCAATGGCCGCCACTGCGATGAAATGAGGGAGATCCCACGCCATCCAGTTGACATCGCGGAACCGGATCGGCGCGTCCTGGCCATGGGACCGACGCCCGTAGGTGGCCTTGGCGATGAAGCGGCGCATAGAATCCTTCTGCTCCGGAGTCATCCATTTGCCGGAGAAATCCAGGACCGGGCCGAGATTCATGTGTGCGACCAGACCGTGGATATTGCGCCAGTGGGTCCGTGCGCCATAGGAGTTCAGTTCCGTCAGCGAGCCGTCCGGATTCCGGAGAGAGGAGCCAAACTCGGAATCGCTGATCTTCAAAAAGTCGTCGAGCAGCGGCTCGCGCAGCTTGTAGTAGTTTGTCACCGCAGTGGCCGTGCGGCGGCCGAGTTCATCATCATCGGTCAGGAGCGCATAGAGCGCCAACGCCGTGAGGCATTCCGGCACATAGGCGATGTGCGAGTTGTATATGCCGGGTTTCTGGCCCTTGAACGTGTGGCCGGTCGTGAACGATGCTTTGCCGGCGGGGAGGTCCCATTCGAGCCCGTCCAGATTCCCGGTGGAGAGCTTTTCAAAGATGCCACCGTCGCTCGTCGTGCGATCGAGCCAGCTTCGTTTAAAAAGCACCTCCATCTCGATCAGGGACTTTTGTCCGCTGATCGAGCCTTTGATGCGCTGGCGCAATTCGGGGAGGTCCTTCGGGCTGAAGAAAAGCCGGGGGTAAATCCCGGGCGCGGGCACTGCGGAGCCGAGGAGGGTTTTGTTCATCCCCTTTTCGTCATAGGCCGACACGGGCACGGTCTCCCATTCGGTCTCGGGGCCGTTGAGGAGCGCCAATTGCTCAGGGGTCACCTTGACGTGCTCCGTCCACGGCTTTTGACGGACACCATTGGGAATAAACTTTTCGGCGATCGACGGGTCGGCAAATTTCTCCGGCGTATCAAAGAGCGCGACCACCGCAGCCATGCGCGGGCTGCCTGCCTTCGGCCACGAGGGCTCCGTTGAGCCGAGGAAAACCAGCCCAGACGAGTGCGTAAACACGCCGAGACCGACTGCCCGAGCTGCATCCTTAAGCCCTACATACGTCTCGCCACGAACCGTGAGGGTCGCCGCGCCTGCCGGCACGATGGTTTCGCTGCCGCCCTGCTTGGGCGCGAGATCCGACGGAGCAAAAACCCACCGGTCGGCAATCGGCGCGAGATCGGCCGGCACCGGCCGGGGCTTGGTATCCTTGAGGGCGAGCACCGGCAGGAACGACGCCGGAACGAACACCTGGCCATCGTTAAGCATCGCCTCAGCGCGCAGGACATCTTTCTCGCTCAGGCGAACGCGCTGACCCCGCACATAGGCGTAACGGCTACCCGGAAAAACCGCGATACCATCGCGGACCACATCCAACGCCATTCCATCGGCCGAACGCGTGTAGGGCAGCCCTTGATCCTGCGGAGGTGGCACGAGCGGCGCGGGTGCAGGTGTTTGGGCCTGCAAAAAAGTTTGGGTAAAAACTCCGAAGAGTGAAACCAGGCAAAGCAGGCGGGGGTATTTCATAAAGCAGGGGTGGAGTGCGTGGGTTGGATTTGAGGAAATGGATTACTCGGAGGCGAAGGAACCGGAGGGGCTAGGTTCGAATGGAAAAAAACAGGGGGCCTCAAAGATGAATGATTATGGCAAAATGGCGTCGGCGCGTCGCTCGGCCGGGGTGAAGGCGAGGTCCGACGGAACACCGTTTTGGATGGCACCCTCGACGACGGTGTTGCCGGGGGCGTGCAGGCGGAAACGTGCGTTCCACTTGCGGGGCCAGGCGGGGGCGAGATACAGGGATTTTCCGACGGATTGCAGGAGCATCAACTGGAGGGCGTGCAGACCGTGGCCACCGTTGTCGAAGTCCGGCGTGTAGTCGTTGCCCGCATCCCAGAAAGCGGGGAAACGGCAAAGGGGATCCTTGTTGGTCAGGGCGTGCAGGGTATCGCGGGCGGCGGATTCGGCATCGCCGACGAGAGCGGCCTGGATGGGGTCCTGATACCAGCAACCGGCGCGCTTGAAGCGGCGGATGTCGAAGTTGGCGCGTCCGATTTTTTGGTTTTCCGCGCCCTGGCCCACGGTGAAAAGACGGAAAGGATAGATGGCGTAGAGCTCGGGGTTTTCCTGATTGTGGGCCTGCTCATCCTCGGCGGATTCGTAGGGCAGGAGACGGGTGAAATCGCCTTCACGGCGCATGGGGATCGGCGGGAGGAGGGCCAGCATGTCGCGCCAGGCGGCTTTGGTGGCGGACGGGGCCACAGAGTCGGGCAGGGCGAGCAGGCGGGGCAGCAGGTAGTGCAGCCCGGCGACGTCGGTCACGGGGTTGCGGGTTTTCCAGAACATCTCCGCCGAGTTGGCCGGTTCGATACGGAGGCGGCCCTGTTGATCGCGGGGGAAATGTTCACGGAAAAACGTCAGGCCCAAGTCCATCATCGGCACCAGGTATTCGCGGGCGAAGGTTTCGTCCCGGGTGTGGTCAAAGTAGTCGAGGAGGATGACGCCCAGTTCGAGGATCGGCGTGAAGTAGTGACGCGTGTGGTTGCCCTCCTGATCGGCGGTGACCTTCGGGAGTCCGCCGATGAACGGAGCCGCCTCGGCCAGATAGGCGCCGGCGTGGCCGTAGTGGCTGCGGGTGTCTTTTTCATTACGAAAAAGGATGTCCCGATACATGCGGAAAAAGGGTCGCATGAAATCGAAATCTCCCGACGCCATCATGGGCCAATACATGGGCCGGGTGTTTTGGAACCAGTAATGCCCGCCCCATTGACGGAAGTCTCCGTTGACCTCGCGGACCTCGAACTCGCCGGTTTTGAGATTCCGCACCTTGGTGCGATTGTCGAAATTGAACAAACCGCCGTTGAACTTGATGGGGTAGGTTCCCCGGGCTTGGAAGGCCTGGAGCTGGCGTCCGAGCAAATACCCCTGGGTCAACGCACGGGCGTCGGCATCGCCCTCGACGAAGATGTAGCTCCGGTTCCAGAAGCTCCGCCACCAAGCCACATGCGCAGCCCAGGCCGCTTCGGAGTCGCTGGCGGAGGTTTTCTCCAGACGTGCTTCGGCCTCACGCTGCCAAGCCGCGACGGAGTCGGCCTTTAAGGCAAAGGTGGCGATTTCGATCCGCTGGTTCGCCGACGGTTCGCGGGATTCGAGGGCGGAGGAACCCACTGCTTTCATGGCGGTGCTGCCGACGAGCGCGCCAAAAGTCCAGTGATCGAGTTCGGGAATGCCGTAGGGGTTTTGGTTCCGGTAACACCAGCCGATTTGCGAGGCTTTGGGATCGAGGAGGATGTCCTTGGAAAGAATGAGGGCGTCGTCGCCACCGGCGGGTTTTAGGGAATCGGAGTAGAGGACTTTCTGAAACTTGAGCGTGCCCCGCATCTCTTCCTTGCGGTAGGTGTCGATTTCCGTGCGCAGCTGAAAGGGAGTGGTTGAAGTGAATTCGAGGTGAACCAACGGGCGGTTGGCATCGACCCAAGCGCGGAGCTTGGTGCCGTTGGCCTCCACGGACACCGAAGCCGTGGCCAAGTCGTATTCCTGACGGAAGGCGGTCGGGTTAAGGAACGCCGCGTTGCCCAGCTTTACGCGCACCCGGCCCACCTTCGCGAGCCCGTAGTCGCCGCGATAAAGCACCACGTTTTCCGTCCAGGCATCGCCGCGGGCCAGATACAAGACCACATCCCCGGTTGATTTCTCGATCCAGAGATTGATGCCGGTCTCACCGTTACCGAGCGGCATGGAACCGCTGGAATCTTCACTCGGAGAATCCCAGACGACATTATACGGTGAGAGTTCACGTGCGCCGATGTCGGCTGCGGACGCTTGGGGCAGAGAGGCGAGTGCGCACAGGACAACCGCTCCGGTGGCGGGGCGCACACAGAAACGCAGGGCAGAGATAAAGAGGCAGGAAATCATGCTGGGGTAGATCGCGAACAGCTGTTCAGGGGTATTGGGGATTGAAAGTCGTGAGGCTGCGACTGCGCCGGAGGTGCGGCCCCACTTATATCATGGAGTGCTTCATGGGGCGGTGACGCGGAGGCGGAGGAAGCGGCGGGGGCTGGGGGCGACGGTGTCGGTAAGGACTTTACATTGGGTAGCGCGTAGAAACTTTCCAATTATTTCGGAAAACTTTCCGTATATTTACGGAGATTTTGCGGAATCGGGGGAAGCGTGAAAGAGTGCCGGGTGGGTGATTCCGAGGAGGGGGACGCTTTGGGGTGAGGGATGGAGACGAATCTCAGCTTTGGGGTTAGGCGGTAGCTGGAGGCGTTCACGCCGCCCGCGCGGGCGTTCGCCCTGTTCGCCAATCGTGGGCGAGCAAATGACCGGCTTTAGCTGCGGCGCGCCTACGGTTTCGCGCTGCGGGGCGGGCCGCGTGACGTGACAGCGCGGATCTTATCGGAGCGCTGCCCCTACGGCGCATTCTTGCGCCGTGGGCCGGGCCGGGCGGGGGTGCACTCCACCGGACGGAGCGCCGCGAAGGGGGAAGCAGAGGACATGACAGACGGCGTAGCTCGGGGCGCTGGCTGGCGTGGCCTGTGCCGCTGGGGATTATTCAAACGTCACGAACGGGCTAAATGAAACGATGTAACACCTTGACCCCTTTTTTAGACCCCTGCGTTAGATCAATTTTGTTCGCATGTTGAAACAATTAGGGGGCTCCTAAAATTAGCATCTAATTGATGAGCAATGGCATGAGTTGTGCATAGGCTGTATCTCAATGAGTAATAATCAATACACGTTCTTTGGTGATCATGCGTCGCTGGAGTCATTGACGCAGCACGGAGACCGCTTGGTGGAGCTGGATCGTCATATCCAATGGCCGCAGTTGGTGGCTGTGGCTGAAAAAATTTGGCGCGCGGGTGCCGACAAGAAGGCGTCCTGCGGTCCAAAGCCCTGGGCGACGGAAGTGATGCTGCGGATTATGGTGCTCAAGCGGCTTTATAATCTTTCCGACGAGCAGGTGGAGTATCAACTGCGGGACCGACTGTCGTTCCTTCGCTTCGTGCAACTTGGGCTGGGCGACTCGGTGCCGGACAGCAGGACAATCTGGTTGTATGCCGATCAGTTGGCTAAGGCGGATGGAGCGCGCGAATTGTTTAATGAGTTCAATCGGCAATTGGCCGAGAGAGGCTTGCTGGTGAAGGAGGGCGTTATGGTGGACGCTACATTCGTTGAGGTGCCCCGTCAGCGTAACTCGCGGGAAGACAACGCGAAGATCAAGCAAGGCGAGACACCCACGGAGTGGTCGAAGCAGCCGCGCAAACTTGCACAGAAGGACGTTGATGCGCGCTGGACGAAGAAAAACAGCCAGTCGTTTTACGGTTACAAGGATCACGTCAAGGTGGGCGTTAAAACCAAGTTGATTAAAAATTACACGGTGACCGCCGCTAACACGCATGACAGTCAGCCGATGCCAAATTTGATCGAAAGTGGCGATCTGGCCGTGCATGCGGACTCGGCCTACATCGGCGAAACCATCGCGAAGGATTTGATGGCGAAAGGCGTCCATAATTACATCCACGAAAAGGGGACCCCTGCGGCTGAGTTGACCGAGGCTCAACTGTTGGCCAATCGTCGCAAGTCCAAGACCCGGGCACGGGTTGAACATACCTTTGCGTTCATGGAAAAATCGCTCGGACGCATTTACAACCGGTGTATCGGTCTGGTTCGCAACAAACATCAAATCGGCATGATGAACCTGTGCTACAACCTGTGCCGATGCGTGCAACTTGTCACCGGGCGCGTCCGCTGCACTGCCTGACCGACCTCTTCCCTCGCTCAAACCACGTGAAACCATAAGATTAACACCGATCAAATGTAAGCGTCCGGCCGGGGGCCTTGGTGGATGGGTTGCCGAGAGCAAAGTGATAAAGCAAAACGTCACCAATTGGATTACCAATGGTGACGTTTTCTATTTACTCATCTCCGAACCGAGG
>JAIXRU010000265.1 GCA_027485045.1 Opitutaceae bacterium | reverse complement strand
TTCCATGCCGGACACTTTATCACTATGACCATGCCACGCCTAGTAGGTCTCCGGCCGGACGCTTACCCTTAAAAGTGGGCGTCAAAACGATGTCTCCGCCGCTGACCCGGCATGAGAACTTCATCCCCGGCTTAAAACCCAGCCGCCGCCTGACACTTACAGGCAAAACGATCTGCCCCTTGCTCGAAAGTGTCGTGGTCATGTCTTACTGTCTTACTCGCTCTAGGAACGTCAAACGGCGAAGCCGCGCGGCGTAAGCGGCGCGGCGTAACACAAACTGATGTCAGAGGCTTGATTGGATTCTTTCCGGTAGGATTGAGCGTGAGCTCAATGGCTAGGGCAAAGACGACGAACTTGGGCTCACGCCCAAGCCTACCCCGGAGAGTCGAAAAAAAAGCCCAGCACTTCAATTGCGGGTCGGTCCTTCCGAAGCTGACATCACTTTGAGTTACACGCGTAAGCGGCGCGGCGTGAATTTACCGCGTAGCAGATCCGGCCTAACAAAAACTCTGCCCGCTCCCCAAGAAATGCGTCTCTCCTTCGCAACCAGGGTTGCCGCGCTCGCAACGCCGCACAGTTTATGCCCCTTTAACCCGCGATGAAATTTCTCTCCTGGAACGTAAACGGTGCCCGCGCCGGGCTTGATAAAAACACCCTGCTGCCCTGGATGCTCGCCAGCGGGGCCGATGCGATTTGCCTCCAGGAAACCAAGTGCCACCCGGGCGACATCGCCCACGTCTCCTGGCCCGGTGACTACAAATCCGTCACCTTCTACGCCGCCGAAAAAAAGGGCTACAGCGGCACCGCCCTTCTCAGCAAACACGCCCCGCTCTCCGTCCGCTTCGGCATGGGCACCCCCGGGCACGACTCCGAGGGCCGCGTGCTCACCGCCGAGTTCGACACCTTTTTCCTCGTTAACGTCTACACTCCCAACGCCCAGGACGAACTGCGCCGCCTCGCCTACCGCCAGGTCTGGGACCGCGTTTTCCTCGAATTCCTCCAAGGCCTCGAAAAAACCAAACCCGTCGTCGTCTGCGGCGATTTCAACGTCGCCCACCAACCCATCGACCTCGCCCGGCCCAAGGATAACGTCGCCAACCCCGGCTTCACCCCCGAGGAACGCGCCGGCTTCACCCGCTTCATCGACGCCGGCTTCGTGGACACTTTCCGCGTCTTCGACCCCTCGCCCGGCAAATACTCCTGGTGGAGCTATCGCGGCGGCGCCCGCAGCCGGAACGTGGGCTGGCGCATCGACTACTTCCTGACCTCCGCCGCCCTGCGCCCGAAACTGATCAACGCGTGGATCGAACCGACCGTGCTCGGCAGCGACCATTGCCCCGTCGGCGTCGAGCTCGCGTTGTAAGCTTTTCGTTTCCGCAAAAACACCGTCAACCCGCCCGCCCGCCGCCCGCCATGATCGACTGCGACACGCCTTGGACCGAGGACGAGAGCCGGGCTCTGCACGCCCGCCTGCTTGCCTCCGGACAACGCGTGGCCGTGGCCGAGAGCCTCACCGTCGGCCACGTGCAGGCCGCGCTGGGGCGGCAAAGCGGTGCCTCGGCCTACTTCGTCGGCGGCGTCACTGTCTACGCCCTCGCCGCCAAGGTGCGTCTGCTCGGCGTGGACGCCTCTCACGCGGCGGCAGTCAACGCCGTCTCGGAACGTGTTGCCATGGAGATGGCTCGCGGCGTCGCCCGGCTCTACGAATGCGAACTCGGCCTCGCCACCACCGGCTACGCCGAGCCCGATCCAACGCGTGGCGCATCCGCGCCCTATGCCTGGGTGGCGGCGGTGCGCGGTCCCTGTGTACTCACCGCCTGCATCGGCGGCGGAGACCTCGCCCGCACCGGGATGCAGACCCAGACCGCCGCCGCCGCCCTGCGCCTCCTCGTCGAACTACTGGCGGAAGATACATCGCCTGCGAAGCCCGCGGATTAAGATCCGGTCCCTCCCTCCCACCCTCTTCGTAAAAATCTGAAGCGCATGGAACGCTTCGTGCTTGGCGGACGCCTTTTTCACCGCGTCCATGCCACACTGCCCGTCTTTTTTCCTTCGTCCTGCCTCACGCTCCGCCCAGCTCCTTGCCTGGGCCCTGGTTGTGGCGTGGCACAGCTCTCTATCTGACTTGGGTGCGGCGGAGAAAGCCCCCGCGCTGGTTGCCTCCACTCCGGCGAGTGGAGCAAAAACCGCTCCCAAACCCACCACCAATACCGACGACGACAGCGCCAACCAAAGCCCCCGCGAACGCAGCCGGGTTTTGACCAAGCGCAACCCCATCGCCTCCGAATACCAGGAACCCAGCGCCTTTGGCCGCATCCCCGGCGTGGCCAGCGACGGCGAGGGCGTGGATTTTCGCGCCTTTTTCCTCAACCCCGGGCTCAAACGCCCTGGTCCCAAGTCCGGCACCGCCGAACTGAACTTCACTTACAACGCTCTGGCCGCCGCCGGAGCCTGGGGCGGCCAGCTAAACTGGCGCGGCGCGACCGAGGGCAAAAATCCCCTCATTATCGACTTGCGCGTGCAAAAGCAGAGCGCGGTGCGCGCAATTCAGTTTTACGAAGCGGTCTGGCAAAACACCCCCGCCACCCTCGCCGCCAACACCCGCTACCTCGAGCGCGCCCGCATCTCCCAAGACGACATCGACACCACCAACGACACCGCCCGCGTCGCCTTGGAGAAAAAACTTTTCCCCGGCCTGCTCGCCTTCGCCCAGTTTACCGGCGCCAACTACGAAGACTCGGCCCGGCGTAACCGCATCGAGTTAAACTACGGCGCCGGCACCCTCAGCTCCCCCTCCGGCACGCCCCTGATTTCCTCGGATGGCTCCCTCACCCAAGCCAACTCGACCAATGCCGGCACCCGCCGCTTTTTCAGCGATGCCAGAACCGAGCGCGAAATCCGCCGTTACTCCGCCGGCCTCATCCTCGAACGTCCCCGCTTCAATGCCGACCTGCGCGGTTACCTCAGCGACTGGGAAAACAACGTCTCCACCGACGCCTGGAATTTTAACGAAAGCAAGGTCGCCCTTAGTTACGACAACTCCTCGCCGTGGTTCCCTCGCTTGGAAAAAACCTCCGGCACCCCCTACACCGACCTTACCAAGTCCCTCTTTGGCGACCTTCGGCAGCAAAGCCCGCTCACCCTGGATCGTGATCGCGCCCTCCGGCTTGAAACCGATTGGAAGCTGATCGATCAGGAAACCAAAGTTTGGCTGCTCACCGGCGTGAGTTACCGCAGCAAGGAACGCACCAACCGCGAGAGCCGCAGCGTCTATCTGAGCAATGCGGCCGCCCCGCTCGCCCTTTCCGAAATCGCCCGCACCGAGGGTCCGGACAAAATCATCCAGAACACCTACGTACTGCCCCGCGGCATCGATTTCGCCTCCGGCCTGCATGCCCTGAACGCCCGGGCCTCCTCCTTCGCTTACAGCCCCAGCCGCTCCCTCATCGAAAACTACCAGCAATTCTACGACTCCAGCGAATCCGTCAACGCAGCACACTTAGGCGGCCTCATCGCCCATCCCAAATGGGAAATCGAAGGCGGCTTCCGCCTCGAAGACACCCAGAACACCACCCTCGGCACCACCATCACCCCGGCCACGCTCGACACCGGCACCGGCCCCCTCCTCGCCGCCGTAGTGGAAAACGGAGTCACCCAAAACATTCGCCAAAACTCCGGCGAAAAGGACTACCGCACCGCCCTGCCCTCGCTCGGCCTCGCATGGAAAGACTTTAAACCCTACGTCTTTCGCGCCGCCGCCTACCAGTCGCTGATGCGTCCGCAGTATTTCGACCTCGTCGCCTACCGCCGCGTAAACCCGCCCACCCGCACCATCACCGAGGGCAACCCCTCGCTCGAACCCACCGAGCTCTTCACCACCCTGATCGCCGTCGAACGCTCCCTGCCCGGCTCGGGAAAAGTCGGCGTCGAACTTTACCACATCGGCGTCGAAGGCTTTTTCCATGGCGCCCGGGCCATCGAGTTACTCGACGGCTCGCTCTACTCGGTGACCCGGGTGGACAACGGCGGCGAAGGCACCATCCAGGGCTTTCAGCTTTTCCACCAACAGCCGCTCAAAACCAGTCTCGGTCTCTGGCGCATGGAAAACGTTTACACCTACTCCGACACCCAGGCCGAAATCCCGGGCCGCCCGGGCTACGTTCTGCCCATGCCCGAACGCTCCCGCCATCTCGTGCGCTCCAGCGTGCGCTGGGAACGCGGTGCCTGGACCGCCCAGCTCGCCGGCTCATTCCAGAGTCAGGCCCTGGATAGCGTCGGCGAGACCACCCAGCAGGACGTCTACCGCGGCAACGTCGTATCCCTCACGCCCTCCCTCACCTGGCGCTACAAAGCCCTGCAAGCCGGCATAGAAGTCACCAACCTGCTCGACTACCCCGAGCGCGCCAGCGAGGCCGCCAGCGATCGCGTAACGCAAAACCAATACTCACGCGAAACCTACCGCTTCACCCTGAGCGCCCGCTTCTAAAGCAACCCCGCCTGGCTTACACCAAAGGCCCGTGATTATCAGATTATGGGAAGATTTTTTTGACCACGGATAGCACGGATAATCACAGATAAAACCGACCAATCCGTTCCCATCCGGGATATTCGTGGTTAAAGCCTGCATCTCTTGGGCTGTTGGTATTATACCAGATTCTGCTCGAAATGAGACTTTAGAAACGAAACGGCACTGCCCTTTCCGCTACATCCGCCGAACGTAGCGGAATCGCGGAGCGATTTCGGCTCGGGGCGGATGGTTTCAAAGCAATACGTAATTGGTATTAAACGTTACAATGAGCAACCGGCTGCGAACTACGGCTCAGGCGGTGAGGCCGAGATCTTCGGCCAGGCCGAGGTGCAGGTTCATGCACTGAATCGCCGCGCCGGATGCGCCTTTGCCGAGGTTGTCGAGCCGCGCCATGACCACGGCTTGCTCGGCATGGCCGAAGACCGCCAGATCGCAGCGGTTGGTGCCGTTGCAGGCCTGCACATCGAAGAAGCCTCCATCGAGCACGCTTTCGTCGCCAAAGGGCAATACACGGATGAATTTCTCGCCGGCATAAGTCTCGGTCAGGGCGTGGTGCAACGCTTGCGGGCCGGGCGCGGCGGGCAGGTCGGAGAGCGCGAGCGGCACGGTGACGGTCAAGCCTTGGTAAAAGCCGGCAACTATGGGATTAAAAATCGGCGGGCGGTCCAGGCCGGTGTGCACGCGCATCTCGGGCAGGTGCTTGTGCATGAGGGCGAGGGCGTAGGGGCGTGGGCTGCGCAGCTTGGCGGGCGGGTTTTGTTCGTAGTCGGCGATCATCTTTTTGCCGCCGCCACTGTAACCGGTGAGCGAAAAACACGAGAGCGAGAAATCCGCCGGCACCAGTCCGCGCTGGACCAGCGGGCGGATCGCAAGGGCGAAGGCCGTGGCGTGGCAACCCGGGTTGGCGATGCGTTTGCTGGCCCTTATCGCCTCGCGGTAGCCCGCGCCGAGCTCCGGCACGCCGTAGGTCCAGCCTTCGGCCACGCGGTGCGCGGTGGACGCGTCGATCACGCAGGTGCGGGGGTTGGTCACGAGCGCGGCGGATTGTTTGGCCGCGTCGTCCGGCAGACAGAGGAAGGCGATGTCGGCGGCGTTCAGACAGGCGGCGCGCGCGGCGATGTCCTTGCGCAAGGCGACATCTATCTGGATGACCTCGATATCGGCACGCGCCGCGAGGCGTTCAAAAATCTGCAACCCGGTGGTGCCTTCCTGCCCGTCGACAAAGACCTTGGTTTTCATAGAGGTGATAGGACGCATACAGTCCCCCGCCCGGACGCCGGGCTCAAGGGCTAATCAGCGACGCGAACGGCCAGGCTCAAACGCGCCACGACCTCGACCAGGAGCCGGTGTTCGGCGGCATGGATGCGGGCGGCGAGCGTTTCCTGCGTATCGTTATCCTCGATACGCACCGCCGCCTGGTCGATGATGCGCCCGGCGTCCACCTCCGGCGAGACGTGGTGCACCGTGCAGCCGGTGAACTTCACCCCGTGCCGGAAAGCCTGCCCGATGCCGTCCAAACCGGGGAAGCTGGGCAGCAGGCTCGGGTGCAGATTGATGACCTTGCCGGCAAAGGCGGCCAGGAAACCGGGCTTCACCACGCGCATGAAACCGGCCAGCACCACCAGATCGGGCGCGCAGGCGCCGACGGCGTCGATGTAGCGCTGCTCGCCCGCCCCCTCCAGCTTGGTCTTGAACGGGGCGGGGTCGAGGTAGCGCGCCTCGATGCCGAAACGCGGGCCCAGCGCCAGGATGCCTGCGTCGGCGCGATCGGAAAAAATGGCGACGATTTCCGCGCGCCCGAGCCGCCCCGCCTGCCGGGCCAGACAGAGCGCCTCGGCATTGGAGCCGCGACCGGAGCCGAGAATCACGACGCGCATGGAGAGAGAGATTCGGCGAGCGCCGGGACGTTAACTCAGAAGAACTTCTTCGCTTTTTCGAACCAGCTCTCGCTGGTCGGATGGTCGGCGTCGCCGCAGACGCGGGCGAATTCCTTGAGCAGTTTTTCCTGCTCGGAAGTGAGCTTGGTCGGCACCTCGACGTGGACGCGCACGAGCTGGTCACCCTGCGCTCCCCGCTGGCGGAGCGAGGGCATGCCCTTGCCGCGCAAACGGAAGGTGGTGCCGCTCTGCGTGCCGACCGGCACCTTGAGCGAGGCTTTGCCGGAAAGCGTGGGCACCTCCAAGGTGCCGCCCAGGCTGGCGAGGGTAAACTTGATCGGAATCTCGCAGAACAGATCGTCTTCCTGGCGCTCGAAAAGCTCGTGCGCCTTTACATTGATCACGATGTAGAGATCACCGCTCTGCCCGCCGGCGAGACCGGCCTCGCCATTGCCGCTGGAGCGCAGCCGGGTGCCGGTATCGACGCCGGGCGGGATGCGCACATTGACCTTCGCGGTCTTGGCGACGCGGCCCTCACCACGACAAGCGGTGCAGGCTTTTTCCACTTTCTGGCCCGCGCCGCCGCACGTGGGGCAAGTCTGGGCAAAGGTAATGATGCCGCCGCTGCGCCGGATCTGGCCGGCCCCGCGACAGGTGGGGCACACGACCTTCTTGGTGCCGGGCTCGGCCCCCGAGCCGTCGCAACGCTCGCAAGCGTGCAGACGGCGGAAGGAAACTTCCTTTTCCACGCCCTTGGCCGCCTCTTCGAGTGATATTTCCAAGTCGTAACGCAGGTCGGAACCATCGCGGTCCGAGCCACCGCCACCGCCGCCAAACATTTGATCAAAAACCCCGCCCCCGCCACCACCGCCGCCTTGCTGGCCGAAAACCTCGCGGAAGATGTCGAACGGATCGTGAAAGCCGCCCGCCCCTCCGCCCATGCCGCCGGGTCCGCGCGGACCGGCCCCGCCCTGCTGGGTGAAGGCGCGATGCCCGTATTGATCGTAGGCGGCGCGCTTCTGGGGATCCTTGAGCACTTCGTAGGCCTCGGAGACTTTTTTAAACATCTCCTCCGCCTCCTTGTTACCGGGGTTCTTGTCGGGGTGAAACTGCACCGCCTTCTTGCGGTAGGCTTTCTTGAGTTCCTCCTCCGTGACGCCTTTCTCGACGCCTAGCAGGGTGTAGTAGTTTTCTTCGGCCATGTGCGGGATTCGGTCGGTGCCAGTGTGCGGTCGTTAAAGGAAACGCGTTTTGCGCCAGCGGTTAAACCACCACGCCGGCCACGGGGTCGGCGGGCTTTTCCGGTGCGCCGGTGGAGACAATCACGCTGGCGGCGCGCACCAGGCGGCCATTCAGGGTGTAACCGATGCGGACGACTCCGCACACCCGGTCGGCGGCGATTTCCGCGTGGGGCTGCTGCGAGATCGCCTCGTGCAGATTGGGATCGAAGGTCTGGCCGAGCGGCGAAACCTCCGCGAGCCCGTGACCGGCAAGGGCGGACTTGAGTTGCTGGCCGACCATTTCCACGCCGCCGACCAGGGTTTTGAGATCGGCGTTGGGCGCTTTGGCGGCTTGCAGGCCGAGACTGAGGTTATCGAGTACGGGAATGAGGTCTTCGAGAATGCGGGTGGCGGAGCGGTGGGCGGCATCCTCACGGTCGCGCACGGCGCGTTTGCGGTAGTTTTCCAAATCGGCGACCGAGCGGACGTAGCGCTCGTAGTTGTCGGCCGCCTCCTTCTTCGCGGTGGCGAGCAAGGCCTCGTACTCGGCGGCGGTTACGGAGGATACACCCGGCTCGACTGGCGGAGGTGTTGCCGCGGCGACAGGCTCGGTTTCAGGCGTGGGAGGAGTCGGATTGGCTTGGGTGGATTCGGTCTGGCTCATGGA
Source organism: Opitutaceae bacterium (assembly GCA_027485045.1). Classification (GTDB taxonomy): domain Bacteria; phylum Verrucomicrobiota; class Verrucomicrobiia; order Opitutales; family Opitutaceae; genus IMCC26134_A. The sequence goes on along the minus strand of JAIXRU010000265.1, from coordinate 30,889 downwards.
AAAAGAATTGAATGAAAAAGAAGAACCGCAGCGGCGCAAGCCCTGTGGCCGCGACGTCCGAAATGACGAAAAACCCTCCTATCACCGCTCCGGCGTGCGGCCCGCCTTGCGCGCCGCAGCCAGCAAGGCGGTCACCACCGGCCTCAGGTGATCGAGCTCGGTAAAGGTACCCGTCCAGTCGACCCGCACCCGGGTCTCGCGTCCGCTGGCGGCGTCGCGCACCAGCAGCGTTTCCACTTTAAGGTGCAGTTTTTTGATGCGCACACGCGGTCCGGTGCCGACCGCGCCACCGCGTTCGTAGGGCAGGCCGGCGGCGGCGCAGACTGCAAGCAAGGGCCAGCGCCCGGTGGCATCCGGCAGGAGCCGGGCCTCGGTCACGGAGAGTTCCAGTTGTTCGATTTCGATGCGGGTGCCCGGAGCGGCGTCCAGGGCGGCGCTCCACTTGGGTGCCAAAGCCCGGGCCGCGCCGCCGCGCGCCAGGACGGGTGCCTGGGCGCTTTCGTCCGCGCGCAGACTCCAAGCGGCCACGGTGGCGGTGCCGCCAAAGGGATCGCCCATCAAACCCTGGATTTGCAACTGCGCCCCGGTCGCGGCGGTGAACCGGGCTTGCGCAGCCAGCGGCAAAAGCAGCATCCAGCCGAGCACGAGTGCCGCGGCGCCAAACACCAATGCCCCGGCCAGCCAGACCAATACTCCGCCGTGCCGCCCGCGCAGGCACCGCCCGGGGAAGGGGTTAGGCGGACTGGCCGGTAAAGTTTTCCGTGACAAGAACCAGGGAGGCGGCAGCCGCCTTGAAGGTGAACTCATCGGAGTAGGGCAGCACCGCGTTTTCCCCGCGAGCCAGGCCGCCGGCCAACTTGGGCGCCTTGCCCGCCAGCTCAAGAGAGCCGGTGATAACGCTGAGGATGCGAGGTTGTTCGCCCGCCGCGAAGTGCAGGGTCTCGCCGGCGTCCAAAACGATGCGACGGATGCGAAACTCGGCGCACTCGGCGAGTACGCCGCCGGTGGGTGCGGCCCGGACCGGGGCGGGTTCAAAATCGTCCCACTTGATCGAGGCGAGCGACTCTTTGACGTGAAGCTGGCGGGGTTTGCCGTCGAGCCCGACCCGACCCCAGTCGTAAACGCGGTAGGTGGTGTCGGAGTTTTGCTGGATTTCGAGGATCAGATTGCCCGCGTCGATCGCGTGAATCTGGCCGCTGCGCACCAGGATGCTATCGCCCTCGGCCACGTTGAACCGGTGCACGAGCGGTTCGAGCGCGTTTGCCTGCAAGGCGGTCTCAAACTGTTCGCGGGTAACGCCTTTTTTGAGGCCCACCAGCAAACCGGCACCCGGCTGGGTATCGGCGATAAACCACATCTCGGTTTTGGGCTCGCCCTTGAGTTGAGGCGCGATCGCGGCCGGCGGGTGAACTTGCAGGCTGAGGCGTTCGTGGCAGTCGAGCCATTTGACCAAAATCGGGAAGGCACGGGTTTTCGGCCAGCCCGGGCCCATGACCTCGGTGGCGTTGGCTTTGAGCACTTGGCGCAAGGTTTTTCCCGCGTATTTGCCGCCCTTGATGACCGATTGGGCTTCGGGGCGATCCACGATTTCCCACGCTTCGCCGATAGGTTTCTTACCGGGTAAAGTCCGGCCCAAGGCACCGGCCAGGGCCTGGCCACCCCAAACGCGTTCCTGATAAAGCGGCTCAAACTGAAGTAATCCGTTCATAAAAAAGGAGGGAATCTAACGACAAGTGGAATGAAGGGCGTTATTGCCTTTGACCATGTGGCGGATTGGTTAGCATGTAAATCGAGCCAAAGCCCGACCACACGCCACATGCCGAAAGCCGCGAGTTCAAACCCAAACAACGGGCCCTCTTTCCAACCCCCGCGCCATCGCCCGCGCTGGATCACGGCCAGTGGATGTGCGGTGGCGGCACTTTTACTCGGAGTCGCGTTTATCGATTACCGCCCGGAACAGAGCCCCCTTATCACCACCAATCCCACCGATCATAATGCGGTCGGATTGTTTGGCACCTATGTTACGTTCTATCTGCTCTATTGGTTTGGCATCGGGGCATGGCTTGTGCCCGCCTTTCTCGGGTGGATGTGCTACGTGGCCCTGCGCAATGTGCGTCAACTAGTCGCCACTCGCGGCATCGCCGTTTTACTTTGCCTGCTTTCCGGGGCCGGCCTGGCGGACATGGTGGGCGGATTCACCGGCAATTACTTTCCCAAAGATTTGGGCGGCTCAGTCGGGCACTGGTTCTATAGCGGCTTGCTGGCTGAACTCATGGGCGGCTTCGGGTCCGCCTTGCTGCTCGGCCTCATCTATCTGCTCAGCCTGATCTTCATCCTCACCACCGACATAGGAGCGGAGTTCGACCGGCTTTTTCACGGATTCCAGGAATGGCGCGCCCACCGCAAAGAACTCAAAGCGCAAGAAGCCCAGATGCTCATCGAAGCCCGGGTCGAAGCCGAAAAACGCAAGGTGGACGCCGGCAAAGCCATCGCCATCGCCCCCGCGCCCCCGGCCAACAAAAAACTCGAAATCACCCGCGACCCGTTCCGCCCGCCCTCCCGTTCCCCGTTTGCCAAACCAGCCGAGCCCCCCGCCTCCGCTCCCAGCCCGCAACCCCCCGCCGCCGCTCCCGCCGATCCCCTGGCACCGCTCGCCAACAGCGACCCACGCATCCTGCGCAGCACCCCGGCCACCGCCACCCCGCCACCCTCCGCCGGTGGCCCGGTTGCCATCGTCAAACCCGAAGAAACCAAAAAGGCCCGCGCTTCGGCCGTGCCCGTCTCCGAGACCGATTACCAGTTTCCCCCGCTCTCCTTGCTCAAGGAACAGGCCCAACCCGCCTCGGCCGACACCGATACCGAGCACCTGCGCAACCTCGATGACTTGATCCGCATCCTCGGCGAATTCGGCGTGACCGTCACCCCCGGCGAGATCCATGTCGGCCCCGTCATCACTTGCTACGAAGTCGTGCCCGCCCCCGGAGTGCGGGTGGAGAAAATCGCCAATCTGGACAAAAACATCGCCCTCGGCATGCGCGCCCAGTCCGTGCGCATCCTCGCCCCCATCCCCGGCAAGGCCGCCGTCGGCATCGAAATCCCCAACCGCACCCCGACCCCCGTCGGCATGCGCGAGATTCTCGAATCCGAGGACTGGGTCTCCGCCAAGGCCGAGATCCCCATCGCACTGGGCAAAGACGTCTCCGGCAAACCCCTCATCTCCGATCTGGCCAAGATGCCCCACCTCCTGATCGCCGGCGCCACCGGCTCCGGCAAGTCGGTGTGTATCAACTCCATCATCGCCTCCATCGTCTACCGCAAGAGCCCGAAGGATTTGCGCCTGATCATGGTGGACCCGAAAGTCGTCGAGCTGAAGGTGTTCAACACCTTGCCGCACATGCTCATCCCGGTCGTCACCGAGCCGAAAAAAGTGCCCTCCGCCCTCAAGTGGCTGCTCGGCGAGATGGAGCAGCGTTACCAGATCTTCGCCAAAGTCGGCGTGCGCAACATCGTGGGCTTTAACACTCGCAAGAAACCCGCCCCCGGCGCTTCCGCCCCCGAAACCTCTGCGCAGGGCGGCCTCAGCGGCATCGACCCCGCCGCCAGCGCCGACGACGGCCTCACCATTCCCGTTCGCCTGCCCTACATCGTCGCCATCATCGACGAGCTCGCCGATCTCATGATGGTCGCCCCGGCCGAGATCGAAACCAGCATCGCCCGCCTCGCCCAGCTCGCCCGCGCCGCCGGCATCCACCTCATCATCGCCACCCAACGCCCCTCGGTAAACGTCATCACCGGCGTGATCAAAGCCAACCTGCCCTCGCGCATCGCCTTCCAGGTCGCCTCGCAGGTCGACTCCCGCACCATCCTCGACGGCAAGGGAGCCGACACCCTCATCGGCCGCGGCGACATGCTCTTTTCCCCTCCCGGCACCTCCCGCCTGGTGCGCGCCCAAGGTGCTTTTGTCTCGGACGAAGAGGTCGCCGAATTCGTCGAATTTCTCAAACGCAACGGCCCGCCCAAATACGCGGAAAACGTGCAAAACCAGATCGAAGACGACGCCGCCGCCAACTCCGACAACGACGACGAAGTCGCAGAAGATGGCGACGTGGAGGACGACGAAAAACTCTACAAAAAAGCCATGGCCGTGCTCCGCGCCACCAAACGCGCCAGCACCAGCACCCTCCAGCGCCGCCTGCGCATCGGCTATAACCGGGCCGCCCGCATCGTCGACCTCATGGAAGAACGCGGCATCGTGGGCCCGGAAAACGGCTCCAGCCCGCGCGAGATTCTCGTCGATCTGGATAAACTCTAAGCCCCTAAAACGGCCGCCGCGCCCGGCCCGGCTACTTGCCCAGCAGCTTGTTAAAGGCCCCCTTGGCCGCCTCTCGCGCGCTCTTTGCTCCCTCCGCTCCGCCGTCCAGGAAAGCCCCGCCCACCTTCATCGCCGCCTCGGTCGCAGCCACGCCAAGCTGGGCCAGCACCCGCTTCAAAACCTGTCCCACCACTTGGTCGGCCGTGATGCCGCCCTCCGCCACCCCGAGATCCGTGATCGTCAAGGGCGGCAAGGGCACGGTGAGGCTCTGCCCGGCGATACTGAGCGCCATCTTGGCATTTTGGATACGAAAGGACTTGATCGCAAACTTCAACGGCTCGCCCGCCTTCGCTTCGCCCGCCTTGGCCTCGGGCGCGGCCGAACCGCCACCGGTGTTGGCCTCGATCTGTTTCAGCAGGGCGGCGATGTTATTGCCGCCCAAAAGGCGCTGCTCAAAAACGAACTCGGGGCCGTCCACGAAGACTTCGTTGATCAGGATATGCGAACCCAGCAACGAAGCCGGCTGGATACTCGCCCGAGCTTCGCCAATGATGATCGCCTTGTCACTCGTCCAACCGGCCGGGTTGCCGACCAACAAACCCTTCAAGGTGCCGCCACCGGTCAAGGGCGAGATGCTGGCCGAAGCCAGCTCGACCTTGGTCCCCGTAATGCGCGGCCCTACCGTGTTCACCGCCTTGGTTACTATCGGACCAAGAAAAAATCCAGCCACCACCACCGCGCTTAACCCCAAAACCACGAGCACTGCGGAGACCAAAAGAAGTTTTTTCATGGGCCGGACAAAAACGACCAAACCAAGCGCCGCAACCCGGAACAGTCCGCCACCACCCGGCACGACCAACCCCTTGCGCAGGAAGACTGCGAGGCGTTTATCCTCGCGTCCCCCGCCCTGCCCTCGCTTTCAAATCCTCTTATGAACGGACTCGACGGCGAATGGCAGATTCTGGGGGTGGACTTCGCGGGCGAGCCCCTGCCCGACCGCACCGGACGGCTGCAGATCATCGCCCCCCGCTTCGCCATTCAAATCGGCGGCACCCCGCGCGAGGTCGGCGGCGTGGAATACGTCTCCACCCAGGAACCCGCCTGCCTGGACCTCATCTGGCGGGATTCCAGCGGCGGCGAAGTCCGGCGCATCCGTGCCATCGTGCGCCGACGCGGCACCCTGATGCAGTTTTGTTACTACCCCGAAGGCGGCGCCGCCCGCCCCCCGGGCTTCGACACCCTGCCCACGCCCACCTCGCCGCCGGCGATTTTGGTGCGCTGCCGGCTCAAGGAGTTCTGACTTGCGCCGCCCACCCGACGCGTCGCCTGGGCGAATAACGATAACGCGTGCGCCCCACTCCTCTGCGATGGACGGCGCGCATTAAACCGTTACGTCCTTTAGGCATGTCCTTCACCCAGCTCAAAGGTATCGCACTCTCCCTGCTGCTGCTCGGCCTCACCGGTTGCGCCAAGGGCAGCGATCCCGCCACCCAAACCGTCGCCACCGGCGCAGCGGTTAAAAACGTCCTGGAGTTCTTCCCGCTCACCGTGGACGGCCATAAAGTAAGGGTGCAAATTGCCGTCACATCGGAAGAGATGCAACGCGGCCTCATGGGCCGCCGCGACCTCGGGCCGGACGATGCGATGATCTTCGTTTATCCCGCCCCCACCCGTATGAGTTTCTGGATGCGCAACACCCCCACCCCGCTCGACATCGGCTTTTTCACCGCCGACGGAAAACTGGGGGAAGTTTATCAAATGTACGCCTTTGACGAAACCCCGGTGAAATCCACCGGCACCGACTACACCCTCGCCCTCGAACTCAACCAAGGTTGGTTCGCGAAAAACGGCGTAAAACCCGGCGCCCAGCTCGATCTCCGCGAGTTGGCCTCGGCGCTGCGTGCCCGCGGGTTCAAACCCGAACGCTACGGAGTCAACGCCCCCTGAGCCGGAACCGCGGCCCGCGCTTCCGTTGCTTGAACCTTGAACCCTGCCGCGCGGACAGGGACGCTCCGAATCTATGAATCTATTCGAGCTCAAGGTGGAAGTGGCCCCGGCATCCGTGGACGCCATCGACGACGTCCTGCTGGAACTGGGCGTGGACGGCTGGAGCCTGCTGCAAGACGTGATTATCGCCCGCGCCTGGATCGTCGGTATTTTTACCTCCGCAGAACTAGCGCGCACCGAGTGGACCCAACTCGCCGCCCTGCTCCCTCCCGAAGCTGCCGCCGGCACGCCGATGGAGCGTCCCCTGGGCGATCAGGATTGGCGCGATAGTTACAAGGCCCACTTCAAAGCCTGGCGCTGCGGACGGCTCCACTGGGTGCCTGTCTGGGAACGCGCGACCCACATCCTCGGCCCCGGCGAAACCGCCATCTGGCTCGACCCCGGTCTCGCGTTCGGCACCGGCAACCACGAGACGACCCGCCTCTGCGTGGAACGTCTGGTCGCTCGCGCCGAATCCCACGGCACCGCTGGTCGCGTGATCGACGCCGGCTGCGGCTCCGGCATCCTCGCCCTCTCGGCCTCGCGACTGGGTTGGGGCGACGTCGAAGGTTTCGACAACGACGCCGAGGCCGTACGCGTCAGCGAGGAAAACGCCGCCCTCAACGAACTTGCGGACGCAGTGCGCTTTTTCACCGGCGACTTAGTCGGCGGACTGGCCGGCGGCAAACAAGCCGGCGTCGTGCTGGCCAACATCCAAGCCGATGTGCTCATGCGCTTCGTGCCCGAACTCACCGGCGCAGTCGCCCCCGGCGGCCTCCTCGTACTCAGTGGTATCCTGGCCCACGAAAACGAACAGGTGCGCGCCGCCTTCGCCCCCGCCACCCTAGGCTGGCAAATGGAGCACCGCGCGATGGGCGAGTGGAGCGATATCGCGCTGACGCGGCCCTAGCCGAAACAAGCGTCGATCCCCGCGTCGATCCCCGAGCCCGCCCCGCTCAACGCGCCCCGAACAACGCCGATCCCACCCGCACGCACGTGCTGCCGGCCGCGATGGCCAGCTCGATATCCGCGCTCATCCCCATCGAAAGCTCGGGCAAGGCCACCCCGAAACGCGTCGCGAATTCATCGCGGAGCGTCCTTAGATTGGCAAAGGTTCGCCGCGCATGCTCGGCCGTCTCCGCCGCATCCGCGCCCAGCGGCGCGATGGTCATCAAACCGTCCACCCGCAGATTCGGAGCCGCCAGCGCCGCCTCCAGTAAACGCGGCGCGTCCTCCGGTTCGCAGCCGAACTTCGCCGGATCCCGCCCCGCATTCACCTGTAACAATACCGCCAGGGGCCGCCCCAGCTCGCCGGCCGCCTTGTCCAGTTGGCGCACCAGTTTCTCCGAATCCACGCTCTGCACCCGATCAAAAGTCTCGGCCGCCAGCCTCGCCTTGTTGCTTTGCAAATGCCCGATCAACTCCCACCGCAAAGCCGCCGCCCCCGCTGCCGCCGCCAGCGGTCGTTTGGCCGCCGCCTCCTGCACCCGGTTTTCACCCACCGCCGCCAACCCGTGCCGCGCCGCATAAATTGCCGCATCGGCCGGATGCGTTTTAGTCACAGCTAGAAGTTTTACTTCTCCCGCCGCCCGCCCCGACGCTAGGCAAGCTGCCGCGATACGCGCTTCGACTTTTTCGACACGGGAAAAGAAATCTTCATAGGTAATCATAGTGAAAGTGGGTTTTCTCTGTTGCGGGGAGATTAGTAGGATTTATAGCTGAAAGCACAATTTAGGCCCAATTCCCCATGCAAATCGAGAACTTCAAAATCTTTGCCGACCTCGTGGAAACGAAGAGCTTTTCCAAAGCCGCAAAGCTCAATAACATCACCCAGTCGGCGGTCAGCCAGCAGGCCCGCGCGATGGAAAAGCACTTCAAAGCCCTCCTCATCGACCGCAGCCAGAAACAATTCCAGCTCACCCGCGAGGGCTACCAAGTTTACGAATCGGCCAAAGAGATTCTGCACACCTACGATAAGCTCGATTCGGACCTGCAAGAGCTCAAAAAAGTCATCAGCGGCACCATCCGTATCTCGACCATTTACTCCATCGGCCTGCACGAGCTGCCGCCCTACATTAAAAAGTTCCTCTACGATTTCCCTTCCGTGAACGTCCGGGTGGAATACCGGCGCAACAACCTCGTTTACGAAGACATCCTGCACAACTCCGTGGACTTCGGCCTCGTCGCCTTCCCCCAGAAACAGCGCCAGATCGAGATCCTCCCCTTCCGCAACGACCGCCTCGTTCTCATCACCCCGCCCAACCATCCCTTGGCAAAAAAAGGCGAGGTCTCCGTCGCCGAACTGGCCGGCCACAAATTCATCGGCTTCGACCCCGACATCCCCACCCGCAAGGCGGTCGACCAGATCTTCCGCGACCACAAACTCGAAAACTGCGAACCCGTGATGGAGTTCGACAATATCGAAACCGTTAAACGCGCGGTCGAAATCGACCACGGCATAGCCATCGTGCCCCAGGCCACGGTGCAGCAAGAGGTCCGCGCCGGCACCCTCACCATGCTCAAGCTCAAGGGCAAAGACTTCACCCGCCCCCTCGCCATCCTCTACCGCAAGGGCCGCGTGCTCACCCCCGCGATGAAGAAATTCATCGACACCCTGGGTATGGAACTCGGCATCGGCGGTCCGGGCTAACCGACGGCAACGCTCTCCCTTTCGTCGCTTTCCCGCCGGGCCCAACCCGCCCGAAACCCGGCCACCGGCCAAAGCGTGGGAATATTTTTGTTTCTTGGCGTATCTCATGCACGTCGTCGCTGTCCCCTTTAACCTCCACCAACCATGAATTCCCGCCTTCGCCTCCTCCCGCTTAGCCTGGCCGCCCTCGCCCTCTTGATCGCCGGCGTCGCCATCCCCGCCTTCCGCGCCCACGCCCAGCCTCTGCTCCCCTCCACCAAAACCGCCGCCCTTCCCGTCATCGGCCCTTCGCCCGCCTGGCAATTAACCACGCTCGACGGCAAGCCAATCGGCAAAGACACCCTCAAGGGCAAGATCGTCGTCCTCGACTTCTGGGCCACCTGGTGCCCGCCCTGTGTGCGCGAGATCCCCGGCTACGTGCAGTTGCAAAAGAAATATGCCGAAAAAGGCCTCGTCATCGTCGGCCTCTCCGTGGACCAGAAAGGCGCCGCCGTGGTCGAACCCTTCGCCAAGAAAAACGCCGTCAACTACCCCCTCGCCCTGGTCTCCCCCGAAATCGTCGAAACCTTCGGCGGCATCGAGGCCATCCCCACCACCTTCCTGATCGATCGCGAAGGCAAAATCCGCCACCGCAAAGTCGGCGCCATGGAAACCGAGGAGTACGAAAAGCTCATTCTGTCCCTGCTCTGATCCCGCCGAACCGCACCCGGTTCGAGCTCGCGTTCACCCGCCGTGTCCGCCGCTCCCGACCCCGCCGCCGTTCTTGAAGACTCCGCCGCCTGCCTGCGCTGCGGAGTCTGTTGTTTTTCCCACCTCGAAACCTACGTGCGGGTGACCGGCGCTGACTGGACCCGCCTCGGCCCCGACGCCGAACGGCTCGCCCACTTCATCGGCCACCGCGCCTATCTGCGCATGACGGCCGGCCACTGTGCCGCCCTCGCCGTACGCACCGCCGCCGACGGAGCCCGAGAGTATTTTTGCGGCATCTACGACCGCCGCCCGCAAACCTGCCGCGACCTCGCCCGAGGCTCCCCCGAGTGCGAGGGCGAACGCGCCCTCAAAGCCGGCCGCCCCGCCGCCTCCGTCTAATCCGTCCTCACCCCGCCAACGCCTTGCGCACCAGCGCCGCAATCGGCGCGGGCAACTCCAGCCCAAGCGCAGCCGCCTGCGCCGCCGGGCTCATTTTCCGCCAAGTCTTGCGCAGGATATCGACGAACTTCTCCTCGGTATAGTCCGCGTGCGCCCAGGCGAAATCCGCGATCTCGTTTTCCAAAAACACCAGACACGCCGCATCCTCCAAGGCCTGTGTGCCCGGATTGGTCTTAAGTCCGGTTTTCGAAACCCAAGTAGCCACTTCCGCCGCCTCCCCTGCCTCAACCCCGGCCGCGATTAACAACTCCCGCGCCCGCTCCGCCTGCTTCACATAGAGCCCGCGCCGCCAGGCATGGTAACCGACCTTATCCAGCGGATAACTCGCCCGCGGCGTGAGCCAGCGCTCCAGATGTTGGCACCGTGCCGCCAGCCGCAAATGCGGCGCGGCATCCGGCACCAGCCGCACCACCCAAGCCTCCACTCGCTCCCCATACACCAGCTCGGCGGCGCGACCGTCGGCGGCGCGTTTCGGATCGAGCGCATGCGCGGCGTCCACCGCTGCTCGCGCCCGGGCATAGGCTTCGTTGCTCATCGGGTTTTCAGAAGCTCAACCTTTGGCGCCTCTCAACAAAATCACGTGCGCCAGATCATATTTCTCAAACTCATCCCAGTAGACGTCCTCGATTTCCTTGAGTCGCAAATCGGCATCGATCGGCGGCCCGTCCTTGCCCTTGGCGTGACTGCGCGCCTGCTCCGCCCCGAGATCACGGTCGGCCAGACGGGCCACCAGCTCATGCCAGAAAAGATCGTTGGAGTAATCTCCCTCGATCTTGCGCAGTCGCTCGTCCTCCAAAACCTTCTCCGAAGGCATCAGCAAGCCGTTGCTCGCCACCGTCACCATGTCCGCGCAGCCCAGCGGCGTGGCCATATCGAACAACTTTTGCTGAATTTCGACATACCGGGCGAGATGCGGATTTTCCTCCTCGGGCGGCCGCGAGCCGGCGACCACGCGCGACCCCAGGTAAACGAGTTCGAGCAGGCGGGCGTATTCCTTGGCGGTGAACATGACCTTCATAGCCCGTCGAAATGCACCGCCCCACCCCCGGGGCGCAAGGCCGTAAGAAACCCACCCCAAATACCCCTCCGGGCAAAATGACCTATTGGGTTACTTTGCCCGCTTCGCTCCACTCCCCTGCGCACCGCCATTGACCACGCCACCCCACCCCCGCTAAACGTTGAACTTTATGTCCACGCCCGCCGCCGCCACCGAACCCGCCAACCTCATGGAAGCCGTCGTCTCCCTCGCGAAACGCCGCGGCTTCGTTTTCCCCTCCTCCGAGATCTACGGAGGACTCAACGGCTTCTTCGACTACGGCCCCCTCGGCGTCGAACTGAAGAAAAACATCCGCGACTGCTGGTGGAACGACATGGTCCGCCGCCGCGACGACGTCGTCGGCATCGAGACTTCCATCATCATGCATCCCAAGGTCTGGGAAGCCTCCGGCCACGTCGCCGGCTTCAGCGACCCCCTCGTGGACTGCAAGGTCTCCAAAAACCGCTACCGCGCCGACCAACTCTTCTGGTCCCCCATCGTCATCGACGGCACGATCCACGGCTACGTCTCGGCCCTCGAAAACGAAAAAACCACCGAGGAACTCCAAGCCGCCGCCGAGCTCTTCAAACGCAAAAAAGCCATCGTCGGCACCCTCGCCCCCGTCCAGCCCAAGGACTTCACCGAAGCCACCGCCGACGAGGTCGCCAAGATCCCCTCGCCCGCCACCGGCAACCCCGACCTCACCCCGCCCCGCGCCTTCAACATGATGTTCCAGACGAACGTCGGCGCCATGACCGACGCCTCGTCCGTCGCCTACCTCCGCCCCGAGACCGCCCAGGGCATGTTCGTCGATTTCAAGAACGTCGTGGACACCGGCCGCGTTAAACTCCCCTTCGGCATCGCCCAGACCGGGAAATCCTTCCGCAACGAAATCACCCCGCGCAACTTCATCTTCCGCTCCCGCGAGTTCGAACAGATGGAGATGGAGTTCTTCATCCACGAGGACGACGACTGGGCCAAATGGCACCGCTACTGGATCGACTGGTGCACCGGCTGGCTCAAAAGCATCGGCCTGCCCGCGTCCCACCTTTCCGAATACGATCACCTCAAGGAGAAACTCGCGTTCTACTCCAAGGGCACGACGGACATCATGTTCAAGTTCCCCTTCGGCGTGCAGGAGCTCTGGGGCATCGCAGCCCGCGGCAACTACGACCTCGGCCAGCACGAAAAAGCCAGCGGCGTGCCCCAGGCCATCTTTGACGAAACCTCCAAAAAGAAATTCGTGCCCCACGTCATCGAGCCCGCCGTCGGCCTCGACCGCATCTTCCTCGCCACCCTCTGCGCCGGCTACGCCGAAGAGGCCGTCACCGACGAGAAGGGCAACACCGAGATGCGCACCGTCCTGCGCTTCAGCCCCCGCATCGCCCCGGTCAAGGTCGCCATCCTGCCCCTGCTCAAAAACAAGGAAGTCCTCACCGACCGCGCCAAGACCCTCTACAAAAAACTCCAGCGCCGCTACGCCGTATTCTACGACGAGGGTGGTGCCATCGGCCGCCGCTACCGCCGCCAGGACGAGATTGGTACGCCGTGGTGCGTCACCATCGACTTCGACACCATCGAGAAGCCCGGCGACACCTTCACCCTGCGCGAACGCGACTCCATGGCCCAACGCCGCGTAACCGAAGCCGAACTCTTCGCCCTGCTCGAAGAACAGGTGTATTAACCCGCCGCCGCCCTCGCCGTGGCCAACCACCCGAGCCTGCAAAGCCACCGCGAGTCGCTGAAGCTCTACACCCAGAGCTTTAGCGCCGCCCGCACCCAAGCGGCGCAAACCCTGGTGGTGTCCGAGTGCACCGGCGGCACTGGCGAAGGTCGCGCCGCCCCGATCCGGGGCAAGGTCCGCGACAGCGCGACACAACACGACGTGGTTCTCTCCCGCGGCCAGAACGGCTGGAACGCGACCTGCAACTGCGCCGCTCGTATCAATTGCGCCCATGCCTACGCGCTAGCCGCCCATTGGCTGGAAACCAGGACCGCCAAGCCACCTTCGCTTCACCAACCCGTCGTCGCCCTCAAAGACCCCGAAATCGCCGCCCGCAACCGCCAGCCTGAAAAGCGCTCCCCCCGTTTTGAGTCCATCACCCTTCGTCCCCTGCTCCGCGCCTGGCTGGACGAAAACACCTACAGCCAGCAACCCGTCTTGCGCGTCCGTCTGTTCGCCCGCGCCGAGACGCTCTCCATCTGCCAGGAATGGCGTGGCTACCAAGGCTGGTGCTGGCTCCCGGACGCCTCCCCGCCCCCGCCCCGTCCCGACGCCCCCCACCTCCATTTCGACCTCTCCGCCGCCAACGCCGTCGGCGCCCACTTCGCCGCCTTCCGGCTCGAATGGTGGGACTCCTCGGAAGCGTGGAACCGCCCCGTCCACCGCACCTTCCCCGAAGACTTCATCGCCTGGCACGCCCAGCTACCCACCGACCTCGAATTTGAGGTCGCCCCCGAACTGCGCGGTCTGCTCGGAGCCCCTCTTCGAGCCCGCCTCTTAGTCGACATCGCCCCCGCCGAGGGCTCCGGCGTTGATTGGTTCGACCTCTCCGTCGCCCTCCAGCCCGAGGACACCACCCTCACCCCCGAGGAAATCCAACTGCTGGTCAAAGCCCGCGGCGCCTGGGTGCGCCTCCCCAAACGCGGCTGGCAACGCCTCGCCCTCGACGAGGCCGTCAATCCCGAGGCCAGCACCGCCCTCGACCGCCTCGGCCTTACCGCCGACTCCGAAACCCTCTCCGGCAAACGCAGCACCCACCGCTTCCACGCCCTCCAGCTCGCCGACGCCCCGGTCAACGACGAGGCCCTCGCCGCCCGCCTCCGCACCCGCGCCGCCGAGCTCCGCGCCGTCCCCCCGCCAGCCCTGCCCGTCGGCCTTCAAGCCGAGCTCCGCCCCTACCAACTCGAAGGCTACCACTTCCTCGCCCACCTCTCCGCCCAAGGCCTCGGCGGCGTGCTCGCCGACGATATGGGCCTGGGCAAAACCCTGCAAACCCTCGCCTGGCTACTCTGGCTCGCCGAGACCCAAGCCGCCGCCTCCCCCGAGCGCACCTTCCGCGCCCTCGTCGTCGCGCCCAAATCCGTCGTGCCCAACTGGGCCATCGAGGCCACCCGCTTCGCCCCCGCCCTCACCACCGCCCGCTTCGCCCCCGGCCTGCCCCCGCCGCCCGAAGCCCGCGTCCTGGTTATTAACTACACCCAGCTCCGCCTTCGCGCAGAAGATCTCGCCACCGTATCCTGGGATGCCGTCATCCTCGACGAAGGCCAGAACATCAAAAACCCCGGCAGCGCCACCGCCCGCGCCGCCCGCGACCTGCCCTCCCGCCACCGCCTCGTGCTCACCGGCACCCCGATCGAGAACCGCCTGCTCGATCTCTGGAGCCTGCTCGCCTTCGCCCAGCCCGGCCTGCTCGGCCCCCAAGCCGTTTTCCAGCGCCTCTACAACGACAAGGACGACCCCGAGGGCTCCCGCTCCCGCCTCGCCACCCGTGTGCGCCCCTTTCTCCTTCGCCGCACCAAGGGCCAGGTCGCCCGCGATCTGCCCGCCCGCATCGAAGAGGAAATCTCCTGCGAACTCGAAGGCCCCCAACGCGCCCTCTACGACGCCGAGCTCAAAAAAACCCGCCAACTCCTGCTCAAGGTCGAAACCTCCCGCCAGTTCGACGCCGCCCGCTTCAACATCCTGCAATCCCTGCTCCGCCTACGCCAAATCTGCTGCGACCCCCGCCTCGTCGGCCTCGACGACTCCGCCCCCTCCCCGGCCAAACCCGCCGCCACCCGGAAAAAAGCCAAATCCGCCTCCGCCAATACCTCCGTCACTGCCCCCGCCGCCACCGACGACGACGCCCCCTCCACCCGCCCCAGCAGCGCCAAGCTCGACGCCCTCTTCGACACCATCGAACCGCTCGTCGCCGAGGGCCACCGCGTCCTCGTTTTTTCCCAATTCGTCACCATGCTGGAGCTCATCCGCGAAGAGCTGCTCGCCCGCGAGATCAGCCACCTCCTGCTCACCGGCCAGACCGAAAACCGCCAGGACCTCGTCAACCAATTCCAAGCCGAGGGCGGCCCCGCCGTTTTCCTACTCTCGCTCAAAGCCGCCGGCTCCGGCCTCAACCTCACCGCCGCCAGCTACGTCGTGCTCTTCGACCCGTGGTGGAACCCCGCCGTGGAGGCCCAGGCCATCGACCGCACCCACCGTATCGGCCAGAAAAATACCGTCATCGCCTACCGCCTGATCGCCAAGGACACCATCGAGGAAAAAATCCGCGCCCTGCAGCGCGAAAAGTCCGCCCTGGCCGACGCCGTCGTGCAGGAAGAATCCCTCGCCAAAGTCATGGACCTCGAAAGCCTGCGCCGCATTCTGTCCTGATCTATGGCCACCTCGCGTTCCCGTCCTCCTGCCGTGCGCAGCGTCCGCACGCCCGAGGCGCTCGATGCACTTCGCGCCCGGCTCGACCTCTACGCCCCCGCCTCCCGCCAGGGCGGCCGCGACCTTTTCCAGCAGGGTGCCGTCGCCGCCGTCTGGTCCGAGGCCGACCACCACTGCAAAGCCGAGGTCATCGACAACGTCCGCCACACCCTCACCCTCTTCTACACTCGCGGCGACTGGACCTCCCGCTGCTCCTGCCCCATCGCCTCCGACTGCAAACACGCCTACGCCGCCGGCCTCGCCTGGATCGCCGCCGTCGAAGCCGGCCGTCCCGACGGTCGCGACCCCGCCGAGGCCGCCCGCCTCGCCGTCCAGTCCGCTCACTTCCCTCCCTCCGCCCTGCCCGCCCGCCCCGTCCCGCCCCGCCACCCCGACCTCGTGCGCGACGACGGCCTCGCCGACTGGCTTCGCGCCCTGCCCAGCACCGAGGAAACCTCCGCCGCCGCGCTTCCCACCCCGCTCTCCGGCCTGGCCGGCCTGCGCGTTCGCCTCGACGCCACCGGCAACTGGCTGATCGAACTTCGCCCCGCCGCCGACAAACCCTGGAAAGCCGCGCCCCAAAAATGGCTGCACGAACTCTTCCACTTGCGCCCGGCGGATTTTGAAATTTTGCCACCGGCCGAAGCCGCCCTCGGCGTCGCCCTGGCCACCGAAAGCCGCCTGCTTTCCTCCGGCATCTCCGCCCGCCGCAGCCTGCCCGAAAGCGCCGTCACCGGCCTGCTCCGCACCACCGCCGCCCGCCCCGCCCTGGCCCTGCCCGATGGCAACCCTTTCCTCATCGAAGCCGACCCTCTCGTGCTCGAAGCCGTCGCCGAAGCGCCCGGCGACGCCCAACTCACCCTGCGCCTCATCGCCCCCGACGGCCGCAGCGCCGAAACCGCCCTGCGCGTCGCCCGCCAACCCGAGCCGCTCTACCTTTTTGAAGGCAAACTCTGGCGCGGCCCGCCCCCCGTCCCCTCCACCCGCCTGCCCGTCACCGCCCTCACCGACGCCCGCCTCCTCCCCCGCCTGCGCGCCGCCGGCCTGCGCCTGCCCAACGGCCTCGCCTCCGATCTGCGCATCATCCCTCTGCGCCCCCGCCTGCGCTGCTGGCTCTCCCCCGCCATCGCCTCCGGCGAACGCGATTTCCACGCCCAGCTCGCCGCCCGCTCCGAACAGCCCGTCTGCGAACAGCTCTGGACCGATTACCAGGGCTGGCAGTGGGGCAAAAACTCCGCCCCTCCGCCCCGCCTCGTCGGCGACCCTGTCCTCGACTTCGACCTCTCCTCCGCCCGCTCCGCCAGCTCCGCCCTCGCCGGCTTCCGGCTCGTCTGGGACGGCTGGGCCGAGACCTGGACCCGCCCGGTCACCGCGACCTTCCCCGACGAATTCCTCGCCTGGCACGCCGCCCTACAGCCCGGCCTCGACGTCGAGCTCTCAACCGAACTCGCAACCCTGCTTGGCGCCCCGCTTCAAGCCCAACTCACCACCTCACTCGCCCCCGTGGAGGGCGACTCGAACCAGGACTGGTTCGATCTCTCCGTCGGCCTCACCATCGCCGACACCACCCTCACCTCCGAGGAAATCGCCCTCCTGCTCAAATCCCGTGGCAAATGGGTGCACCTCCCCCGCCACGGCTGGCGGCGCGTCGCCAGTGCGGTCGAAGTCGCCCCCGCCGAAGCCGCCGCCCTCGCCCGCCTTGGTCTCGGCGTTGACGACGCCCTCGCCGCCCACCGCCCCGTGCGCCACCGCCTGCACGTGCTCCAACTCGCCCTCGAAGCCGAAGCCTTGGCCAACCGTGAAGCCGTGCTCGTCCACGCCCTGCACGACCGCGCCGCCCGTATCGCCGCCCTGCCCCCCGCCACCCTGCCCACCGGCCTGCTCGCCACCCTTCGCCCCTACCAGATAGAGGGCTTCCAATTCCTCGCCCACCTCTCCGCCCAGGGCTTCGGCGGCGTGCTCGCCGACGACATGGGCCTGGGCAAAACCGTGCAGACCCTCGCCTGGCTGCTCCACCTCACCGAGACCCGCCCCGCCGCCGCCGCTCCGTTGCGCGTGCTCGTCGTATGCCCGAAGAGCGTCACCCACGGCTGGCTCGCCGAAGCCGCCCGCTTCGCCCCCGGCCTCTCCATCGCCGCCTTCCGTCCCGAGCCCGCCGCCGCCGAAGCCTGGGAAAACGCCCAGGTCGTGGTGGCCAACTACACCCAGCTCCGCCTCCAGGCCGATCGCTTCCGCGCCGAGCCGTGGGAGGTTGTCATCCTCGACGAAGGCCAGTTCATCAAAAACCCCGGCAGCCAGGTCGCCGTCACCGCCCGCTCACTACGCGCCCGCCACCGCGTGGTATTGACCGGCACGCCGATCGAAAACCGCCTCAGCGATCTCTGGAGTCTCTTCGCCTTCGCCCAGCCCGGCCTGCTCGGCGACCAGCCCGGCTTTCGCCGCCAATACCCCGAGGCCGACCCCGCCGCCCTCGCCCGCCTGCACCGCCGCGTGCGCCACTTCCTGCTCCGCCGCACCAAGGCCCAGGCCGCGCCCGACCTGCCCTCCCGCACCGAGGACGAGATCATCGTCGAACTCGAAGACGGCCAGCGCCGCCTCTACGACGCCGAGCTCAAGCGCGCCCGCGCCCACCTGCTCGGAGTCGAGACCAAGAGCGCGCTCGACGCCGTGCGTTTTCACGTGCTCGCCAGCCTGCTCCGCCTGCGCCAGATCTGCTGCCACCCGGCGCTGGTCGATGCCGCCCACGCCGACCTGCCCAGCGCCAAGCTCGACGCCCTCATGGAGCGCATCGAGGAACTCGCCGAGGAAGGCCACCAAGTCCTCGTTTTCAGCCAGTTCGTGGAGATGTTAAAACTCATCCAAACCCGGCTCGCCGCCGCCGGTCTCGGCCACCTCATCCTCACCGGCGCGACCGAAAACCGGGCCGAGCTGGTCGAGACCTTCCAGACCGACAAAACCAAAACCGTTTTCCTGCTCTCGTTAAAAGCCGCTGGTTTCGGGCTCAACCTCACCGCCGCCAGTTACGCCATCTTGTTCGACCCGTGGTGGAACCCGGCGGCGGAAGCGCAGGCGATAGATCGCATCCACCGCATCGGCCAGACCAAGCCGGTCATGGCCTACCGCCTGATCGCGGCCGGCACGGTGGAGGAAAAAATCCGCCTCCTGCAGCGCGAAAAATCCGCCCTCGCCCAAGCCGTGATCCAAGAGGAAAGCCTCGCCACCGTCCTCGACCTCGAAAGCCTAAAACGCATCCTGGCCTGAGAGAAACACGAACACGCCTCGGTAGCGACTCCACCCTTCTCGGACCCTCACGCTATTAAACAAAGCTCCATCTTCCTTTAATACGATTTCCGCTATTAAGCCTTCGTTACATTAATCCACGGCTATTACGTTTTCATGGCCCATTGCTTAATAGTCCCGATGACGGCGTTTGGGAGGAGTGGATTCTGTTCTTCCTACGTGGCTTGGCCGAAACCGCCGAACGAGCTGCGGGCACCGTGAAACGCGCCGTAGCCTTATTCGCCGCCGACGCACAACGCATTGAAACCCTCGGTCGCGCCGCCACCACCACGCTCCGGGTTCACCGGCTACTACAAAAACAACTCTCCACCAGTGCCCGCACCGCGGCCACCAAGCTGGATCTGTCTTTTCCAGCGGTAAACGGGGCCTTGGAAAAACTCGTCGAGCTCGGTATCGCCCGCGAACTCACCGGCACCCCGCGCAACCGAGTCTTCGCCTACGATGCCTACCTACGCATCCTAAGCGAAGGCACCGAGCCGCTGTGAAATGTCTGCTTAGCTCGCCCCCAAAACCGCCCCCACGCCTCAGAACCACTCTTTTTTGCCCGTAATGTAAGTGGCCACGAACTCTTCGTCGGACTTCGTCAGATACAAAATCCCCTCGATCAAGCCGATGATGCCCATCACAAAACCCGCAATGCCAAAGGTGAGCACCGTGACCAAAAGCATGATCACGCCCGCCTTGGTGTAGCCGAGGACGAACTTATGGATGCCCAAGGCACCCAGCAGAATGCCTAGGATGCCCGCCACGATTTTCTTTTCCGCGCCGGCTGGTTTGATGTCGCTCATGTTTCGTTTTTTTAAAGGTTAAAGATTTTAGCAGTCTATTTGCAGGGCACTTAATTAACTGCGCCGCGTCAACCAGTTACTAATCGGGCTAACATAGAGTAAAAACGGCTTAGCGTCGTTTCGGATCCCTGTGACCTCTGTGTCCGCTCAAGTGCCCTCTGTGCAACCTTCCAAAGCCAGCTCCGCCTGACCGAGCCCTGGCAGGACATGAAAGCAGGTCGGGTTTAAGACTGACTCCACCCGCCCGCATCCGCGAGTCTGCGGCCTGCCATGTCCGCCCCGTCCGCCGCCATCTCCCCGCGCCCCTCCTCCTTTCGCCGCCATGTCTGGCCGCTCTTGCTGCGTTACCGCTGGCACTTGATCGGCGCGGTGACCCTCGTCGGCCTGAGCGGCGGCGCGATCGCGGTGCAAAACGTTTTTCCCAAGTGGCTTTTCTCCTACGTGCTCGATGTGCCCGACCTTCCCACCGCCGAGCGCTGGCGCCGCCTGGTCTGGCTTGCCCTCGGCTACCTCGTACTCACCACCATCGTGCGCATGGCCTTCTGGCACGTGGGCTACCGCCTCTTCACCCACGCCCGAGAACTCGTCGTCCTCGCCATGCGCGCCCGCTTCTTCCGCCACGTCAACCAGCTCTGCCTGCGCTTCCACGGCGAACACTCCTCGGGCGAACTCTTCAGCTATCTCTTCGGCTCGCCGCTCAACAACGTGATGCAGTTTTTCCAACACGCCACCATGTCGCTGCCCGGCTCCGTGATGTCGGTCGTCATCACCCTCGCCCTCTTCTGGCAATGGGACCACATCATCGCCACCCTCCTGCTCGCCACCGCCTGCGTAAGTGTATGGATGATGATGCGCTCCCGCCGCCGCATCGAAGAAATCCAACGCGAATTCCAAGCCCTCGAAGGCAACGTCAGCGGCCAGGTCTCCGACCTCTTGCGCGGCAGCAAGGCGGTGAAACTCTACGCCATGGAGACCGAGGTCTCGCAGAAATTTGAAAGCCAGGCCGACGTCATCCGGCGCAAGACCTACGAGCGCGACGTCTATTCCCACGTCGAATGGATCAAACAAGAAGGCCTCACCTACGTCTGCTACGCCGCCCTCATGGCCGCCTGCACCTGGCGCTACCTCTCGGGCGACATCGACCTCGGCATCGTCGCCGCCTGCCTCGCCGCCTACCTCGGCCTCACCTGGCCGCTTCAAGTCATCTTCACCGCCTTCACCCTCTGGGGCGGGGCCTCCGCCGCGCTCGACCGCATCGGCGTGGTGCTCGACACCGCCAGCACCACGCCCGACCCGGCCGCGCCCGTGTCCAGTCTGCCGGCCCGCGCCGAGATCGTTTTCGACCACGTCACCTTCGGCTACGACCCCGCCCAGCCCGTGCTCGCCGACCTCAACCTCACCATCGCCCCCGGTGAACGCGTGGCCTTCGTCGGCCCTTCCGGCGCGGGCAAAAGCACCCTTACCCAGCTCTTACTCCGTCTCTACGATCCGCAATCCGGCGCGGTGCGTATCGGCGGCGTGGATATACGCCAGGTGGCCGCCTCCTCCCTGCGCCGCCACTTCGGCGTGGTCCCGCAGGATCCCTTTGTTTTCAACACCACCCTGCGCGACAACCTGCGCGTGGCCCGGCCCGACGCCACCGACGACGCCATCCGCCGCGCCTGCGAGCAGGCCAACGCTTGGGAATTCATCGCCGCCCTGCCCGGAGGTCTCGACTCCCGCGTAGGCGAAGGCGGCACCATGCTCTCCGGCGGACAGCGCCAGCGCCTCGCCATCGCCCGCGCCCTGCTAGCCGCGCCCGCCTGCTTCATCTTCGACGAGGCCACCAGCGCGCTCGACACGTTGAGCGAGCAACTCATCTCCGACGCGCTGGAGAAAAACCTCGGCGACCGCACCGCCCTCTTCATCGCCCACCGGCTTTCCACGGTGAAACACTGCCACCGCATCTTCGTGATTGAGCGCGGCCGCATCGTGCAGGCTGGCAGCTACGACGAGCTGGCGAGCCGCCCCGGCCTTTTCCAAGAACTCGTACAAGGCCAGCAACTCCGCGCCTGAGCTGCGCCCCGAGCCGGAAGCGCTCCGCGATTCCGCCGCGTTCGCCGGAGGCAGCGGAACGGCAGGGCCGTTTCGTTTCTAAAGTCTCATTTCGCGGAGAATTTGGTATTACTCAGCATGAATTTTGCCCACGGCTGGGCACGGATCGAATACTTTGGTTATGAGGTTACGGGCTAATCGGATGCCAATGCCCTCGGCCACGGAATATCCCTGAGGCCATTGGCCGAACCATCGCCTCCCGTGTTTCGCGAAGCGAAACCGCTGCTACCAAGCGGCGCTCATTGAGCCGCCGCATTAGCGTTTCAAACCCTGTATTAACTACTTCAAGTCGTCGCCGCCGCCGTCGCCAGCGCTGCCCTCAGGTGCGTCGTCGGCCTTTTCCAATACCGCACGCACCTCAACAATCAACCCGTCCAACTCGGCCAAAATCGCCGTCACCTCGGCGTGCACCTCCGCCAGCCAGACCGGTTCGGCCAGATCCTGCTCCTCAGCCGCGACCAAGCCGGCCAGCGCATCGTGGAAGTGCCCCCGGGCCTTCTTCAACCGCACCAACACCCCGCCGGCAAACAAGGCCTCGGGCGGCCAGGTTTCCTCGTCGCCCGCCGCGCCAAAAGCCCCCGCCAGCTTGGCCCCGGCGATCATCGTGCCGTTGGCCAGCTCCCACAAAGGATGCTCGGCCGAGCTCGCATCATCCAACCACCCACGCGTCTTTAAATCCGCATGCACCCGCTCGGTAAGCAGTGTGCACCGCGTCACCAACGGATGCTCCAGCTCCTCTTCGCCCGTCAGCCAGTCCTCGTCCTCCTCGCCCGGCTCCGCGTTATCCGCATCGGCGCCGATCTCGGTCAGCGCCGCCTCCGCCGCCGCGTTCATCTCCTCGATCCATTCCGCCCGCGCCGCCTCCTCCTCCGGTGTTGCCGGATCGGGCTCAGGTTCGTCGCGTTCACGCCGCAGACGCGCCCGCTCTTCCTCCATGATACGCTCAAAATCCAGCGCCTCGCCCGCCGCCTGCGCCCGCGCGATGCGCGCCTGCACCCGATCCAGCAGCAAATCCATGCGCGCCTGCTCCGCGTCCGCCATCGCCTCACCGGCGCTCGTCGGGGCATCCTCGTCGTCCGCCAAGGGGTCGTATTCCGAACCGGCTTCATTTCCCGCCTCACCCTCGATCTGTTCGGTCAAGCGCGTCAAAAACTCCAGACCCGCCCGCCCGTTGGCCGCCTGCTGCTCCGCCTCCTCGGCCTCGGACATCACCCACGTAGGCTCCCCCAAAAGCTCCAGCTCATAATCGGCCGACTCGATCACCACGCGTCCGTTTTGCTCGCTGTACCATTCGAGATACACGCTGTTGCCCCAATGCCAGGGAAAAGGTCGCTTCGCCTCGATGCAGGCCATGACTTCGTCCATCGAGCAATCCGGCACCTTAACCTTGCGCGAAGCCGTGATGTCGCCCACCGCGCCGCGCTGCTCGCCGGCCAGCCCATCCAGCCCATGCCCCTTGGCCACCAAAACGGGAGCGGGGTTGGTAAACCGCAACACATGGCCCGCCACATCGCGCCACGCGTTGCCGGACAGATTCAAAACCACCGGCTCATCGCGCCCCAAAAACCACAAGCGTCCGGTAACGCGACCACGCGTCGTGTTATCGATTTCTCCACGTATCAGGGGTTCTTCTATACGCCAAGCCATGCCCAGACCATAAGGCCCGCACGTTCGCCCGCCAGCCTGCAATCACGCCGCAGGCTTGCGACCGTGCGCCGCTACTTCTTTAACCATGCCAACGCGAGCTCCTCTCCTCCCTCACCGCCCTCCCGGCCATGACCCAAAAACCGCTTAAGCAAACCCTCGCGCGCAACGCCTTGAGCCGCCTGGCCCAACTCCTCACTCCGCCTTGGTGGCGCTCCGCCCCCGCCGACCCCGGCGCGCCGACCGCACCCTCCTCCCCTGCTGCCGCGACCTCGAAAAGCCTCGCTCCCGGAACCCCCGGCGCAACGGCTGCGCCCCGCCCCCGCATCCTGATTCTCAACGCCTCCCTGGCCGGCCCGCTGGGCAACTCCGCCCGCCTGCTCGCCTTGCTGGAAAGCCACCTCTCGCCCCACGCCGATCTGGTGCGCGCCGAGCTCGCCGGACCCGACGCCTTCGGTTTCGAGCGACTCGAACCCGCCCTGCGCAACGCCGACGCCTTCGTCATCGCCACCGGCACGCACTGGGACTCCTGGAGCTCGCCCCTGCAAAAATTCCTGGAAGACGCCACCCCCGCCGAGGCCACCCAGCTCTGGCTGGGCAAGCCGGTCGCGGTGCTCGTCACCGAGCATAGCACGGGCGGCAAAGGCGTGCTCTCCCGCCTGCAAGGCGTGCTGGTGACCCTCGGCTGCACCCTGCCTCCGCTCTCCGGCTTGGTACTTTCGCAAGCCGCCCAATTGGCGCGCGCCGGCGGCGAGCGTGCGGCCGCGTTGGCGGCGGATTTCTGGTCCCCGGAAGACGTCCGGGTGGCGGCGCACAACCTCCTGCTCGCCGCCCGCCAGCCCCGCGTGGCCTGGAAAACCTGGCCGGTGGACCGCGCCGATTTCCACCGCGTCTGGCTGCGGCCTTAAAAAGCTTTCGCCATAGGCACCGGCGCCGATACGACGCCCGAAAAAGTCTCCGGGGCGAACTATCCCCGCCAATCAACGTTGGGCTTAAAACTTACCATTGAGGCCGAGGCTGACGAAGCCCGCGTTCTCGCCTTCGAGTTTCACCCCGCGCTCATGGTAATCGAAGCGACGGTCCAGGCTGGAGCCGACTTCCAGATCGAGGTTTAGATTTTCGCCGAGGCGATAAGCCGCGCCCAAGCCGACGCGGAACTCCCGGTAATCGAGGAGGGTGCGCTGGAGACCGGGCGCTACGGCGTCGGAGACATGGTAGGAACCGCCGTGCAGGCTCACACCGAAGCGGACGGCGAGACGTTCGTTGACGTCGTAAAAAAGGCCGGTGCGCGGCAGGCCCACGTTAAAGGTCCAGGCGGGCGCGAAGGCCCAGCGCACGCCGACGATGGGGATGACTGGATTGTCAGAAAAAGCATCGACGCGTAGCCCAAACGACCAAATCAGCTCCGGGCTGACCTTGTAGGACGCGAGCAAGAGGGCGGGGGCGTTGAAATCGCGCGCCGAGACGTTTTCAAAGTCTCCATAAAGGCCGGGCCAGATGTAGGCGCGCGCGCTCCACCGCTCACCGATGGGATAGTTGAGGCCCAAGACGGCGCGAACCTCTCGCAACTGGTCGGGCAGGGCGGCGGCGGCAGAGGCGTCGAGTTGGTGTTCCGTCCACTCCAGACCAAAGACGAGACCGCGCCCCCCGGAGGCGATGGGGCGGAAGGTGCGCACGCCGCCCCCGAAGGACGCCACGGCGAAATCACCCGCGTCAACGCCGCGCGAGGTGAGATCGCTGCGGCCCGAGAAACTTGCGGTGAGATCGAATTCCTCGGTGAGGGTGCGCGCGCGACTGAAGGATTGGGCGAGCGCGGGCGAAAAACTCAGCCAAAACAAGCTGAGCAGGGCAAAGCAGACGGAGAGGGAGAGGCGGTTCATAAAGAACAAAGCGTGGAGCAGTCCGCGCCGAGAGGCAAATCGACCGAACTTTTTACCCCTGAGACCGAGCAATTCAAATTAGGGCGTCACGTTTACTTGGAGGCGCAGGAAGCGCGTGCCGGTGCTGTAGGGAATAATGGCGGTGACGTTGCCGTTCACATCGGGTGTGCCTTGGGTGACGCCGACGCTCGTCCACGAGGCGGGGTTGGTCAGATCGGTTGTCGTCTGGACGGCGTAGGTGATGCCGGTGGCAACGGCGCGTTTGTAGGTGAGAGTGAGGTTGCCGCCGCTGGTCTGGGAAACAGGTAGCCCGGTCGGGTTGGGCGTCATCGGTGCGAGACCGAGGGCGTATTCGAGCAGGTTGGGGATTCCATCACCATCGGGGTCATCCGCGGCGGCGCGTTTCTCGACTGGGACACCAGCGTTAATCAAATAAGCCGTAAACAGGGTCGCGGCGCGGATAGTGACGCGGAGCTCCTTGCCGTAAACCGCTCCGGAAAAAACGCCGGGGAATACAGGGTTTTGATCCACAATTGCATAAAAACCCAAATCCAGATCGTAACTCGAACCGCCAACCAAAGCGCTGGTATTATAACTACGTGAAACCGATTTAGTGGTCGAATTAGTCGAGGAAAATAATTCAGCCAGCGTATCATCCCCTACACTGAGCGTTATGACATCGTTCGCATGGGTGCCATACGCCGTAAACGTGTTGGTGCTGATTCCAAGCGTTTGGCCCACAACGATTTCATAAGCCCCATTAACCCAACTGCCACCGGTCAAGGTAACGAAAGGCGTGTTGGGATAGGCATCCCCCGTCAGATTAAGGGCAACCGGGGTGCCTAAAACCTGAATTGTATAGGTGCCATTCGGAAACGAAGTGTCGTTTGCCAATTTACTGGTGATCCCCCAGTCGTTGAAGTTTGTGGCTCCATACCGCCAACTTTGATCATTAGAATCATAGCCCAGTCTTCCCCCATTGTGGGAAAATGTGCTAGGCCCGTTCGATTGATTAAGATTAAACGGACCGGTGACGGTCGGTGCGGTGATTCCAGCGAGGTTAGTGCCTTGGACATTAGCGGAGAAACCATAGGGACCGCCGTAAGTAGGGCTCAACGGCTTAGGGTCTACGATCACACTGGCGCTATCCGCACTCGTCTGAACGTAATCGATATCTTTGGAGACGGTCACGAATTCCAAACTGGCGGGTTGGGCGGTCGAATCGGTAGAGATCTTCAAGGTCCACCCCCCGACGATGTTGCCCACGTCCCCCTCGGCAAAATCCTGCACGTACAGTGTCCAAGTGCCGTTGGCATCGGTGCCTTTAAACGCATTCAGATTGGCATCGGCGGCCGAATAGGTTCCGTGGCCGAGGAAACTGAAACGGTTATACTCAAGCGGACTGATGGCCGGCGCATAGATGCCCGAAAGCAGATTGGCGATATTGCCCGTCTGAATCGCCAAAAACGACGTTATGGCCGTTTGATCAAAGGTCAGGGTCACGTTGTTGGCCGTCGTTCCATTGGTACCATCGCCATCGACGCCCACCATACCGGTCAAAATCGTCTGCCCGTGCGGACCGACCAAGAGAATACCGACATCGCGCGTCCACGTGTGGCTAAACTGGTTTAGCGTCACGGTGACTTTGGTGATCGGTCCCGTAAGCCCGCTCACGTTTATACTAGAAGTTGAGGGTGTGGGCGCATTATCGGGGATGGCGATGCTGGTCGAGTTGGTAAACGCGCTCGGGGCGGGCGTGGCCACCGTCACGGCGCGGATAATGACCCCGACCGATTTGTTGTAGGCAGCGACAGCTAACGTGCCGGGCAGGGCCGAACTCTGCGCCACGATGGCCGTGAAATCCAAATCCAGGTCATAGCTGGATCCGCTGATTAAGCTGCTGGTATCTACGACCTGTGAAACCGAATTGGCGTTCGGGGCAGTTGCCGCAAACGATTGCATCACCCTATTATCGCCTAGCCAGAGCGTGATGGCGTCGTTTACATGCGTACCATACCCGCTAAACGTGTTGGAGGTGATGCCAAGCTGTTGTCCCACGACGATTTCATAGGCCCCGTCTACCCATTGGCCGCCGGTCAAGGTGAGGGCGGGCGTGTTTGGGTAAGCGTCCCCCGAAAGATGCAGGGAGACCGATGTATTATTAACCGTGACCGTATACGTACCATTGGGGAAGAAGGTGTCGTTAGCGGCCTGACTTGTAGTGCCCCAGTCATTGAAGTTTGAGGCACCGTAGCGCCAACTTTGATCATCCGCATCATAGCCCAAGATTCCGCCATTGTGGGAAAACGTGCTGGGCCCATTCGATTGATTGAGATTAAACGGTCCGGTGACTGTCGGTGGTGTGATGCCAGCGAGATCCACCCCCACTACATTGACCGCGAAACCATAAGGGCCACCGTTCGTGGGGCTCAAGGGGGCAGGATCCACGATGATGGTGGAGCTATCCGCCCCCGTTTGCACATAATCGATGGCCTTGGAGACATACACCATCTCTACAACACTAGCAGCCCGGAGCAGCGGACACACAAGGAAGGCCGACAGTCCAAGTAGGGAAATAACGGGCGCGTAGATGCGTTTCATAAATAGGGAGATAGACGACTATGTTGCGGCGTAAGAGGTGAGTTCAAGGCACAAGGCTGACGCTGAGCCGCAGGTAACGCACGCCGGTGCTGTACGGTATGGTAGCGGTGACGTTGCCGTTCACATCGGGTGTGCCTTGGGTGACGCCGACGCTCGTCCACGAGGCGGGGTTGGTCAGATCGGTTGTCGTCTGGACGGCGTAGGTGATGCCGGTGGCGACGGCGCGATTGTAGGTGAGAGTGAGGTTAGCACCGCTGATTTGGGAAACGGGCAGACCGGTCGGATTGGGTGTCATCGGTGCGAGACCGAGGGCGTATTCGAGCAGGTTGGACACTCCGTCGCCGTCGGGATCGTCGGTGGCGGCGCGTTTGTCGGCGGGCACCCCGGCATTCACCAGGTAGCCGGTAAAGGCATCGACCACCGTAAAGCTCTGATCCACCGGTGTCGCCGCTGCCCACGTGCTGTTGCCCGCCTGGCTGGCGCGCACCACCACGGTTCCTGCGCCGGTGAGGGTAAGGGTGTTGCCGTTTAGGGTCGCCGGACCGGAGACGATGCTAAAAGTCGGCGTGAGACCGCTGCTGGCCGTCGCCAAGACGGTGAACGCGGCGGCGGGGTAGGTCTTGTTGCCAAGGCTGCCGAAGGTGATCGTCTGGCTGGCGGCGTTGACCACTACGTTAACAGCGGTCGGCGTGCTCGTTGCACCATAGGCATCGGTGACGGTGAGCGTGGCGGTGTAGCTGCCAGCGATGGTGTAGGTGCGAGACGTGGTAGGACTCGCTCCGGAGACCGGAGCCGAGCCGTCGCCGAAAGTCCAGGTGTAGGTGGACAGCGTATCGCCCTCGGGATCGCTGGAGTTTGTGCCGTCGAAGGCGATACTGGCGTTGGTCGTGGCGGGATTGGGTGTGGCGGTAAAGGCCGCGACGGGAGTGGCGTTGGCCCAGCTAAAGATCGTGCCATAGCCATTGTTCCAGCCGACACGCGTGGTGCCGTAGAGCTTGCCGTTGCTCGCCTGCACCAGCCCGGCCAAGGGATTGGCCCCGTCAGTCGAATAGTTTAGCGAATGCAGCACGGTATACGTCCCGCCCGTGGTGAGGGAAAAAATCGTGCCGCCGCCATTGCTCCCGCCGTTCACCGTGGTGCCGTAGAGCTTGCCGTCGCTCGCCTGCACCAACCGGGCCTGGGAATTGGCCCCGTCAGTCGAATAGTTTAACGAATGCAGCACGGTATACGTCCCGCCCGGGGTAATGGAAAAGATCGTACCATAGCCATTGCTCCCGCCTTCAGACATGGTGCCGTAGAACTTGCCGTCGCTCGCCTGCATAAGCTCGGCGTATGGATTGGCCCCGTCGGTCTCAGAACTCAGCGAACGCAGCACGGTATACGTCCCGTCCGTTGTAATGGAAAAGATCGTGCCAGCGCCATAGCTCCCGCCGCTCCGAGAGATGCCGTAGAGCTTGCCGTCGCTCGCCTGCACCAGCCCAGCCTGGGGATACGCCCCGTCGGTCGAATAGCTCAGCGAGCGCAGAACGTTATACGTCCCGTCCGGCGTGATGGAAAAGATCGTGCCATAGCCCTCACTCCCGCCGCTCTGCGTGGTGCCGTAAAGCTTGCCGTCACTCGCCTGCACCAGCCCGGCCACGGGATTGGCCCCGTCGGTCGCAGAACTCAGCGAACGCAACACGGTATAAGTCCCGCCCGTCGTAATGGAAAAGATCGTGCCGAAATTATCACTCCCGCCGTCACGCGTGGTGCCGTAGAGCTTGCCATCGCTCGCCTACACCAGCCCGGCAGTGGGATTGCCCCCGTCGGTCGTGTACTCTAGCGAATGCAGCACGGTAAAGCTACCGTCCATAGCGAGGGAAAAGATCGTACCATAGCCAATGCTCCCGCCGTTAGTCATGGTGCCGTAGAGCTTGCCGTCGCTCGCCTGTACCAGCCCGGCAGAGGGATAGCCCCCGTCGGTTTGATAGTTCAGTGAACGCAGCACGAAGAAGCCCGTGCCATCAGCATTGATGCGGAAGATAGTACCTGCGTTGTAAAATCCACCATAATACGTGGTGCCATAAAACCGACCATCGCTGGCCTGCACCAGACCTGCATAAGGATTTGCAGCCTTATCGCCTTGGCCGCTGGAGGCTCCATAGACGGAAAAATGTGAATCGTTACCACCCACCACTGAAAGCACCGCCGTGGCTGTGTTCACAGCGCCCTTCGAATCGGTCACCCGCAGGGAAATCGTGCGATTACCGGCGGCGAGGGAAAAGGCCGAGCGCAAGAGCGCGGGCTGGGCACCAGTGAGGTCGCCAAAAACGCCATCGTTATTAATATCACAAGCATAGGCGACCAGCTCATCGCCGAGATCCTGATCGTGCGAACTCGCGCCATTGAGCACGAGGCTCCCGCCGCCCGTGAGCGTGTAGGGCCCGCCGGCATTGGCGATGGGGGGAATGTTAGGGGCGACGGTGAGGCTAAGCGCCGCTGTGCCGGTCTGCCCGTAGACGTTGGTCGCCGAAAGCGTGACTGCGTAGGTTCCTGCCGCCGTGGGCGTTCCGCTGATCACGCCCGTCGTGGGGTTGACCGTGAGCCCGCCTGGCAGCCCGGTCGCGCCATAGGTGCCCATCAGCCCGTTGGCCGTGATGGTGAAGCCGCCAAACACCACCCCTACCGTGCCCGAGGCCGTCGCCGCCGTCGTCAGGTAGGGCGCGGCGGTCGTGATGCGGTGGTTGCCGGAATCGGCGAGCACCACTTGGCCGGAAGGGCTCACGGCGATTCCTAGCGGACCATTAAACCGCGCGGCACTGCCCGTGCCATTGACCAAACCAGGGACGCCCGGATTTCCGGCCAGCGTCGTCACCACCCCTCCACTCGTGATCTTACGGATCGTGGAGTTGCTGAGATCCGCTACATACACGTTCCCGTTCCCGTCCACCGCTACTCCGGTCGGATTGTAAAAGCGTGCGGCGCTGCCTGTGCCATCGGCCGAGCCTGTGCTGCCCGCCGTTCCCGCCAGCGTCGTCACCACCCCGCCACTCGTGATC
>JAIXRU010000080.1 GCA_027485045.1 Opitutaceae bacterium | reverse complement strand
GGCGGCCATCGCGACGCGGCGGGATGGCAAGCAGGGCTTGCCGGTGATTGTGCTTTCCAGTCTGGCGGGACGGGTAGCCTTGCCGGGGGCGAGGGCGGTGGTTTCCAAACCGGTACGGCGCGCAACCCTGCATCGCACTTTGGCGGAAGTGTTTTCCCCGGCGGTGGCGGTGGCCGCGCCTGCGCCGCGCCTGCCTGCCAACCGCACCGGCTGGCGTCTGCTGCTGGTGGAGGACAACTCGATCAATCAACGCGTGGCCCTGGCCATTCTGGCCCGTCTGGGCTACCGGGCGGATGCGGTGGCCAATGGCCGCGAGGCCGTCACTGCGTTGTCGCGCGCGCCTTACGATTTGGTTTTGATGGACTGCCAAATGCCGGAGATGGATGGCTACGAGGCCACCCGGGCGGTGCGCGGGCCGGACAGCACCGCGCTGAATCCCAATATCCCGATAGTGGCCATGACCGCCAATGCACTCACGGGCGACCGGGAGCGCTGCCTGGAGGCGGGCATGAATGATTATCTGAGCAAACCGATCAATACGAAGGCTCTGTCAGAGTGCCTGGCCTTGCACCTTTCGACTTTATCGGTGCCTTCCGCACCGCGCACCGCGCTGGATTGGAAAGAGTATCTGGAGCGTATGGGTGGGGACAGCGGGCTGGCGGCGGAATTGCTGAGTCAGTTCTGTCGCGAAGTCATGGATTATCAGGTTCGGGCGCGCACGGCACTCGCCAAGGGCGATGGGGTGACGCTGGGGCGGGCGATGCAGAGTTTAAAGAGCGCGGCGGGGAACTATTCCGCAAAAAATCTACGTCTCGCAGTCACCGAAGTGGAAACGGCTTTGGCGCAAGGGCTGGACCTTTCGACTTCGTTTAATGCGTTGGAGGATGAACTTAAAGCTGTGCTCGACGACGCCTCGCGGCATATTAAAAACGAAAGTCCCGCCCCTCGACTCACTCCTGCCCCACCTTCTTGATGACACACGCTCCCTTCGAGCTCCCCTTCGTTGTTTTGGTTAACCACGATCCGGCGCAGCTTGCGGAGGTGTCGGCGATGTTGGCACACGAAGGTTTGCAGATCGCGAGATGCCGGTCCGCGTCCGAGGCGATGCGAGCCATGCTGCAGCGCCGGCCCGCCCTGGTGGTGATGGATCTCGACCTGCCGGAAATCGGCGGTTGGGGGTTTTGCCGCATGTTGCGTTCCCCGGGTTATCGGGAGTTTAATCAAACTCCGATCCTGATCATTTCCGACAGCTTTGCGGGATCGAAGGCAGTGGAGATCGCGGTGGAGCTGGGGGCCAGTGACCTCTTGTCCGCGCCGATCAATGCGAATCACTTACGGGAGCGCGTGCGGCATTTGCTCAGTGTGCCCGAACACTCTAATGCGTGGAAGGTATTGCTCTCGATGCCGGCCGGTGCGGAAGAGATGGCGCTGCGTAACGTCTTTGTTGCCCAGGGCTGCAAGGTGCGCGAGGTCGCGGATGCGTATTCGCTGGCTACTACACTTCAGAAGGAGCCGTGGGAAACGGTGGTTTACGATCTCGACCTGCCCGGAGCCTCGACCGGCCACATGTCAGAGCTGATCCTGGCTTTTCCGCAGGCAAGTTTCATCGCCGTCACCTCCAACCTGGCGCCGGAGGCGGCGGTGGCTTCCTTGCGTTCGGGAGCCAGTGCGCATCTGCGCAGGCCTTTTGCGCCCGATTACGTGTTCGGGCTTTGTGATCTGGCCCGGCAGAAAAACGCCTTGATCCGCGCCCAGCAGATGCTGGAGCAACGCACCCTGGATCTGCATAGCTCGGAACGGCTCATGCAGGCCGTATTGGATTCCAGCGACGAAATCCACCTGGTGCTGGATACGAATGGCGTGGTGGAGGTGGTCAATGCCGCCGCCCAGGAGATTTCGTCGAAAATTTTGTCCCGGGCGCTGCGGGAAGGGGATTCCTTGTTTCGGTTTATGCCCGCCGAGATGCGGCGACAGGTGCGTTCGAGTCTGGCTGCCGCAGCGGGCGGCCGCGTCGTGGAGCACGAGGCCATGCTGCTGGATCGCGCCGAAAACCAACTCCACTTTATCGTCCGTTACATGCCGCTTAAGGGCACGAACGGGCAGGCCCGGCTGGTGTGTTTAAACGCGCACGACGTCACCGCCCGCACCCAGCAGGAGGCGGACTTGCGCGCCAGCCAGACCCGGTTGCAGGCCCTTTTCGAGCACTCGCATGATGCGATTCTGATGGCGGGTGATGACGGTCGGTTTCTCGAAGTAAACCCGGCGGCGGCTCGCATGCTGGGTTACACCCGCGAGCAGTTGCTGGGGCTGGGTATCGATGCGGTATTCGCGACCAGTGATCGCAGCCTGGCCGAAAGGGCGTGGCAGGAGTTTTTGTTGCACGGCACGCAAAGCGGCGAATGTACCCTGCGGCGCAAGGATGGGACATCGTTGCGGGCGGATTATAGCGCGGTCGCGCACATCCTGCCGGGGGTGCACCTGACTATTTTGAGGGATTTGTCGGAGCGGGTTGCCCTGCAAAGCCAGTTGCTCCGTCAGCAACGCCTGGAGAGCGTGGGCCGCCTGGCCAGCGGTGTGGCCCACGATTTGAATAACATCCTTACGCCCATTCTCATGGCGCCGGAGATGTTGCGCGCCTATGTCAACGATACTGGCGGGCGCATGTTGCTCGATACGATGGAGGCCGGAGCGCGGCGCGGCTCGGCCATCGTGCACCAATTGCTGGCGTTTTCCCGAGGCGAGAGCGGGGAAAAAACCCGGCTGGAATTCAAGAAGGTGTTGCGCGACGCCTGCACCATCATCCGCGAAACGTTTCCAAAAAACATCACGCTGGATGCCGTGCCGGCGTCGGGTGAGTTCCCGATTCTGGGGGATCCGCAACAGCTCCAGCAAGTGGTTGTGAATCTGGCGATCAACGCCGCCGATGCCATGCCGCGCGGCGGTCGTCTGGTCTTTGGCGTTAACCAGGCGGAGATTTCCGCCGAAGCTGCGGAGCGGGACACGGAGTTGCGGGCGGGGACCTTTGTTTTGCTTACCGTCGCCGATCATGGGCTCGGGATTGCACCGGAGATCTTGGACAAGATTTTCGATCCCTTTTTTACCACCAAACCCTTCGGCCAGGGCAGCGGACTGGGCTTATCGGTCGTGCTTGGCATCGTGCGCGGTCACGGCGGCTTCGTGCAGGTCTCCAGCCGGGTGGGGGTCGGCACGCTGTTTAAGGTCTATCTGCCGCTTTGCCTCACACCGCCGCCGACCAGCACGCCCTTCAGTCCTTCGGCTTCGCCCCGCACTGCTCCGACCGGCGGAGGCCGCACCGTGCTCGTGGTGGACGACGAGGCGGCGGTGCGGGATATCATGCGCCTGATTCTGGTGCGCGAAGGGTTTCGAGTGATGTGCGCGGATGGCGCCGATGCCGCCTTCTCCCAGCTTCAAGCAGCCAGCGGGCGGGTGGATCTTATACTCACGGACATGGCCATGCCTGGCGTGTCAGGGGTGAAGTTTATCGAGCAGCTACGGAGCAGGCGCGCGGATGTGGCGATTTTGATCATGACCGGAAATGAAGGGGACTTCGTTTTGCCGGATACCCTGCGTAACTTTATCCGTGGCGTGATCACCAAGCCCTGCGAAGCGACGGCATTGATTCTGGCGGTTAGCAAGGCTCTCACGCCGGACACGCCTACCTGATTATAAAAAGAATAGGGATATAGGGCTAAAGTCTTATTCAAATGGTTCGATAATTGGGGATGCGCTTCTTCTAGCGCCACGTGTGTTCTCTTCCCCCACCCCTATGAAACTAGGTAACAAAATCGTTCTCATTGCGTTGGCCGCCATCACCATAAGCGTTGGAACTGGTCTTCTGATTCAAGGTCGTGTCATTCACAAACAGGGCGTTGAACTTACCCGCGATACGATGCGAGCGGCGATCGTGGAGGCGGAGAATGTGCGCGCCACGATTTCTACCATGGGCACCAAGGGCGCCTTTGATCGGGCCAAACTCCTGGCGGAGTATAAACACACCGGCGACCTACGTGGATCGACCCTATACACCACGATTCCGGTAGTAGCGGCATGGAACGCGATCCAAACCGTAGCCGACGAAAACAAGTGGCAGTTCCGCGTGCCAAAGAATCAGGCGCGCAACGAGAAAAACAACCCCACGGCCGATGAGGCCAAGATCCTGGCCATCCTCGAAAAGGGCGATGTGCCCGAGTACTTCGAGCTTGATAAGGCGAACAACAAACTCGTCTTCGCCCGTCCCATAAAACTCACCGCGGATTGCATGTCTTGCCACGGCGACCCCAAGAACAGTCCCACCGGCGACGGCTTGGACGTGCTCGGGTTTAAGATGGAAAACTGGCGCGAGGGCGAGGTGCACGGGGCCTTCGTCTTGCATGCTAAGCTGGATAGCGTGGATGCCGTCGCTCGCGCCAGCATGGCGCAGACTGTATTGTGGGTGTTGCCCGCCGCGATTTTGGTGGCCATCGGCTCAATGGTTTTTTCGCGAAAGACAATCATCCAGCCTTTGGAGGCCTCGATCGCCGTGATCGATGGTGCCAGCGCGCAGGAAGAGTCTTCGGCGCGGGAAATCGCGACCGCTTCGCAGCGCCTCGCCGAGGGTGCGAGCGAACAGGCCGCCTCGCTCGAGGAGACCAGCGCGACGCTGGAGGAAATTTCCAGCATGACCAAGCGCAACGCCGAGCACGCCGGCAACGCCCAGGCCATCGCCGCCCAAACTCGCGAGGCGGCTGATGGCGGCACCGCCGATATGAAGGAAATGGTGCGCGCCATGGGTGAAATCAAAGCGGCATCGGATAATATCTCCAAGATCATCAAGACGATTGATGAGATCGCCTTCCAGACCAACATCCTTGCGCTGAACGCGGCCGTCGAGGCCGCCCGCGCCGGCGAGGCCGGGGCCGGATTTGCCGTGGTGGCCGACGAGGTGCGCTCGCTGGCCCAGCGCTCGGCGGTAGCCGCCCGCGAGACGGCGGATCGCATCACCGACTCCATCCAGAAGAGCGAGCACGGTGTGGAAATCAGCAACAAGGTGTCGTCGAGTCTGAACGATATTGCCGAGAAGGCCCGCCGGATGAACGATCTGGTGCGTGAGATCGCCAGCGGTTCGACCGAGCAGAGCGAGGGTGTCAGCCAAGTGAACACCGCCGTCAGCCAGCTCGATCAAGTCACCCAGAGCAACGCCGCCGCCGCCGAGGAATCCGCGTCGGCATCGGAAGAGCTGAGTGCGCAGTCGATCGAGTTGAAGGCCGCAGTGAATCGCCTGGTCACGATCGTCTCCGGCGCACGGGAGCAGGGCGCGCCCGCATTAGCGCACACGCCGCCGCCGCCTCCGGCTGAGCGACGGGTCAAGAAGGTCACTCAATCGGTGGCACGCGCCAGTGTGCGCCCGTCGATACCCTCAGCAGGTGCGCCCCATTTAACCTTTAAGGATTAAGAATATCGTAACTTCGGGGTTCTGATTTGAAACGCGCTCGCTTCTGGCGGGCGCGTTTGCTGCTTTGGGCCCATGCCGTTTTGTCCTCGTGCGCCCAAAGCCTCTCCTGGAGCGGAATCCCCGCCGGTGGATGCAGGCCTGCGCTTCGTGCTGAACGCGTCACCCGGCATGGTGTGGCTGAGTGATACTCAGGGACGGTTGCTCCATTTTAACGAGGCTTGGGCGACGGCGACCGGTTTGAAGCTGGAAGCCTGCAAGCCTGACGCGGCGTGGAATCTGGTGCACCCGGATGATCGTGAGCGCTTGAGCGCAGCCTCCGGCGTTTTTTCCGGCACGCCCACGTCCTTCGAATATCGCTTAAAACAGGCCAACGGATTTTATCGCTGGGTCGTGGAGCGGGTGCAGCCGTGGCGCAACGAAGCGGGTCAAGCGCTGGGCTACCTTGGCAGCGTGCTGGATATACAGGATCAAAAAGAGCACGAGCACCGGCTGGCCCTGATCACGCTGCGACAGACCTCGCTCACCTGTTTCAGCCGGGTCGCGCTGGAGCAAACGACCTCGGATGAAATCAACCGGGAGGCGTTGAGGCTTTTATGCGAACACCTGGTTTTGGACGCAGGATTGCTGGTCTTGCGCGACTCGCAGGATGAGACGTTTCATGTCTCTGCTCATCGAGGTTTGCCGGAGGGCGGCGAGCCGCCGGTGTTGCGAATCCAAAGCGTGACTGAGGCCACTTTGGATTACCCACAGGACAAGGAGACGTTTCCCTTGGATGAGGACTGGATGCAGGCGCAGGCTTGGGCGGAAGGCGTGGCCATACCCGTGGACCCGCAAAACCCGCAGGTCGGCTGGCTGGTCGGCCTGCGGGCGATCGAGGGGCGCAACCCTATCGGCCCCCTGCACTACGCGCGGGATCTGGCGAGCATCCTGGCCATCGCGCACGCGCGTTATCGGGCACAACTGAAGCTGCGCGAAGGCGAGGAGCGTGCGCAGCAAGTGCAAAAAATGGAGGCGGTCGGCCTGTTGGCGGGCGGCGTGGCCCACGACTTTAACAACTTGCTGACCGCGATCCGGTGCTTTGCCGAGCTGCTGCGCGACGATTTGCCGGACCCTGATCAACGCGCACGGGTGGACGATATCTTGCACGCCTCCAGCCGGGCGAGTCACTTGGTGCGCCAGTTGCTCGCGTTCAGCCGCCAGGACGTCACCCAGATAGAGACCCTTGATCTGAATACCTTGGTGGATGATCTGCGCGGCTTTATACGCTCCCTGCTTAGCGAGCATGTGCGGATCGAGGTGGAGCTGGCCGAGGCGCCGGCCTGGTGCCGGGCCGACAGCAAGCAGTTGGAGCAGGTTTTGTTCAACCTGTGCCTGAATGCGCGCGACGTGATGATCACCGATGGCGTATTGACGCTTCGAGTTCGCGCTGGGCAGGAGGGGCCGGATGGCGCGCGGCGGGTGCGCCTGTCCGTATCCGATACCGGGCCGGGCATACCGCCCGAGGTGCGGGCGCGGCTTTTCCAACCCTTTTACAGCACGAAGGCGCGCGGGCGGGGGACCGGCCTCGGACTGGCGACTTCGCTCAATATCGTGCGCGCCTTTGGCGGGGATTTGACCTATGAAACCGAGATGGGCAAGGGCACGGTGTTTCACCTGGATTTGCCGGAGATCGAGGACCCCTTGATCGCCTATGATCAGGCGCAGGCGGAGGCGATGGAGCAGCGGCCGGCGCATTTGTTACTGGTCGAGGATGATGATCTGGTGCGCTCGGTCACGTGCATGCTGGCGGAATCTCTGGGCCACCGGGTGACGGTTTTCGGGGATAGCCTGGCGGCCTGTGCCTGGGCTACGGAGACGGGTCTGCGCGATATTGATGTGCTCGTGACCGATATCGTGATGCCGGGCATGAATGGCTATGCGCTTTCGCGGCGATTGCGCGAGGTAAAGCCGGACCTGCGGGTCTTCTACATGTCGGGATACGTGGACGATGCCAGCACCTTGGAGGCGATGGAGCAGCCGGGGGTGTTTTTCCTGTCCAAACCGTTTTCGAGCCAGGACTTCGCAGCCAAGCTGGCGGCGGCGCTGGCTTCGTGAGCGAGGGTGCCGGGGCTCAAACCTTGCGGCCGTAGGCGCGCAGGGCGCCGGCGGCGGAGGGCGGGGGAGGGGGCGTGTCGGGCCGGGCGGGGGCGAGGCTGCAACGCAGGAGCAGTTGTTCGTTTTCCCGGTCGAGGTGGAGGATTTGCAGGGAGCGTTGGCGGGTGCGCTCCAAGAGTTCCCCACCATGGTCGCCGGCTTGGGGCTGGCGGGCGCGCATATCCCGCACACTGGCATCGAAGCGGGCGGCGAGCTCTTGTTTGCGCTCGCGCCAGGCGGCGTCGGGGGCGCGGCGTTCTTGTTTCAAGATACGGTTCTCTTCGAGGCAGAGTTGGTGGAGTT
The DNA here is from genome assembly GCA_027485045.1 of Opitutaceae bacterium. Taxonomy (GTDB): domain Bacteria; phylum Verrucomicrobiota; class Verrucomicrobiia; order Opitutales; family Opitutaceae; genus IMCC26134_A. The sequence continues at coordinate 1,760 of JAIXRU010000080.1, read as the reverse complement.
CGTCGCACAGGGCCAAGTGGCGGGCGAGCGTATCGGCTAGACTCATAGTGGGGTGGCGGCGGGTGCGGCAGGAGAGGGTGCGGCGGCGGGGGCAGGCAGAGCGGGGCGCAAGTTGGTGATTTGGTCGTGCGCGGTGGCGATCCAGGAAATTTGCCGGGCACGCCAATCGGCCATGCGGGTAAAATCGATTATCTCGGGCGCGGATTCGGTGCCGGCGATTTTCTTTAACAGATCGTAGGTGGCCACGGCGTTGGCGGGTTGTTGCAGGCGTTCCTGGCAAAGGCCTATTTGATAGAGGACCGGCACGCGCCAGGCTGGCGTGGTATCCAGCGCATCGAGAGCGCGGTAGAGCACGAGGGCGGAGACGTAGTCGGCTTGTTGGTAATAGAGATTGGCGAGTTGATTGCCGGTGCGGCGTTGCCAGGCGCGCCAGCGGCCGGTGGCGTCGCCGCGCGCGAATTCACTTTGCAGCAGGTTGATCGTGACGCGCAGGGACTCTTCCTTGCGTCCGAGTTCGGCGAGCAACTGAGCCAGAAGAAAGCGGGCTTCAGGGCTGTTTTCGTCCTGCGGGTCTTGGGTGATGAATTTATTAAGGGCGATGACGGCGCCTTGCCGGTCGCCGCTTTGCAGGAGGCTGTAGGCGGCCTTGAAGCGGGCTCGGCCACGGTCGGCGGGGGCGAGGTCAAGCAGGTCGAGGCGTTTGAAGAAACGGGAGGCTTCCTCGTAGTTGCCGATGTAGAGGTGCGTCTCGGCGATTTCGAATTGCGCGGTGCGCACGACCCGGCGGTAGCGCTCTGATTCCGCCTCGGGCATTTTCAGGGTGGAGTGGATGACCGAGTAAAAGCGGGCTATCGCCAGCTTGGGACTGCCGAGATCGCGCAAGGTGCGTCCCAGCTCCAAGAGTGCGGAAGGCAGGTCGGAGAAGGTGGGGTGGTTGCCGACGAGGTGTTCGTAGGTGGCGGCGGCTTTCACGCCATTGCCGGCGAGCCGGTAGGCTCGGGCCATGCCGAGCAGGGCCTGACCGGCGGCTTCCTCCTCTTCTTCGTTGGTCGAAGTCGCGACCTGGCGGTAGGCGATGAGGGCGGAGGCGGCGTCGCCGGAGGCGAGCTTGGCCGCGCCGATGCGCATGAGGCTGGCCCGCTCATCCGCCACCGCATCGTGTCCATCGGTGGCGATGGAACCGGCGGTGGCGGTGGCTGCTGCCGGCCCCGGGTTCGCGGCAACCGGACGGGTGCCGGTCACGGGAATGAGGACAGCTAGCAGCAAGGGAATAAGCGGGGGGCGAGGCTTCATTTACTTCATTTCATACGTGGCCTTACTGGCCGGCTGGCCGGGTGGAGCGAAGAACGGGAGAAGGTCTTCGACCCGCACGGTGATGCGTGGCGAGTAGGTGTCGGGCAGAAGCTCTATGCCCGGGGAAACGGGCGGAGAGTTCGGATTGGCGGACGGATTGGAGGGTGCTGAAGGGTCGGAGCCTGTTAGTGACGGATTCGCTTTTTCGGATGGGTCGAGCGTCGTCGAAGCGGTCGCGGTAGCTGGGTCCGGTTTGGTTTTTGCGTCAGGCTGGGGGGAAACTGCGGCGGGCGGATCGTTCGCGGGTGGTTTTAGGGAGGCCACCGGGCGGGCCGGCCTTGGAGCGATGGATTTCGCGGAGGCGAAACGCAGAGCTTCCGGGGCACCTTGCACCAAGTAGGGCAGGGATGTATCGGAGAGGGCGGCGGATTGATTGGCGGCGAGGATCAGCAGGATGCAGGAGGTGG
>JAIXRU010000325.1 GCA_027485045.1 Opitutaceae bacterium | reverse complement strand
CCGCTGTTGACCGGGAGGGCGACGAGATTGGGCTGGTCGAGGGAAGGGCGGATTTCGTCGCCGAGGGAGACGCTGAGGGTGGAGGCGGGGGCGGCTTGGGAGACTTCGACGATGTCGGCGCCGAGGAATTCGTGGGAGCCGTCGTCGCGGAGAGCGCCGAGGTATTCGACGAGCAGGCGACCGCCGACATTGTAGGCGTGGAGTTCGCCGATGCCGTTGGTTTTCTCGAACCAGACGGTGCGTAGTTCGGCGGCGGGCTGGGCGTCGGGATCGGCGGGGGCGGAGGCTCCGGCGACGACGTATTCGGTGGTGACGGTGGCGGGGAAGCCGTTGCTGTAAACCGGGTTTACCGTGACGATGCGGCCGCTGGGAATGGTGACGCGCGGGCCGTTGAAGCTTTTTTCGGTCCAGTAGATACTGCGCACCGGGCTGGTGGTGGCGGAGGAGACGGAGAAGGTTTCGAGGACAAGGATGTAGTTGCCCGTGCCATCGGGCACGCTGGAGCGCCACCAGAGCTGAACCTGGCCAGCTTGGTAAGCGAAGACGGCGCGGGCGTGGGGGCTGTAATAGAACGTTTCGTAAACGCCGGGGGCGAGGGCGGGGATGATGACGCCGCCGGTGTTGGTGATGAGGGCACCGGTGGAGTCTTTGAGCGGTTGGGTGCTGGGATTTACGGTGAGTTCGCCAGCGCGGACGGGTTCAGCGCGCCAGAAGTCGGCGGTGGTGGGGACGAGGGTGCCGCTGGAGTTGATGTAGCCGGTCGGGGGCGTCATGCGATCGCCGAGGAAGTAACGCGGGACGCCGGAGGCGAAGGTGGTGCCGATGACGGAGCGTTGGAGCAGGATGGCGGAAGTGGACGGGTAGCGGGAGGTCAGCGTGCTGGAATTGGAGCGGGCGGCGGAGCCGCCGGAGGATTCGGCGACGTTGGCGTATTGGGGGTTTATGGTGGGGTCGCCGGTCGGGGTGCTGGTGCCGCCGACGGGGGCGGGGCCGGAGCGTCCGCTGAGCTCGTTGTAGACGCCGCCTTTGACCTCGTATTGGGCGAATGAGGACGCGAAGGGGAGGGAGAGGGCGGCACCGATGAGCAGCAGGGCGCGGAAGAGGCGGGGGAGGCTCATGGGGAGGTGGCAGTTAATGACCAATGTCCAATGACCAATTTCCAATGACGGAGGAGGGGTGGGGTAGGGGGGCGGGCTGACTACAGTTTGATGATGTAGTTCACGTAGGCGTTGGTGGGGCGGGTTTCGTTGCCGCCTTCGTAGCCGGTGCCGGGGGTGTAGGTGTAACCTTCGTCGGAGCCGCTGGTGTCGGTGAGAGAGTTTTGGCTTACGTTGCCGCCCGAGCTGTCGCTGGGAACGGTGTGGCGGTGGGAACGGAACTGGTCGCCCTGGACCGAGCCAACGTTGTCGCCGGTGGCACCGCCGCCGTTCATCGCGCCGCGGGAGCCACGGTCAGGGTCGCGGCCGACGCCTCCATCGCGACCGCGCAGGAACTGGCCGCGAAAGTCCGGAACGTGAAAAGTAGTGCTGTTGTCGCCGGAGCCGAAGCGATTCCCGATGATGGCGTAGAGGGCGGAGTAGGTGCTGCGGCTGAGGGTCTGGCCATTGCAGAGCGCCCAGCCGGAGGGGGCGTTGTCGCCGCCGTAGGCAACAATGGTGCCGGAGGGGCTGAGGGCCTGCTGGATGGCGGCGGCGAGCTGGTTGTAGTCTATGGCGTTGTTGGCTACTTTGGCAGTGGTGACCGCGGCGTTTGCGAGTTCGGCGGTGGCGATGGTGCCGTCGGCGATGTCGGCCGAGGTGATGGTGTTGTCGGAGATTTTGGCACTGGTGACGGCGGAGTCGGTGATCTTGCCGGTGGTGACGGCGGAGTCGGTGATCTTGCCGGTGGTGATGGCGGCGTCGGTGATCTTGCTGGTGGTCACGGCGGCGTCGGCGAGTTTGCCGGTGGTGATGTTGCCGTCGGTGATTTTGGAGGTGGTGATGGCGGCGTCGGCGATCTTGGTGTTGTTGACGCTGGCACCGGCGAGTTTGTCGAGGGTGACGGAGGAGTTGGCCAGCATCGCGGTGGTGAGGGCCCCATCCAGGACGGTCTCGGCGGTGCGGGCGCGGAAGGCGAAGGCGGCGGCGACGATCTGTTGGCGGGGGGTGATCTCCGGATCGGCGGCGGCGGTGCCGTCGTCCACCGTGATGCCGAGGTAGGTGGTGCTGGTGAGGACGGTGGGGAGGGTGGTGTAGGGCGTGTTAGCGGGGGCGGCGGGGCCGGCGAAACCGGTGACACCAGTGCCATTGCCTAGGAGGACGCTGAACTCGCCGGCGGAGATGGTGACGGTCTGGGACTCGGCGTAGAGCGGGGTGCCGCCGGTGCTGGCGGAGTAGAACTTGAAGGTGACGGTGCGGTTAACCGGGTTGCTGTTGCCGATGAGGGTGCCGGAGGCGTCGCTGACGCGGCCTTGGTAACTGAGCAACGAAGGGACGTTGGCTGAGGCCGTAGAAGCGACGGCGAGGGCGAGGAGGAGGGCGAGGGCGGCGAACGGGGATTTCATGGGAGGCGGAGAGGGCGCGTTGGGAGGAAAGGGAGGAGGCTAAAGCAGGCGACGGTCGTGAGACGGGTCAGTTAAGGGTGATGGCGGAGATCTCGGAGACGCGGCGGAAGGTGAAGGTGCCGCCGACGGTGAGGGTAGCTTTGTTCAGGCCCTGGATGGTCTCGGAGTAGGTGCCGCCGTAAATGGTGGTGCCCCAGCCGGTGACGGTGCTGCCGTCGGGAGGGGAGGCGGTAAAGCTGAAGGTGAGCTGACGGGTGAGGGTGTAGCTCTCTTTGCCAGCGGCGAGGGGGGCGAGGCGGGCGTCGCGGTTGTCGTGGTCGGGGTGATACGCGTGGACGAAAGGATTGGTGGGGTCGTCGAAGGCGATGTTGACGGTGTGAGAAAGGGTGGAGCCGACGGCGAAGCTGCCGGTGCCGGTGATAGCGCGGTCGAGCGGCATGGTGCTGGACACGAGGCGCAGGGCATCGCCTTTCTGGCTGGAGAGCAGGCCGACCTCCTTGGTGCAGATGCCGAGGGGATTGCCGGTGGAGGCGAGGGTGCCGACAAAGGCCTGGGAGAGCAGGCGGGCGACGCCGTTGGTATCGACGTGGACGAGGGCGCGGAGGGGGAAGGAGCGGGTGGTGGTGTTGCCCGGGCTGCCGGCGACGGTGCTTTGCACGGTGGAGACGTCGATCTGGCCGGCCCAGAGCCCGGCGGGGGTGGCGGTTTGGGCGCTGGTGGGGAGGTAAACGTCGGAGAAGTTAGCGGAGTCCTTGATGCGAAGGAAGGAGGCGTAGAGGGCGGAGGAGTTTCCGGTGAGCGAGCTGCGGGTGAGGCCGAATTCGAGGTTGAGGCGGCCGGAGGCGGGCACGGAGACGGTGAAGCTGCTCGTGATTGCGGTCTCGGTGGTGACGCCGGTGGTGGAGTCGTAAACGCGGCGGGTGAGGGGCACGGGGCCGGTGATGGCGGTCTGGCCGGTGGGGGCGGCCTCGGAATTGACGGTGGAAAGGGTGAGGGTGAGGGCGCTGGTGGTGCGGTTGGTGACGCCGACGGTGATGACGGAGCCGGTGCGGCCGAAGGCGAGGCCGTCGGTGCTGGGGAGTTCGTATTTGAGCGGTCCGGTGAAATCGCCGACCACGGTGGCCTCGAACCAGTAGGCGGTGTTGCGATTCAGGCGTTCGCTGGAAGTGGCGACCGCGAAGGGGTTGGTGGAGCCGAGCTCGCCGCCGATGTATTTATAAACCTTGGATGGGGAGGCGAGGGCGGAGGGGAAGCTGGCGAAGTAGGACGCCATGAGGGGCGTGGTGGAATCGGCGGGAAAGCCGAGGAAGTTGGCCCCGCTGACCAGCCAGGTGGCGACGGGTGGGCGCGGGCGCTGGGGGATGGCGACGTTGGTGGTGGTGCTGGACGAACCGCTGAGGTAGACGAGGTAGGAGGATTGGCCTACCATGGCGGTGAGGAGTTGCTCCTCGGGGTCGTTGCGTTTCCAGATGGTCCACTCGCTGCTGGTGGAGCTGGGCTCGGAGGGAGAGGTGGAATACTGGGTCTGGTCGGGGTTGGGATTCCAGCGCCAGACTTCGAGCACGGTGGGGTAGTTTTGAAACAAGGTGGCGGGCGTGGTGTGCGAGGCGTCGCCGTGAAGGTAGATGCCGTTCCAGCCGCCTTTGAGCGCGTAGGTTTCGGTTTTCCACTGGGCGTGGAGGGCGTTTGGGAACGCCAGGACGCAGCCGAGAAAGACAAGGAGGGCGGCGAGGAAGGGCGGAGTTTTCATCGAACTTTTAGGCGGTAGAAATTCCGGGTGCCGCTGGTAGCGGTGGCGGCGTAGATGTTGACGATGGCGGTGGAGGTGGCCTGGAGGGAGGCCTGGGAGACAGGAGTGGGGGCGGAGTCGTCGGAGACGTCGTCGGGGTCGGTCAGGTAGAGGGGCGCGGCGGTCCAGGTTTGGAGGTCGGTGGAGGATTCGACCGAGTAAACTTTGCCGTAGATGGAGAAGAAGCTGAGCGTGGCGCAGGTGCCGGTGGCCTCGACGAGGCGGAGGGCGAGGTAGTCGGTGGCGTCGGTGGCGAAGGTGCCGGCGATGTATTCCTGGTAGTTGGAAAGACCGTCGCGGTCGAAGTCGCCGTCGCGGTTCAGTTGGCTGAGGTCCCAGGTGTCGTTAACCGGATAGATGCCGGCGGCGTAGAGCTGGCTTTGTTCCCAGGCGTCGGGGATGCCGTCGCCATCGGAGTCCACGCCGAGGGTGAGGTCGAGCCGAGTACGTTGGCCGGGTTGGCCGACGTTGCGGGTGACGGACATCTCGATGGGGTAATAGACGACATCATGGAGCAAGATGCCGATGGAGAAGGAGGAACCGGAGTTGTGCGCCAGTCCGGTGTAGGAGCGGGTGCCGGGCCGGAGCATGTCCATGCGCAGGCGGATTTGGTAGTTCTGGTCGAGGAGACGGCCTTCTTTAATGGGCTCGCGGAGGACCTCGGTGCCACTGCGGTAAAATATTATCTGCGCGCCATCGACTCGCAGGGTCTGGCCCTGCTCGTCTCGTATCATGCCGAAGATCGTGTGGAACGGAGCCGGTGGAAATGCGGCAAGCGGGGTAGGGGCGAGGGAAAGCGCGAGGGTGAGCGCAGTGGCGGCCAAGGCGGCGAAACGAAATACGGCGGCGGGGCCGAAACAGGCTGACGCGGGCGCGCCGTGTAGGGGTTGGGGCCGAGGCATGGCGTGCGGTAGCGGGGTTGGTGAGCGAAAAAAGGTCGCGCAGTGCGGCCTAGCTTCGGGGCTATCGGCACGCGGGGCCGCTACGTTAAGTTTTTTTTCAAAAAAACCGTAAACAAGTAGTGCCCATGTCGCTGAAGTGAGGCGCAAAAAAACCGCCGCTGGATGCGG
>JAIXRU010000102.1 GCA_027485045.1 Opitutaceae bacterium | reverse complement strand
TTGTAGCCGCCGGTGCCGGGCGGGACGAAGGAGGTGGCGGGGCGCTGGCCGCCGCGCAGGAGGGCGCTGACCAGTTGCTCGCGGTCGAGGGCGAGGGAAAGGGCGCGGCGGATACGGATGTCCGAGAGGTAGGGGCGGGTGGTGTTGAAGCGGTAGAAGTAGGCGTCGAGAAAGGGATCGGTGCGGAGCTGCTCGGGGGCCTCGGCGCGCCACGCGTCGATGCGGCCGGCGGGGAGGGCGTCGATCACGTGGAGCTGCCCGGCGCGGTAGGCGCGCTCCTGGGCGTCCACGCTGTCGAAGGCGTGGAAATGGACGGCGCGGAGTTTGACCTTGGCGGCATCCCAGTAGGTGGGCGAAGCGGCGGCGACGAGCACCTGGCCGGCGCGCCATTCCTGAAGGGTGAAGGCGCCGTTGCCGACGAAGGTGGCGGGGGCGGAGGCCCAACGGTTGCTGCGTGCGTCGGTAGGGCCGGCGGCGGCGATGGCGTGGAGCGGGACGGGAAACCAGACGGGATGGGTGAGCAGGGAGAGGAAGTGGGCGGACGGATACTCGAGGACGATGCGCAGGGTTTGTGGATCGGGCGCGGTGATGCCCACGGCGGAGAAATCGGCGAGGCGGGCCTTGTGGTAGGCCTCGGCATTGAGCACGGGGTAGAGGAGCTCGGCGTTGGGCGCGCCGAGGGCGGGGGTGAGGGCGCGGCGCAGGGAGGCGACAAAATCGGCGGCGACGAGCGGGCGTCCGTCGGACCAGCGGGCCTCGGGGCGGAGTTGAAAGGTGTAGGTGGTGCCGTCGGCCGAGACCTGCCAACTGCGGGCGACGCCGGGCACGGGGGCGAGGGTGACGGGGTCCTCGGCGACGAGGCCTTCGAAGAGGGCGGAGATGATTTGGAGTTCGCCGAGGGCGGAGGCGAGGTGGGGGTCGAGATTGGCGGGGTCGGGGCCGACGGTGCGGTGCAGGGTCTGGGTGCGGATGCCAGCCTGGACAGGGGTCTCGCGCGGAGCGCAGGCGGTGAAGGCGAGCAGGGCGAGGGCCGAGGCGAGGACGGGAAGGAGACGGAGCAGGCGCATGGAGGTGGGCGGGAATTTCAGGCGGGTGATCAGGACACGCTTGGGTTGCCGAGGGGAAAGAAATTTAGTCCGGGGAAGCGGGTGAAATCCGCATCGAAAGAGACGAGGCGTGCGCCGCTGGTGAGGGCGAAGGCGGCGAGGTAGGCGTCGGTCCAGAGACGGTTGGGCAGAGCAGTGGTAGTGGTAAGCGTGGCGAAGGTGGTTTCCAGCGTGGCGGGCTCGGGCAGGAAGGTGACTTGGGGAGCGGCGGAAAGCTGGCGGTAGATGTTCCAGGCCTCGGTATTGGAGAGCGGGCGGCTAAGGACGCGGGGTTGGGTGCTCAGGCGAAGCAGCCCCAGCATGGAAACACGGGTAAAACCAAGCTGGGCGTCGGCGGAGCCCTCCCAATAGCGCTCGGCCACGGCGTGGTGGACGTGGTTTTGATCGATCAAGGCGAGCCAGACATTGAGGTCGGGAAGGTCCATTTACTCGGGCTGGGCGGCTTTGGGGATGGATTGTTGGTATTGCGCGAAGTCCTGTTCATCGAGCAGGGCTTGCAGCTCCGCATTGGTGAGGGCCGGGTGCGAGGGAGTTCCGGGAGTGCGGAGAATGGCAATGGGCAGGGGAGGGCGGGCCTTGGGCTGGGAGTCGCCAGCGGAGGCTGGGTTGCGCGATCCGCGCAAGCCGGCTTCGATGTAGGAGGCGAGAAGATCTTTGAGGGTAACGCCTTGCTGTACGGCGTGGGTTTTGACCTCTCGAAAAAGGGAGTCGGGTAAGTCGAGGGTGGTTCTCATGGGTCAAAATTGATGCGGACGCACTAAGATGCCAATATGTTTTTATGCGTTAATGCGTGATATGGATTGCGGCGAGCCGGCGAAGTCAGGGTAGCGGGGATAAACCTAGCTCTTTGAGGAAGGCGTTATGCTTGGCGGTCGCGGCTTGGATGGACTGTTCGAGACGGACCAAGTCGGCGTGGGTCGTGGCGAGGTCGATTTCTTCCTCGGCGGTCGCCGTGCTGATGTAGCGGGAGATGTTGAGGTTGAACTCGTTTTTCTCGATCTCGGCCATCTCTACCCGGCGGGAGTAGCGGTCTTCTTGTTTACGAAACTTGTAGGTCTCGATGATCTTGGCGATGTGCTCCGGCGTGAGTTGGTTCTGGCGTTTGCCTTTTACGAAGTGCTCGGCGGCGTTGATGAAGAGGACGTCATCCGGCTTCTTGCACTTCTTGAGGACCAAGATGCAGACGGGGATGCCAGTGGAGTAGAACAGGTTCGCGGGCAGGCCGATGACGGTGTCGATGTGGCCGTCTTTAAGCAGTTTTTGGCGGATGCGCTCCTCGGCGCCGCCTCGGAATAGCACGCCGTGGGGCAGGATGATGGCCATCACGCCTTCGTCTTTGAGGTAGTGGAAGCCGTGGAGGAGAAAGGCGAAGTCGGCGGCGGACTTGGGGGCGAGGCCGTGGTTTTTGAAACGCACGTCGTCACCCAAGGCGTCGGTCGGTTCCCAGCGGTAGCTGAAGGGCGGATTGGCGACGACGGCGTCGAAGCTGGGTTTCTTGGCCGGGTTTAGCTCGCGGAGGATGTCCCACTCGTTGGTGAGGGTGTCGCCGTGGTAGATTTCGAACTCCGTATCCTTCACCCCGTGCAGCAGCATGTTCATGCGGGCGAGGTTGTAGGTGGTGATATTTTTTTCCTGCCCGTAGATTTTGCCGATGCCTTGCGGGCCCATGCGCTTGCGCACGTTAAGCAACAGGGAGCCGGAGCCGCAGGCGAAATCGAGCACGCTTTCCAGCCGCTTCTTGGGGCCTTGGTCGGGGGATTGGCTGTCGAGCGTGACGATGGTGGAGAGGATGTCGGAAATCTGCTGCGGGGTGTAGAACTCGCCCGCCTTCTTGCCGGAGCCGGCGGCGAACTGGCCGATCAGGTATTCGTAGGCATCGCCCAGCGCGTCGATGTCGGTGGAAAACTCGTTCAGGCCCTCGGCGATCTTCTGGATGATGGTGCAGAGCTTGGCGTTTCGGTCGGCGTAGACCTTGCCGAGTTTGGGCGAGGCGAGATCGATCTCGGAAAAGAGGCCGTCAAAGGTGCTCTCGAAGGATTCGTCCTGGATGTATTTGAAGCCCGCCTGGAGCGTGTTGAGCAGCTCGTCGTTCTGGGTGCGGGCCAGGCCGGCGATGCTGTTCCAGAGGTGCGCGGGCTGAATGACGTAGTGGACCTTGCGGCGCATCTGTTTCTCGAAGGCGGGGACGTCGTCCGGGTTGTTTGCATACCACAGGGCCAGCGGCACGCGGCGGTCGTCGGTAGGTAGCGCGGGATAGTCTTTGCCGAGTTCCTTCCTGGCCGCCGTTTCGTAGTTGTCCGAGAGGTAGCGCAGGAAGAGGAAGGACAACATGTAGTCGCGGAAGTCGTCCGCATCCATCGCCCCGCGCAGTTGGTCGGCGATGGCCCAGAGGGTGGAGCCCAGCTTCTTTTGGTTGGTGTCGGTCATGGTGTGGGTGCGGCGAAATAGGTCGGGCTTTCAGCCCTCGTGCGGTTGCTTGCGGTTATCCTGGGGCGTTGCCCCAGGCTGGTATAAAATCGCGCCGTTGGCGCTGTTTGGGTTTCCGGGCCAAAGGCCCATCGCCATACCAGCCTAGGGCATCGCCCTAGGAATCCGGTTGAAACGGTTTCCCGAGGGCTGAAAGCCCGACCTATGCCTTTCCCTCCCGCCGTTTGAACTACCGAGGATTCCTCGGCAGTTCCCCTCCGCTGTTGTTGGATTTGAACCGTCAAGGATTCCTTGACGGTTGCCTTGCCTTGGCTGCGCGGAGTGAACCCGCCGCGCGCTGCTGAGTTCGCAGTTGCCGAGGAATCCTCGGCAACTCGGCTCCGTCTCCGATTTGAGTAGTCAAGGAATCCTTGACTACTGGAGCGCTGATAAAAACCCGTCGCCGGATTTCGCTGTGTGACCGTTTGACCAACCATTTTCGTGACGCCACGAAAATGATCGGCCTGGGCTGCACGGCCGCGGAAACGTATGGGCGTCGCGCTCATGCTTCAACCAACTCCGGGGAGGGGAAAAGCTGCTGCATAATGCCTTGCTTGTGGGTCTTGAGGGCTTCGAGCGTTTGGGTTTGCGCGGCGATGAGGTCGTCGAGGCGGCTCAGGCAGTCGGCGATGCGTTGTTGTTCGGGGACGGGTGGTAATAAAACACTAACTTCACGAAGGATTTCGTTATTGATGTTTTTCTGCGCACCCGTGGTCGCGACTTTGTTCAGATTCTCCTTCTGCCCTCGCATGATGAGTTCAAGAAAGCCGGGTATAACTTCTTTTTTGGGAATGAGTCCGACGACGCTGTCGGTGAAACATCCTTCGGTCTGAAGTAACCCTGTGTCCCCAATGTTTGCGGCGATTGTGATCAACACGATCGTTGGTTTGAAAAGTTTGCTCACGGCCAAGCCTTCTTCGTTCAAGGACTGGCTCGCAATCACCGCCCCGCCTCCTGATTTAACAACGTCTCCCGTTTGGATGAAGGGATATTGCCCTCCGAAGAATTTCGGATCGTTGCGTGGCCGATGTGAGAACTTGCCGCGTTGAATTTCGCACACGGTGCCTAACTTCTTCACCACCCACTCCCCGGCGTTTTGGAATTCGGGGAAGCGGAGGCGGGGTTGGGTTTCGCCTTCGCGGGGGAAAAGCTGCTGCATCAGCCCTTTTTTATGGGTCTTGAGCGCGTCCAGTTTCCGCGCTTGCGCGGCGATCAGCTCGTCCACCGAACTCAGGCACTCGGCGATTTTTTGTTGTTCGGCGGGGCTTGGTGTTGGGATTTCAACACCGAAGAACGTGTCTTTGCTGATGTTCAGCAGACCATTGCTCCGCGCTCCGCTCGTGATGTGCCGCTTGAGCTCTCTGCCATGCTGGTTCTGCTCAAAGCAGTTCTGAAAGAAGCCGTTTGAGTAGCCTTCTTTCAGTCGGAAGCAAATGAATACATTGGGTGCGGCAACCTGTCCCCAGCCTTGCAAAAGATAAACGCAGCCTTGGGGAAACTTGAGCGAGTTGCCTTTGTTAAAAACGAAGTCGCCATCTCGGACCAAGGTATAGAGCTCGTATTGGTTACCAGAGATGTCCCGTCCGAACTTCTCGGACTGGGGCACGAATCCGATACCAGCAGAGATGCTCACAGGCGTGAGTTTCCTTTGGCCCACTCGTTCGGCCACCGGAACGGATGCTTCTCCCAGCGTTACCGGCTCCCATGCCGCCGTGTCCCGAAACTCCGGAAACCGCAGCTCCGGCACCAGCGCGAGACTTGCTTCTCCCTTCGTGGCGGGGGTTTTCGTTTTAGTGCTCATGGGCGCGGGGAATGGATCGCCCCTTCAGGGCTGGGGAATGTGGGGGGACGTGAACCCAGGGCGTTGCCCTGGGCTGGTATGGGGTGCCCCGTTGGGGCTGGGGGAGGCGGGTTTCATGCGTCGGGGGCGGCGGGCTTGTCCGGGGTTTCGGGTTCGAGCTTCTGCATCTGGGCATCGAAGTCGCTCACGTAGAGGTGATCCTGGACGATGCGGTATTTCTCGAACTCGCTTTCGGCGTGGGCGCGGGCGATCTCGGCGGTGACTTTGCCGGCGTCCTCCAAAATCTCGCGGTCCGTGGCGGCGATGAAGCGGTTGAGGCGGGTTTCCCAGTCGCGCATGGTCATGGGAATCTGCCGTAGGGCCATGTCTTCGGCGATGTCGAGGTAGGCGGAGACAAGGCGCGAGAGCTGGGCCAGCTCGCTCTCGGTCAGATAATTTTTGGCGACGACGACATCGAACTTTTGGATTTTGCCCTGGGGCGCATCTTTCCAGGTGGTGAGGCCCATGCGGTCCTTGGTGGCGTCGGCCCGGTTGACGATGAGCTCGGCGGCGGTCTGGCCGTGGATGGCCCAGTGGAGCTTGTTTTGCACGGTGGCAAAGAAGCGCTGGGTGGCGGCGGCGGTGACGTCGTAGTCGAGGGCGGTGGCGTAGAGATCGGTGATTTTCTGGTAGAACTTGCGCTCGCTGAGGCGGATTTCCCGGATGCGCTGGAGCTGCTCCTCAAAGTATTTTTTGCCGAGGACGGAGCCGTCGTTTTTCAGGCGCTCGTCGTCCATGGCGAAGCCCTTGATGGTGAAGGATTCGATGATGCCGGTGGCCCACTTGCGGAACTGGACGGCGCGCTCGGAGTTCACCTTGTAGCCGACGGCGATGACGGCGGAGAGGTTATAGTGGCCGGTGTCGTAGGTTTTGCCGTCGGCGGCAGTTATCCGAAAAAATTGGATAACTGATTTTTCCTCCAGCTCCTTGTCGGTGAATATCTTTTGGAGGTGGTAGCTGATGGTGCGGACGTCCACGTCGTAGAGCAGCGCCAGCATTTTTTGGGAGAGCCAGACGTTTTCGTCGGCATAGACGGCCTCGACGCCGCCTTGGCCGCTGGCGGCGACGAAGGTGAGGTATTCGGCCGCCGAGGAGCGGGTCAGCGAGGTTTCTGGCGATGCTTTGGGCTTTTTCTTTTTATTGCCGCTCATGACTTCGCCTCCGGGTCGGGCGGCAAATCGCAGGCCAGCTCGGGTTCCTTGGTTTCTTGGTCGTCGGAATCCCACATCTCGCGGTAGGCGTTGATGTAGTCGGCGGTGGCGTGGGGGTTGATTTCCCAGTAGTGGCGGCAGAGGGATTTGAAGAGGACGAGACCTTGTGGAATGCAGGCGTGGTCCAGAAGGTGATCGAGGGTGTGTTCGATCAAGCGGGCATCGCGGCTGCCGCTGCGGAGGATTTCCCGGACGGTGGGCGCGTGGGCCTCGACCGCTTGCCGGTGGAGTGCCTGAAGCGGGGCGATGACCGCCGCGACATCATTGAGCAGGTCCCGGTAGTCGTCGGGAGCGGGCGCAGCGGCTGGTTGTGGCCGACCGTGGGTTTTCACTCCGCCACCTCCTTTCCGAGTTGGGTGATGAAGCGTTCCATTTCCTCTTTCTTGGGCAGCTCGACGGCATAGCGGGAGACGAAGACCTTGTTGCTGAGGTCGCCGAGGGCGAACTCGACGAGGGCGTCGTTTTTGCGGGTGCAGAGGAGTATGCCGATGGGCGGCTTGTCGCCCGGGGTCATCTGGTGTTTTTTGTAGTAGGCGACGTAGGTGTTGAGTTGGCCTAGGTGCTCGTGGCGGAAGGCATCGGTTTTGAGTTCCACCAGGATATGGCACTTCAGGACGCGGTGGTAGAAGACGAGGTCGATGAAGAAGTGTTCGTCGCCGATGAGGAGGCGTTTTTGGCGGGCCTCGAAACAAAAGCCATGGCCCAGCTCGAGGAGGAAGTCTTGGAGGCGGTCGAGCAGGGCGTCTTCCAGGTCGGACTCGGCCATGACATCGCGGGAGCGGAGGCCGAGAAATTCGAAGACGTAGGGATCGCGGATGATTTGGGCGGGCTGGAGTGTATCCGCCCCGGCGTGAGCGAGGGCGGACAGCTTGGCTTTGTCTTTGGAGAGACCGCTGCGCTGGTAGTAGAGGCTGGCGATCTGGCGGCGCAGCTCACGGACGGACCAGTTGCCGCGGATGCACTCGATCTCATAGAAGCGGCGCTGGGTGTCGTCGGGAAGTTGGATCAGCTCGACGAGATGGGTGAAGGAGAGGCGTTGGATTAATTGTGGAGTCGCTGACTCCACAATTGGAGATTCGGGAGTCACTGACTCCCGAATTAAGGAGGGCAGGAACCCCTCCCATGGAATCAATGCTCCGAAACCCACCTCAGTAAACGATTTGGCAGTCACTGACTGCCAAATGTGAGGGTATACCTGATAGAGCTGGCGGTAGCGGCGAAGTTCACGGGGCGTTACTTGCGGCAAGCCGAGGGAAGCAAGACGTTGAGAAAGGGTGGTCATGAGGTTCTCACCGTAGGCCGCCCGGTCTTTTCCCTGCTGCTCAAACTCCACAATGCGATAGCCGTAGAGCCAGTTCCGCAGGGTCAGCGCGACGTTGACGGCCTTGGCGGCAAAATCCTGCGTCTGCTGATGGATGCGGACGATGGAGGTGACCAGCGAGTCAAAGTCTCCGGCGGGCGCGGGCGGGGTCGGTTTCTTTTTAGCGGGCATGACGGCTTTCTTACTGCTCATACGCGCTGAGTCCTGAAATATCGCGGCCACCGGCGCGTTTGGTGAGGAGGGGGTGCAGGTCGGCCATGAGGGCGAGTTCGGCTTGGGTGCGGGCTTTCCAGCCGAGGTCCAGCGGGGCCAGGAGGTCGCTCAGGTGCTCGCCGTCGAAAATCATGCGGGTGAAGATGCCGTCCACGAAGGTTTGCAGGGCGGCGGTCGCGAGGTGGTGTTTTTGCGCGATGGCGGCGAGTTCGGCGGCGTCTTTTTCGGCCTTGAAGCGGGCGTAGCCGTCGCGGATGGCGGTCTCGCTGAGGCCTTCGCCGGCCTTGAGCGTGCCGATGTAAGCGGCGATGTCGTCGCGCTCGTTCATGAACTTGGCGTCGGACGAAATGAGGCCGATGAGTTGCTCGCGGCTCATCTTTTGTTTGCCCGGCCCCTGCTGGGAGAAGCGGGAGATGAGGCCCATGATGTAGTCGTAATCGATGACGGCGGAGGCGAAGAGCACGAATTCGAAGTCGATCTGGGCGATGTCGGAATCGGAGCCGGCGGGGACGCCGGCGCTCCCAGGTTTGCCCTGCTGCTCTTTGAGTTTCTTGGCGGTTTCCAGATACTGGCCTTTAAAGCCGCGCAGGCTGTCGTCGGGCAGCACCTGCTCGATGGCGGCTTTGTTTTCCTCGGTGAGGTCGGTGTATTGATCGAGCTGGGTTTTGAGCCGCTGGACCTCCTTGAAACGCTCAATAAAAACCGTCTTGGCGGCGTCGCCCTTCAGGTTGGCGACGGAGGAGGGCGCACAGTCGAGGCCCTGAGACTTCATGAAGGCGTCGAGCTTCTGCACGGCGGCGGCGAGTTTCTCGATGACCACGGGGGCCTTGTCCACGAGCCAGATTTCGCGGGCCTGCTGGCCGGTCTTTTCGCCGGAGAAGAGGGCGATGGCGGCATCGACGGCGTCCTGCTGCTGGCGGAAGTCGAGGATGTTGCCGTAGGGCTTGGTGCCATTGAGCACGCGGTT
>JAIXRU010000005.1 GCA_027485045.1 Opitutaceae bacterium | reverse complement strand
TTTTTTTCGAGGCAGGAACTCGCGTGGTCGAGCTGGTGAACCGGGCATATTTTAACCCGATTTTCTGGCGGCTGGCCGCGCTGCGCGGGCTGGATTATCGGCCGGTGGTGAGCGGAGGCGAGGACCCGCTGGGCGAAGAGCGGAAAGCGAATCGATGCGACATCACGGCCGATTTGGCGGGAGTGCGACGGGCCTTGGCTGGGTAGATGGTGAAACTGCCTTCGCTACGTTGACGTAGGAGGTCGACTACACACATTCCAGCCACGAAATACCATGAGCGATATCTTCTCCGCCGCCCAGGTTGGGTCCGCCCGCGAAACTTTACAAAAACTCCGGGCCTCGATGCGCGAGACCATCAAGGGCAAGGACGGCGTGATCGATCAAGTGCTGGTCGCCTTGGTGGCCGGCGGTCACGTGTTGATCGAGGATCTGCCCGGCGTGGGTAAAACCACCCTGGCCTACGCTCTGGCACGCTCGATGGATTGCACGTTTTCTCGCGTCCAATTCACCAGCGATCTGCTGCCGAGCGACATCACCGGGGTGGCGATTTACGACGAAACGATTAAGGAGTTTGTTTTTAAACAAGGACCGGTTTTCGCCCACATCGTGCTGGCCGACGAAATCAACCGGGCCACGCCCAAGACACAGTCTTCGCTGCTGGAGGTGATGGATCGCGGAAAGGTGACGGTGGATGGACAGGCGCACTCGGTGGGAGCGCCCTTCATGGTTTTCGCCACCCAGAATCCGGTGGATTACGAAGGCACCTTTCCGCTGCCGGAGAGTCAGATGGACCGGTTTTTGATGCGATTGCATATGGGTTACCCCGCTCCGGCGGACGAGCTCGAAATCCTGCGCCGGGTGAGGACCGGCTACGACGCCATCGCGCTGGACGCGGTGGTGACCCGCTCCGATATCCTGCGTCTCCAGCACTTGGCGACGCACGTTTTTGTCGAGGATTCGGTGCTGGATTATATTTTGCGACTGGTCACGGCCACACGCACCGAAGGGGAGTTTCGCGCCGGAGTGTCGGTGCGCGGCGGGCTGGCTTTGAAACACGCGGCGCAGGCCCGGGCTTTGCTGGAGGGGCGTGATTTCGTATTGCCCGAGGATGTGCGCGGGCTGGTCGGGCCGGTGTTCGCCCATCGGCTTAGTCTTGTGCGGGCGGGTGGCGACGGCGCGGAGCAAAGCCGTCAGGTGTCCTCGGTATTAAAGCGTCTGTTGGATGCGGTGCCTGTTCCGGGCTGAGTTGGGCGGCGAACTTTTTGCATTTTCCTTAAACCCCATGAGCGCACCCGCCATCGACGTGCCCCCGCCTGCCGGATACACGGAATGGCAGGGCCCATGGACGGCATCGCGGCGCCGGCGCGGGAAGTTCTTCCGTTCCGTCTTGTGGTCCTTGCTCTATCCGCCGCCGCGAGGGGAACGGGTGTCGCCTACGCTTACGGGCATCCTGCTCATCGCGGTATCGCTGGCGATTGGCACGGCGGCGTATAACTCCTCGAACAACATCCTCTACATCACCCTGTCGCTGCTGTTGTCGTGCCTGGTGCTGAGCGGGGTCTTGTCCTGGTTGAATCTGCGCGAAGTGGGCTGGCGCTTGCATTTGGGCGGGCCGTGGCGGGCCGGGCAGGTGCGCCCGATTGGGTTGGAGCTACGCAGTGGGAAAACGATGCTCCCGACCTATGCCCTGTGGTTTGAGTTGGAAGCGGGAGTGTTGAATGCGCGCAGACATCTCACGGCGCGACTCGACCCCGGGGAAAATCATCGGCTGGAGTGGCCGGTGAGCATGCCTAAGCGAGGAAGGATACCGGTAAGGCTGCGCTCGGTGGGTTCCTTGTATCCGTTTGGTTTTTTACGGAAGTCGGTGGCGTCGGAAATGTCCGGAGAAGTGTTGGTCTGGCCCGCGACGGTGCCTTACGAGCGAAATTCAGCGGGGGCGGTGTGGCGCACCTCGCGAGGGCGCGGCACGGAAAAACGCAGCGGACGCGAAGGGGAATTACAGGCCCTGCGCCGTTATGTGCCGGGCGACGCCCCCAGGCTGGTGCACTGGAAGGCGAGTGCGCGGCTGCGGCACCTGATGGTGCGGCAGTTTTCTGCCGAGGGGGTGGCCGGATTTACCCTCCGGCTCTGTAACGACGCTTCGGTTTGGACCCGTCCGGAACAGTTTGAGCTGGCGGTCGGGTTGACCGCGACGCTGGCCGAGGACCTTTTTCAACAAGGATGTTTGCACGCCACGATGGTAGGCGAGGAAGCCCCTGTCGAAGTGCGCCAATGGCGGGACGTGGAACGCTTTCTCGACCGCCTGGCGGTGTTGGAACGGGAGCAACCGGAGGAGCAAGCAGGTGCCGGGCGATTTACGGAGCGAAAAATCTTAACAGTGGAACCTCAAGGACCGCGCGGCGTCGCGGCGATGATCGATGGCAAACCCGCGGCCACAGCTTAATCTGGCAGAGCTTCAGCAACTGCGCTGGCTGCTGGGCGGGATCATCGGCCTGCTGGCGGCGTGGTCGGTATTTTATCTGGATGTGGATGCCTGGCTGGTGCTCGCGCTGTTCACCTTCACGGTGCCGCTGATGGTCTGGAAGCCGTGGCTGGCTTCGCGCTTGCCGACCTGGTTTCACCGCATGGCGTTTCCAGTGATTGTCTCTGTTTTGATCGCCGATCTATGGCTATATCGCGACCCCCTACCCGCTGCAGTGCGCCTGGCTGTGTTGCTCCTGGCCTACCGTTGCATCTCGCCGCGAGGGCGGCGCGAGGATCTGCAATTGATCCTGCTCGCGCTGTTTTTGGTCGTGATCACGGGGGTGTTTACGGTGTCGCCCTTGTTTGTGTTGCAGATTTTGATTTTTAGCGCGGCGGCACTGGCCTTGATGCTCGCGGTGACGCTGTCGAATGCGCGGGCGGAGGATGCGAGCGCGGCGGCGACCGGCTGGGAACGGGTGCGCTGGCCGGTGTTTTTCCAACGCTTGAGGGCGTCGCTGGATCTGCGGGTGCTGGGCTTGGGCGCGGGATTGTTCGCCGGGGTGGTGGGGCTTTCGGTGGTGTTCTTCCTCGCCCTGCCGCGCTTCGAGCTGAGCAACAGCCTGTTTCTGGACAAACTCATCAAACGCACTTCGCGCACCGGCTTTTCCGAGAATGTAAAGTTCGGCGACGTGGTCGACATCCAGCAAGATAGCGGCACGGCGTTTAACGTGGATGTGAGCAATCCACAGGCGGTGCCGGCGATGCCTTACTGGCGCATGTTGGTGCTGGATGAGTATTCGGGTCGTGGATTCAAGGTATCGGCCGGACTGAGATTGAGCTTTGCCCGCTCAGAGGAACGCGCTGCCGCTTTTACCGGCAACCGCAGCCGGCGCGAAGGCGGCGCGGTGTGGCAGGTGTATTTTCAGCCGGGGGTGAGCCGCTATTTGCCGCTATTGGGGGATTTCTCCCGTCTGGCTTTCGAGGGGCCGCAGGACCTGGAGTTGAACAAAGCCTTGCGGCTGGCGGCGCTCAAAAACGAGTCCTCCAAGATGCTGCCTTACCGGGTGTCGGGCATGGAGTTTTCCGGGCGTCTGGCCGATGCGGATTTCGCACGGGATAAGCACCAGCGCTTTGCCCAAACCCCAAAATCGAGCGAAGCGGCCAAGGGCGCGACCCTGCGTGAGCCAACCTTCCTGGAAATGGGCGATCTGACCGAGGCGGACCAAAAACAACTTCGGAGCTGGATCGCCGAATTCGGAGGCACCGGACGGGGCGGTGAAGAGTTCGCGCGGCGGGCGGCGGCGTGGCTGCAGACGCACCACACCTACAGCATGAGCTCGACCATGCCGGCGGCGGGCGGGGACGACGTGCTGGTGCGTTGGATGGGATCCAACACCCCGGGACACTGTGAATTGTTTGCTGGCAGCATGGTCTTGCTGGCGCGGGCCGCCGGTGTGCCGTCTCGCCTGGTAACCGGGTTTAAGGGCGGAGCTTGGAATGAGGGCAGCGGCAGCATTACAGTGCGCAATTCCGATGCGCATGCGTGGACGGAGATCTGGGATGAGTCGGCGGGCGTATGGGTCCTGGCGGATGCGACTCCGGGGTCCGTGCTCACACCTGCCTTGGAAGACACGGCCACGGGCGACGGAGCGATTCGCCTCCAGACGGACAGTGGGTGGAATGCCCGGCTGGATACACTGCGGGTGTTTTGGTATCGGCGCATCGTTAATTTCGATGAAGGCTCGCAACGCGAGTTGTTGCGCGGGACCAAAAACCGGGTGCAGGAAGTGTTGAAGACGTGGCGCGCCGGCATGGAGGAAAAAATACGGTCGGCGGTGGACTGGGTGAGGCAGCCGTGGGGGTTTTCACGCAGCCTGGCCTTGGCGGGCGGCGCGGGCTTGCTGGCAGCGGGTGCATGGTGGTGGTGGCGGGCGGGCCGGGCCAACTGGCTGGCTTGGCGAAGCGGGCGCGCAGGGCTTGGCCGGCCCGATCCGGTGCGGCGCGAGGCGGCTCTATGGTTGCGAAAACTGGCGCGGGCTCGCACGGCGCAGGAAACGGGTAGCGCGGCGGCACGGGATGCGGCGCGAGAGGAGTTGCTGCGCCTGCGCTACGGGGCGCGGGAAAGCTGGGTCGAGCCTGCTGCGGTGTTTAAGCGGGCGCGCCGGGCTTGGCTCAGGCGCTGAGGCACAAAAAAGCCGACTGCGCAAAAAGCGCAGTCGGTGTGTGAATCTCTATCGATTAGCGGAATCGCCCGAGCTTAGCGAACGACGCGGGCGCCGCCGCCGCCGATGGTCTTCTCGACCTCTTTGCGGGTGGCCATCGAGGTGTCGCCAGGAGTGGTCGAGGCGAGGGCACCGTGGGCGGCGCCGTATTCGACGGCCTTCTTTGGGTCGTTGAATTCGAGGAAGCCGAACTGGAGGCCGCTGGCGAAGGAATCGCCGCCGCCGACGCGGTCGAGGATTTCGAGGCGCGGGTATTGCTTGCTCTCGTAGAACTGACCGTCGTGCCACAGGATGGCCGACCAGTCGTTGACCGTGGCGGTGTGCACGTGGCGCAGGGTGGTGGCGGCGACCTTGAAGTTGGGGAACTCCTTCACGGCGGTCTCGATCATGGTCTTGAAGGCGTCGGTCTCGATGTGCTTGAGGTCTTCGGCACCCTTGACGGCGAAGCCGAGCGAGGCGGTGAAGTCCTCTTCGTTGCCGATCATGACATCCACGTATTTGGCGATCTCGCGGTTGACCTCCTGGGCTTTTTTAAGGCCGCCGATGGTCTTCCAGAGCGAGGGGCGGTAGTTGAGATCGTAGGAGACGATGACGCCGTGTTTGTTGGCGGCCTTTACCGCTTCGA
>JAIXRU010000061.1 GCA_027485045.1 Opitutaceae bacterium | reverse complement strand
TCAATGAATTATTTATGAAAGACATGACCGATTTTGATTTAGAAGCAGCACCAGAACATGATTTTAAACTATTGGCATGAAACAACTTACTACCGGACACTCGTGAGAATAAACATTTACGTAATAATCGGACGTTGATCCGGATGGAATTGTGTAACTAAATACCCCAGATGCATTTTGGTAATTACCACCGTAAGCAACGTAATCATTTATACTTGCTGAGGTGCAAATTAAAAACGTATGTCCTCGAGTTTGATTGGATCCAGAAACTGTCCAATTTACAGTAATTGTTAATCCTGATACCGTTATGTTTGCGCTAGCGTTGGCCGACCCTCCGGTATTGGGATTACTCAGAGTTGTTGCACTTACCACGTCATACGGAAACGTTTTCGCTGGAATAGTACATCCACTGTCTGTGAACACTCCGCCCGCCACACTACCGCTCAACGTCTTGGTCCGATATCTCTTGGGCGGTGTCGATGGTGAAGTGTATTCTGGGAAGCCAACCAACGAAGTCGTGCCGCCTCTGCCCTCAGCGTTAAACGCGACCGGCTGGATTTCCGTGATAGCACAGGCTGACTGGGCGTGCAGGTTTACCGCAGTGAGCAGTAACCAGAGAATGACAAAGTGTTTCATGTGACGGCAGGATAAAGAATGACTGAAAAGAGGACTATAAAGCAGGGTGGAAGCGCAGTGATAAACGTATCGCACAAGGCCAGATGACGCGAAGGGCGGGTTGATTAATGGAATCGGGGATCGTGTTTACGCACGGATTGCTGCCAGCGAAGTATTCGGCCATATGGGAAAGGGCGGCGTTATAGCAAAGGGCGTCTTGTTATCGAACCGCAGATATGCCTTCGGGAGACGACGATGGTCTTAATAGGGTGTATATATAAGCAGTCCGACCGAGTTTGCCTGTAAGGGATCGCCACCGGCGGCGAGTGATTGTTGAAACAATTCGCGGTTAGTAAGGCCGTTTACGATGGCGGAAGCGTCGGCGGGGTCGGAAGGGTTTAGGCCGTGTTCCACTTCCCAACCGTAAGGGATGCCGTCGCCATCGGCGTCAGCCTTGTAGGCGTCGAGATCGACCCCGACGACGGAGAATCTAAAGACGTATTTCATCTGTCCGATGTTGGCCAAGGCGTAGTCGTCGGGACCAACGCCGGTCCAGGGGTAGATTTGGCTAGGGAGGAGTGGCTGGCCGGTGTAACCCAGCTCGGCTAGGCGGTCGTAGAAGGGCTTGGCGACGGCTTTAACCTGGCCGAGGTTGACGGCGGTGTAGTCATCGCGGGTGACGCCGAGGGCGGGCGCCGCTTGCCAGGCATTAACCCAGGTTCGCACCGTGGTACCCGCACCCGGTGGCGGCAGCTTGGCGTCCAGCTCTGCGGCCGCTTTGGTCGCGATGTGTTTGAGCTGGCCGATGTTGGCGACGGCGTAGTCGTCGGCGGGGGGGTAGTCGGTGGGCCAGACAGGGGTCGGATTGTTGGCGGAGGCGGGCAGGCGGGGGATGACATCGCGCTCGAACCACCAAGCCGGGTAGGCGGTGGGTTTGTTGGTGGGGACGGGTCCGGCGATGGCGGCGGGGACGGTGAGGGCGAGGACACACGCGGAAATGCGGAAGCGCGTAAAGAGGTGGGAAAAAGGGCTCATAGGCGATTCGTCAGGCGCGTGCAGAAAGGGGGAAGGCTACAGTTTACAGGTTACGTGGTGCGGGCGGCTAAATGCGGCGAGGGTCCGGGCGGCGAGTGCAGAAATGCCAATCACACCGATCGGACACTCGCCTTTGCCAGATCAGGGGAGTAGTACTTCTGGCTCATCTCCCGGCTGGTTGTAGCCAATCATGGGAATATCGCCCGCCGCGTTCACTCGGATGACTTTGCGGTTGCGGACGGTGATGTTGTTTTGGGCGATAACCGCGCCTGTCAGGGTGGTGGTGCCGGAAACCATCGTGTCGCCGTTTTTCTTTACGGAAAAGGCGTTGGAGCGGATGGAAAAATCAGTCGTGATGCCGGTATCTTCGTCGTAAACCTGCTGAAAAATGCCATTTCCAATGACAAAAAGGTCGTCGGTGGCGACCCAGGCAGTAGCGCTATTTTCTGGGCGGATAACATTTAATAGACCAATCACCGTGGAGCCGTAGGCGTTGGCGGCTGTGCGGAAACCCGTTGCGGTTGAGTAATACCCGCTGGCAGTTGTGGAGTAACCCATCGCGGTTGAATAACCTCCGCTGGCAATTGTACCGGCACCCATCGCGGTTGAAGAACCTCCGCTGGCAATTGTACCGATACCCATCGCGGTTGAATAACCTCCGTTAGCAATTGTACTGACACCCATCGCGGTTGAGTATAGCTCACTGGCGGTGGTAGAATTACCGATAGCGGTAGAATAAGGACCGCTGGCGGTGGTCCAGGCACCCATTGCGTTTGATCCATATCCGGTTGCGGTTGCGTTTCTGCCTAGTGCAGTTGCGAAAGTCCCGCTGGCGGACGCGTCAGGGCCGGCGGTGAGACCGGAGGCAAAGTTGATCTTGCCGTCGGTGCCGACGGTGGCAATGGCGGTGCCGGCATTATTAAACAGCGCAGTGGGCTTGGCGTATGGCGCCACTTGGGCCATGGTGGCGTAGTTGCTGAGCTGGTTTGCCGTGACCACGGATTGGCCGCCGACAATGAGCGTGCCGGAAGTGGGCGTGCCGACGGTAAGCGTGCCCGAGACCTTGGCATCGCCGACGACTTCGAGCTTGGCGGTGGGGGTGGAGGTGCCGATGCCGACGTTGCCGTCGTTGCGGACTAATAGCAGCGATTTGCCGGTGGAGTCGGTGAAATTGGCGGCGGAGGCGGCGTTGGTGTTGGAGGTCCCTGACACGGTGAGGCGGGCGGTGGAGCTGGAGGCCCCCCCGACAGTCAGCTCACCAGCCACACCCACCCCGCCGGCCACGGTCAAGGCCCCCGTGGAACTGCTGGTGCTGGCGGTGGTGCCGGTGGCTTTCAGGCTAGCTCCGGTGACGGAGCCGGTGCTAGTAAGGACATTGGCATTGACGGTGCCACCCACCCCGACCCCGCCCGTTACGATCAAGGCACCGGTCGTCTTGCTGCTGCTGGAGGTGCCGCTAGTAACTCGGAAGGGGGCGGCAGTGGTGGTCCAGCCGTTGCCGCTGGGGGTGATGGTGATGTTTTTGTCGGTGCCGCCGGCGCTGAGTGTGAGGCCGTTGGTTCCGCCGGTAACGGTACCGCCCGGAGAGCTGAGGCCGCCGCTGGCAGTGAGCACGCCGGTGACGGTGAGGCCTTGGGCGAAGGTAGAGAGACCGGCGGGGTTGAGGATAATGGCCGGGGTGGTGGCGCCAGGCACGAAGAGGCCGAGGGTGTTGGTGCCATCGACCCTAAACTGTGGGCTGGTGCCGGAATGCCATAACCATGTGAGCCCAGTTTGTGTGGCGCTCCAAGTGATCTGGGGCGTGGTGCCGTCGATGTAGGTCCAAATCGCGCCAGGTGTGGTTGACAGGGGGGCGTTGCGGGAACCGAAGCTGAGGCTGTTGCCGTTGAAGTCGGGGTTGCCACCGAAGTCGGATAAACCAACTACGGAGAGGTTGCCGGTGATGGTTTGGTTGGTCTGGGCAAGCAGGGAAACCGAAGAGAGGCCCCAAGCGAGGAGGAGCGGCGGTAAACAGCGCAAGGAACGGGCGGTGGTCGTTTTCATGTAAGATGTGTAAGTTCGCAGATCAGGCAGGTGCCCTGGCAAGAGCCGAGCGCGGAAGACGCTGCAAATTCACTAAATGAATATCATTCCTACGAATGGCGCGCTTGACGATACTATCTTTATGTTACTTTTGCGAAAATTCTCATAAAGAATTCACGGAATCCTGTTGGGCGTGTCTGGGTTTAATTTTCCTCCCGTCGGTCGGAGTTTAACCCCAGACTCGCCCCAACGCATATTCCGTGGCGCACGGTTTGCGTTGTTTCGGTTTCTCCCAAGTTTAGCGATTCCGCTGCGCACGCACTCCCGTCTTAACGAATGCAGCATCACGCACGTGCGCCTTCATCCGCAGGCGCATCGCTTCGCGTATCGGATTTTCCTGCTCGCGCTCGATCTCGACGTATTCCCGGCCTTGTCACGCCGCCGTTGGTTGCCTCCCGTCGGCGCGCACGCACGTTTCCACCGGCTTAGAGGATTTTAAGTCAAACGGTAGCCGCTACCATGTGCCCATGTAGGGCGGGGTCGCCGCACCCCGCCGTAGCGTGACCGGGTTTGCGAACGGCGGGGTGCGGCGACCTTCCGGATATAGTTTTATCAAAAATGCGCTAGGCGGCCTTGGCGTTGGTCGCGGCGAGGAAGACTTCCTCGAGCGTGTGTCGGGTACGGGTGAGGCCGCGCAGACGGAAGCGTGGGTCGCGGGTCAAGGCGCTGGCGAGGGCTTCGCGCAGGTCGGGCGCGCCGTGGTCGGCGGCGAGTCTCAC
>JAIXRU010000328.1 GCA_027485045.1 Opitutaceae bacterium | reverse complement strand
GCATGGCGGAGGCGTTTTTGCAGGCTGCGACGCAGGCGCCGCAGCCGATGCACTGGGCGGCGTCCATGGCGAGGTCGGCGTCGTCCTTCGGCACGGGGATGGCGTTGGCATCACAGGCGGAGCCGGCCCGAGCGGTGACGAAGCCGCCGGCTTGCTGAATAGCATCGAAAGCCGAGCGGTCGGTGACGAGGTCCTTGATAACAGGGAAGGGTTTGGCGCGGAATGGCTCGACGACGATGACGTCGCCGTTGGCGAAGCTGCGCATGTAGGTCTGGCAGGAGGCTACGCCCTTGTGGGGGCCGTGGGGTTTGCCGTTGATTACCAGTGAGCAGGTGCCGCAGATGCCTTCACGGCAGTCGTGGGCGAAGGCGATCGGGTCTTCGCCCTTGCGCTCGAGCTCGTCGTTTACGACGTCGAGCATCTCGAGGAAGGACATGTTGGGATTAAGATCTTTGGCGGGATATTCGACGAAGCGGCCTGGTTGGGTGGAGGCGGCCTGACGCCAGACGCGAAGCGTGATGGAGATCGGCGTGGTGGAGGGAGTGGAGTGGGCGGTGGCGACCATCGGAAGGTGAGGGCTGAGGGTTGGGCAGTGAGGAACGCGGCGGGTGGTTTATTTGTAGGAGCGGACGCTCATTTTTACCGTCTCGTAGTTGAGCGGCTCGATGTTACGCAGGGGCACTTGGCCCTCGCCTTGGAACTCCCAGGCTGCGACGTGGGCGAATTTTTCATCGTCGCGGAGGCACTCGCCGTCGGCGTGTTGGTATTCCTCGCGGAAGTGGCCGCCGCAGCTTTCTTCGCGGGTGAGGGCATCGCGGCACATGAGTTCGCCGAGTTCGAGGTAGTCGGCCACGCGGCAGGCTTTTTCGAGGGCCTGGTTCATGTTCTCGGCCGAACCGGGGACGTTTACATTGCGCCAGAACTCGGAGCGAAGCTCCTGTATCTGGGCAATGCCCTTGGTGAGGCCTTCCTTGGTGCGGGCCATGCCACACTGGTCCCACATGATTTTGCCGAGCTTCTTGTGGTAGTAGGCGACGGGTTCCTTGCCCTTGATCGACATGAGTTTGGAGATGAGGTCGGCGACATTTTTTTCGGCAGCGGCAAAGGCGGCGTGCTCGGGCGAAGGGCGGCTGCCGGGTTTTTGCCCGGCGAGGTAATCACCGATGGTGTAGGGGATGACGAAGAAGCCGTCAGCCAAGCCCTGCATGAGGGCGGAAGCACCCAAGCGGTTGGCGCCGTGGTCGGAGAAGTTGGCTTCACCCAGCACGAACAATCCGGGGACGTTGCTCATGAGGTTATAGTCCACCCAGAGACCACCCATGGTGTAGTGCACGGCAGGGTAGATGCGCATGGGCTGCTTGTAGGCGCTCTCGTCGGTGATCTCTTTGTAGATATCGAAGAGATTGCCGTAGCGCTCGGCAACGGCGGCTTCGCCCAATTCAAGAATCTTTTCGGCCGAGGGGTTGTGCAGGTTGGCGCGGGCGGCGGCTTGTTTGCCGTAGCGCTGAATGGCTTCGGCAAAATCGAGATAAACGCCGAGACCGGTCTCGCCAACGCCACGACCTTCGTCGCACATGCGCTTGGCGGCGCGGGAGGCGACGTCGCGAGGGGCGAGGTTGCCGAAGCTCGGATAAATGCGCTCGAGGAAGTAGTCGCGTTCGGTCTCAGGAATGGAGGCGGGGGCTTTTTTTACGTCTTCTTTTTTCTTGGGCACCCAGATGCGTCCGTCGTTGCGGAGGGACTCGGACATCAAGGTGAGTTTCGATTGGTAATCGCCCGATACAGGAATACAGGTCGGGTGAATCTGAGTGAAGCAAGGATTGGCGAAGCAGGCCCCGCGTTTGTAGGCGCGCCAGCTGGCGGTGACGTTGGAGCCGCGGGCGTAAGTGGAGAGATTGAATACGTTGCCGTAGCCGCCGGTGGCGACGATGACGGCGTCGGCAGCAAAGCGGTTAAGTTTACCAGTCTTCAGATCGCGGGTGATGATGCCCTTGGCGTGGCCGTCCACGACGACGAGGTCGCTCATCTCATTTTCGGTGATGAGTTTGACTGTGCCTTGGCCGACGCAACGGGAGAGGGATGAGTAGGCACCGAGCAGGAGCTGCTGGCCGGTCTGGCCGCGAGCGTAGAAAGTGCGGGAAACCTGGGCGCCGCCGAAGGAGCGATTGGCAAGCAGGCCGCCATATTCGCGGGCGAAAGGCACGCCGAGCGCGGCGCACTGGTCGATGATGTTTACCGATACCTCGGCGAGACGATGAACGTTGGCCTCGCGGGCGCGATAATCGCCGCCCTTGATGGTGTCGTAGAATAAGCGATACACGCTATCACCGTCGTTTTGGTAGTTCTTGGCGGCGTTGATACCGCCCTGAGCGGCGATGGAGTGAGCGCGGCGCGGCGAGTCGTGGAAAACCACGCAAGTCACTTGATAGCCGAGATCGGCCAGAGAAGCGGCGGCGGAAGCGCCGGCCAGACCCGCGCCGACCACGACGACGTGGTATTTGCGCTTGTTGGCCGGGTTAACGAGTTTGATTTCGGTCTTATGTTTGCGCCATTTGTCGGCGAGCGGACCAGCGGGAATCTTGGAGTCGAGGGTGGCCATGACGATAAAGGGTGCGAGGGTTAGCGAGCGGAGAGAACCTTGGCGGCGTAGGTGCCTTCGGCGGGTTTTGCGATACCGGTGAAAATAGCCCCGGGAATAGCCAGATTGCCGATGAAGTAGCCAAGGGCTAATAGAGTGACCGCCTTACGCAGGCAGCAGGACCATTTCGAACTACGCAGCCCCAGGGTTTGAAACATCGAATCTGCGCCGTGCCAGAGGTGGACCGCAAGCAAGCCGGTGGCTAGTATGTAGAATCCCGCCACAAGCGGAGAAGAAAAGCCGATGAAAATCATAGAATACACGTCGTGGACCTCGGTGCCTTTGGAAGCCAAAGGAAAGCCGAACTCGCGGACGTCATGCCCAAGTATAACCCCGGCGATGTTACCCTTGTAGTATTCTGTGCCGGCAAGACCCACCGTGAAATGCAGGATATGGTAAATCACGAAGGCGAGTACCACCAAGCCACTTATCCGCATGGTGCGTGAGGCAATCGTGGCGGCGAGCCACTTGTGAATTCCATAATCCGCAGGTCCTCGAGCCGCCTTGCTCTCGAGGGTTAGCGCAACAGCGGCCCATACGTGGAGGCCGACCGCGCCCAGGAGCACGAGTCTAACCAGCCAGAGTACGGGCCCGAGCGATTGTAAAAAATGGGCATAGCCATTGATCTTATCGGGGTGCGAAAAGATCTGAAGATTTCCGGCCAAGTGGCCGAAGGCGAAACCGGTCAAAATAAGACCAGAGATAGCCATCAGAAACTTTCGGCCGATGGAGGAACGGAACAAGTTGGCGAGTAAGCTCATCGCGATGAATGCAGGTGGTGATCGAGGTCGGGATTGGCGCGGAAATGCGCGGACTGTGTTAAACTAATAACCCGACTGCATGATTGTAAAGGTCTGCTAATGCTAGAAACAGCACTATGCGTGCTTATTAGCACATCTACGTTGGACCGCAGCTAATCAAATGAAGCGGGCGCAGCCTAGATTTAGGCAAAATATGAATAGAGCTGATCAGGCTCTCCCTGAGATCGCACTAACGTTTATGAGGTCTGGGGTTTGAGAAGTCCAAATTTACCGCTCGCTGCTGGTGCGATCAGTCTCTTTCGGAAGGCGGCAACGCGCGCCCCATCGCCTAGAATCGCAGCCAGCGCGTGGGTGAGCCCGGGTGGCACGCTTTGTTCGGCCACGTAATCGAAATTCCAACGCGAATCACCCGACTGGGTAAGGCTGTAATGCCAGCAGGCGAAATCCGCTGGAATCGTGCGATCAATTTCTGTCGGGGAAATCACGGTTCCGTCAGAACGAAAATGGAGTCCACTTTCCCGGCCCAGCACCCTGAAGCCAGTGGATAATTTACGAACCACATCCCCGGTGTGGTAACGCAGCAACGGCATGGCCTCGCGCTCGCGCGTGGTGACGTAAAGCTGGAAAACATCGTCCAGCCCGCGATAGGGTGCGAGCTCGACGAAGACGTTGTCATCAATCACGCGGGAGTTGTCACGAAAGGCGTCGCCGACGAATATATAACCCGCCTCGGTTGAGCCGTAGAGATCCACTTGTTCTGCGGTGGGGAAAGCTTCCGCAATCCGCCTACTGTGCACCAAACTGGCCTTGCCATAGGTAAGTATGGCCACTCGTAATGATGGGACCGATACACGTCTTCTTAGCACGGCACGCGCCAGGAGGGAGAGGTAGATCGGTTCGCCTTCGATTATATCGGGGCGTACCGCCTGCAGTTCTGACACGATTCGATCCCATTCGGTCTCGGGGAAAACAAAGGGGTCGCTGGTGAGGTTAAGATAAACCACGCCGTCGAAGTAACGGTGCGGGAAGGGGTGGTCCTCGTAGGGGCACAAATTCGATGAACAGCCTATCGGCGCGAGCACGCATTTACGATGAGGACGGTCAGCGTAGGGAGCCAGTAGAGGATGAGCGCGGTAGGCGCGGGCGGTCTGGGCATTCCACCAACCATCCTCCATGATAACTGTCATCGGACCTTGAGTGGTCCCCGAGGTGGACTCGTATTCGTATCTCCGTTCCTCAAGCCCCCGTTCCACCAACCTATAGTCATCGAAGAAGGATTCGTGACCTAGCGTGACGATTTCTTTTTTGGTTAGCGCCGGTATTTCTTGGTAACAGGACCAGTGTAGTGGCGCCGGATGCAAAGCAAAGCGCTTGGCGTAAACAGGACTGCGTGTATAAATACGCCGGATTTCACGTTCCAAGGCTTCAGGCAGTCGCGTATCGACTTCCTGGATAGGGGAAGCGAATAGTTCCGGGTGGTTGGCAAAAACTGGCGCAGACGAGATCACAAGTTGAGAAGCAATCCTAGCGAGCGGACATGTCAAACGGACGAACCGGACACGCGTGCTCGCCACAGTGGTTCGAAGATCATCAAGGCACTTAAAACCAGACTATGTGTTATGCCTCCCGCCCGGGCACGGTCATACACTTCGGCGGTGGGCACGGTTGCCACCTCAATTTCCTCATCTGGGTCCCATGCGGGCGGGTGGGTCATGCGGCAGTTCTCGACTAACACCAGGTGGCAGCGATTTTGAATAAACGCGGGATTGGGGTGAATGCTGGCCAAAAGCCGGGCATGTTCGCCTGAATAACCAGACTCTTCCAAGAGCTCTCGCACTCCGGCTATGACGGGATCTTCTCCACGCTCGATGACGCCACCGGGCAGCTCCCAGGAAAAGTCATTTATTCCGTAGCGAAATTGATTCACCAAGACGAGATGATCGTCGGTGGTGTGGGCGATAACGTTTACCCAATCGGGCGCATTCACGATTACGAAGTCGCGTTTTACTCCGCGTTTCGGGTGTTGGAAGGGGACGCTCTGCAAATCCAAAATACGCGTGTGCGCGAGCAGCTTAGGCTCGCCGCGTTCCCACCGCAGGGGCGCGGCATTCAGCAGCATGTCATGAGCGGAAGCCGACGAGGGATAGGCGGAGGACAAGGTGCAAAAAAAAGACCTCCCGCGGTGAAAGCGGGAGGTCGGTTATTTTTAAGAAGTCACGAGTTATACGCGCTTACTTCTTGGGCAGCTTGACCTTTTGGCCAACCTTGAGCGCGCTCCAGTTTACACCGGGATTTACTGCGACGAGGTCCGCTAAACCAACGCCCTTGGCGCGGGCGATCTTGGCCCCCGTGTCGCCGCCGACGACAACGTACTCATCAGGACCTGCTACGGCGGGCCCAGTTGCCTTGCCGTCTGCTGATTTGGTGGGCTTGGACGCCTTGGTGGCAGCTTCCTGCAGTTTGGCGACTTCCCCGTTGGTCTTACCCAATTCGTTGGCTACGGTGTTGAACCCTTCCTGCGTGGAGTTCTTCAGGCTGGAGAGATTGCGTAGCGCGCTGTCAGCGTTGGCCGAGGCGGTGGCGAGGTTGGCCTCTACGCCCTCGAGTTTGGTGGTGAGCGCCGAGGACTGTTCTGTGGCGGTGGCGGCCGCTTTGCTGGCCTTGGAAGCGTTGGCCAGGGCAATTGCCCCGAGAAGCAAGCCGACGAGGCCTGCAATTAGACCTGCGATAGGCAGGTAGCTGGGTGAAGATTCGCGCGAAATCGGGTCCATTTTTAAAGAGTTCGTTTTACGGGTAGGCTATCCTGTGCGCGATTCAAGCAGAGACTGAATCTTTGGCGTAAATAATGAATCCGCCGTCCTGAAATAAATCATTAGCTTTCCGTCTTTTTATGGTCGGGGCGATAGGATTCGAACCTACGACCTCCTGGTCCCAAACCAGGCGCTCTACCAGACTAAGCTACACCCCGAAAACCATGCGGACGACGAACGAGACGGCACCAGCGACCAGAGTCAATGCTTAGCGCTACGATTTTAAATTTTTGGTCGTGTCTGGATGTAAACTCCGCCAGGCGCCGCGCCCAACGGTGAAAATGTGGAGCACGGTGGGCTGGTGTTTTCCTCGGCGGCATGGCCCGTTGGGCTGCCTCCGCCTTTTGTGCTTTGCCCGAGTTGCGCTCCACGCGTCCGCCGGAATCAATACAAACCAAGACCTGCGCAGGCCAGACACACGATGGGTAAAAAGGTTCTTGTCCTAAAAAAACGATACCCGCCGTTTGGGGAAGCGGCGGGCTCGTCGGGTGTCTCCCAGAACCAGTAGGAGAAAGGTTGTGTAAGCTAGTTTACTTGGCAGTGCCGGGAAAGCTTACGGCGGCCGCAGGTGTTGCGGGAGTTACGGCCACGGGAATTGAGGTGGCGGGAATCAAATCCTTAAGCTGGGTTGCGCGTTGCGACCAAAGCCCGGAAGTATCCACGGAAATAGCCAAGACCGCCCAACGGGTCGCGTCTTCGTTTCGCCCTGCGTCACGGTCCAGGACGGCGAGGTGATAGGCTGCCTCAGCGCGACTGGCCTTGGCCAAGCCTACGTCGTTGGCCAAGGCTTCCAAGGCAGTGCGAGCGGAGGCGTCTTGCGCCTGTAAAAGTGAAAGTGCGGAGCCTAAGCGAGCCCGGTGTGCCAGTGGAGTATCCTTAAGTAAAGGGGTGGCTGCAATGTAAGTTGCGGAGGCCGCGCGGTAGTCGCCCGCTTTGTAAGCTTCATCCGCCAGGCGAAGACGCGCCACACCGGACAATGCTGCGGCTGGGTTGGCCGACGCAAACGCTTCGAGGTCCGTGTTGTTTACCGCACCGGCATAGGCCTCTTGCACCTGACGCTCACGATAGGCCGCGTATTGCTCAAAACCCCAGCGACCTGCCAAGCCAAGGACAATAACGACGCCAACTGCGGTGATTGTTTTCCCGTTTTTCTCCCAAAAGAGGTACACGCGATCTTCAATGCTAGGGGTCAGATAGCTATCATCCAAGGTGACGACATTGCGTTCATCACCAGATGCAGAAGGGGCGGGAGTGGAGGAGGGAGCGACCATGCTTTGTGTTAACAGGACGGCCAGCAAAACATCCGTTCGGGAATCAGTAAAGCCGCGATTTATTAATAAGTTAAGTTAATTATATTAAGCAACTTACGCATCATTCAAAAACAACCGTGCGCTTGCCGTAGACTAGCACCCGGTTTTCAAGGTGCACGCGAACGGCTTGGGCCAAAACGAGCCGCTCCAGATCGCGCCCCACGCGCACCAAGTCCTGGACTTCCTGGCGGTGGTTCACCCTTGCGACGTCTTGTTGTATGATCGGTCCATCATCCAGCACGGCGGTGGCGTAATGGGCGGTAGCGCCGATGAGCTTCACTCCGCGTTCGTAGGCCTGGTGGTAGGGCTTGCCCCCGGCAAATGCCGGCAAAAAAGAATGGTGAATGTTGATGACTGGCGGCGCTGAACGCAGGAACTCTGCCGACAATACCTGCATGTAACGCGCCATGACTACGAGATCCACCTTGAGTTCGCGCAGCAGGGCCAGCTGGCGAGCTTCTGCCTCGCTCTTGGTGGCGGGCGTGACGGGAAGGTGATGAAAGGGCACGCCGTAGCCGCGGGCTGCATCCGCGAGGTCGGGATGATTCGACACGACTACAACGAAATCCGCCGCGTAATCCCCGGTTTTCCAACGCAAGAGGAGATCGTGAAAGCAATGGTCGAACTTGGATACAAACAACGCCACCCGGGCCCTACGGGTGCGATCCGCCACGTGCGTGTTCATGCCTAGAGAGCGCCCCATTACCTCGAACTCTTGCGCCATTGTGCCTGCATCCGCACTCGTCGGAGGAACCCACTCTACGCGTTGAAAAAAGACACCTGCCTCCATGTCGCGATGCTGGTCGGCGTGCAGGATATTTCCCCCTCGTTCAAAAATCCAACCGGATACACGCGCGACTAGTCCGGGCTGGTCTGGACCATGCAGCAATGCGACGAGAGTGGAGGGAATGATGGCAGACATAAAAATGAGGAAAGCTGTGGGCTCGCCTTTGTAAATGAGCCTATGAGAGGGAAAGATTAAAAGTGCGAAGCCATCACGCGGAAATAGAGTGGGGCAAGTGACACCCTGTCGGAATTCAGGCGGGAGACTTAAGCTTTTCCAAAGAGCTTAAGCGGGTGGATTCCACCGATGATGTCGAAGTGCTGCGCATCGATTTCTTTACGGCGAAATCGCATTTATGCGGTGTCGAACTTGGGTCCGACCGATGAAAAAATTATTCAAATCGGTCTAGTGAACTTCGCTGTGCATTCAGACCGACACAAGGTGCTCCCGTTCGTAAACCGGAGCTACCGAGGTGGATTGGCCGTGGGGCATTTGCAGCTCGGAATTTGGCATAAAAAAGCCGCGGAAGCATAGCGCTTCCGCGGCTTTTTGTGATCAACCGATGACGTTGACGTTACCCTTGTAGCCTTGGATAGGCTTCACCCCGATTTTCTCAGACTTCAGGGCTTTGATGCCTTGGAGGGCGGCCCTGGCACCGGTCAGGGTGGTCATGATGCAGACGCTGTGGGCGTAGGCGGCGGCACGGATCTTGTTTTCGTCCTTACGCGGGATCATTCCAGCGGGGGTGTTGATGATAAGCTGAATCTGGCCGTTCTTGATCATGTCTACGGTGTTGGGGCGGCCTTCATCGATCTTGGCGACGTAACGAACCGGCACGCCGTTTTCGGACAACACTTTCTCGGTGCCTCCGGTGGAGTAAATGGTGAAGCCCAAGGATACGAGCTGGCGGGCAATATCCACGACGCGTGGCTTATCGGCGTCTTTCACCGAGAGGAAAACGTTGCCGGTGGTGGGCAAGCCGGGTTTGGCGGCGGCTTGAGCTTTGGCGAAGGCGACGCCGAGGTCGGCGTCGAGGCCCATCACTTCGCCGGTGGAGCGCATCTCGGGGGAGAGCACGATGGTGGCCCCGGGGAAACGGGCAAAGGGGAACACGGCCTCCTTCACGCACCAGTGCTTGGGGGTCTGCTCCTTGGTGAAGCCGAGGTCCTTGAGCTTTGCGCCGGTCATGACCTTGGCGGCGAGTTTGGCGAGGGGCACGCCGATGGCTTTGGCCACGAAAGGCACGGTGCGCGAGGCGCGAGGGTTTACCTCCAGCACGAAGAGCTGGCCGTCTTTGATGGCGTATTGAACGTTCATGAGGCCTACGACCTTGAGTGCCCGGGCGAGGTCGTGGGTGGCACGACGCACCTCGTCGAGCATGGCAGGGGCCAGGGTGTGGGGAGGCATGACCATGGCGGCGTCGCCTGAGTGAACGCCGGCGAACTCGATGTGCTCAAGCATGCCGCCGATCACGGTGGTCTCGCCGTCGCTGATGCAGTCCACATCGAGCTCGATCGCATCCTCGAGGAACTTATCGATAAGCACGGGTTTGTCGGGCATCACGTCGAAGGCCTGACGCACCACCGCTTTGAATTCTTCCTCGCTGTAAACGATGAACATGCCGCGGCCTCCGAGCACGAAGCTGGGGCGGAGCAAGACAGGGAAGCCTAGGGTGTGGGCCGCAGCGAGGGCGTCGGGCTCGTTCATCGCGGTGCGGTGATCCGGCGATTTGAGCTTGGTCTGATCCAAAATGGCGGAAAACAGCTTACGGTCCTCGGCCGCCTCGATAGACTCGGGACTGGTGCCGATTACGTTGACGCCGGCTTTTTTAAGCGCGGTGGCGAGGTTGAGCGGAGTTTGTCCGCCAAACTGCACGATCACCCCGGAGCATTGCTCTTGTTCGTAGATTTCCAACACATCTTCCAGGGTGAGAGGCTCGAAGTAGAGGCGGTCCGAAGTGTCGTAGTCGGTGGAGACCGTCTCCGGGTTGCTGTTTACCATCACGGTCTCGAAGCCGGTCTCTCGCAGGGCGAATGAGGCATGCACGCAACAGTAGTCGAACTCGATGCCTTGCCCGATGCGGTTGGGCCCGCCGCCGAGAATCATGATCTTCTTTTTGCCTTTGGGCGGCATGACTTCGTTTTCGTCGCCGTAGGAAGAGTAATAGTAGGGGGTGAACGCCTCGAACTCCGCCGCGCACGTATCCACTAATCGATACGTGGTGCCGATGCCGCGTTCTTTGCGGGAAGCGCGCACGGAGAAGAGATCACTCTTCAGGATTTCGGCGAGCTGGGCGTCCGAGAAGCCGGCCTGCTTGGCCTGGCGCAGCAGCGGGAGCGGCACGGCCGTAAGGCTGTAGCGTTTAAGCGCGAGCTCGATCTCGGTGATTTCCTTGAGCTGGGTGAGGAACCAGGGATCGATCTTGGAGAGGTTGAAAATCTGCTCGACGGTGTAGCCGGCGAGAAAGGCGTAGCGCAGATAGAAGACGCGTTCGTTGTTTGGCGTGGCCAGCTTGCTGCGGATGGTTTTGTCGTCCGGCAGTTCGTCGCCGCCCAGTTTTCCACCGCCGAAGCCGCGCGCGCCGACCTCGAGGGAGCGCAGGGCCTTTTGAAAGGCCTCTTTGAAGGTCGGTCCGATGGCCATGGCTTCGCCGACCGACTTC
The DNA here is from genome assembly GCA_027485045.1 of Opitutaceae bacterium. Lineage (GTDB taxonomy): Bacteria > Verrucomicrobiota > Verrucomicrobiia > Opitutales > Opitutaceae > IMCC26134_A. The sequence continues at coordinate 528 of JAIXRU010000328.1, read as the reverse complement.
ATGGCGGAGGTTAGGGTCGTGTCGGCACCGGGGAACTTTTCGAAGGTGAAACGCGGTATCTTGGTCACCACGTAGTCGATGGTGGGCTCGAAACTGGCGGGGGTGAGGCGGGTGATATCGTTGCGCAGCTCATCAAGGGTATAGCCGACCGCCAGTTTGGCGGCGATCTTGGCGATCGGGAAGCCGGTGGCCTTGGAGGCGAGAGCGGAAGAACGGGAGACGCGGGGGTTCATCTCAATCACGACCTGGCGGCCGGTCTTGGGATCGATGGAGAACTGGATGTTTGAGCCGCCGGTCTCGACGCCGATTTCTCGAATAACGGCGAAGGAGGCGTCGCGCATGACCTGATATTCCTTGTCGGAAAGCGTCATGGCGGGGGCAACGGTGATGGAGTCGCCGGTGTGCACGCCCATGGGGTCGAAATTCTCGATCGAGCAGATGACCACGCACTGGTCCTTATGGTCGCGCATGACCTCCATTTCGTATTCTTTCCAGCCGAGAAGGCACTCTTCCACGAGGACTTCGTGG
>JAIXRU010000218.1 GCA_027485045.1 Opitutaceae bacterium | reverse complement strand
CGCTCTTGTCCGCCCAAGTGCCGGGCCAGTGCTTGAGGATTTCTTGGACGAGCTCGGCTACGGTACGGTTGGAGGCCAGGGCAGGACCAAAATTGAAAGCGCTGGCGAGTCTGGAGCCGAAGGGGGTGAGTTCGAGATTATGCAGGCAAGCGCCTAGCCAGAGATAACCGGAAAGGGGTTCCAGAACGTGTTGCCACGGGCGGGTGGCGATTTTGTTGCGCACCGGGATGGGTTCACCCCGGGTGAGGGAGCGGATGCAATCGGGCACGATGCGATCGAGGGCCCAGTCGCCCCCGCCGATGACATTGCCGGCGCGGGCGGAGGCGAGTTTAACGGGGCAACCGGGGGCGGAGAAATAGGAGCGACGGTAGGAGGCGATCACCAGTTCGGCGGCCCCCTTGGAGGAGCTGTAGGGGTCGTAACCGCCCATCGGGTCCTCCTCGCGGTAACTGTGAACCCACTCTTTGTTTTCGTAACATTTGTCGGTGGTAATGGCCACGACCACGCAGGGACGCGCGGCGAGGCGGACCGCTTCCAAGACGTTGACCGTGCCCATGACGTTGGTGCCGTAGGTCTCGACCGGTTGATCGTAAGAGAGGCGGACCAAGGGCTGGGCGGCGAGATGGAAGACAAAATCCGGTTGGCACTGATCCAGTGCGGAACGCACGGCGGCGAGGTCCCGCACGTCGCCCACGATGTGGCGCAAGCGGGAAGAAAGACCAAGCTGATCAAAAAGTGCGGGGGAAGTCGGTGGGAGCAGGGCAAACCCGGTAAGCTCGGCGCCAAGTGAGAGCAGCCACTCCGCCAGCCAGGCACCCTTGAACCCGGTGTGCCCGGTGATAAGGACGCGTTTGCCGGCGTAGACGTTTGCGAAGGCCATATTATATAGTCCAAGTCTTCCAAGGCGCCTTGCCGGAGGCCCAAAGTTCTTCAAGATGTTGTTTATCACGAAGGGTGTCCATGGGCTGCCAAAAGCCGTTGTGTTTATAGATACTTAATTGATTGGTTTTAGCCAGCGACTCCAAGGGTTTGCGCTCCCAAATAGTAGAGTCGGCGTCGATCAAATCGATGACCGACGGCTCGAGTACAAAAAAACCGCCATTTATCCAACTGCCGTCTCCATCGGGTTTTTCCTGGAAGCTTTTGATGCGATTGCCCTCGATTTCCAAGGCGCCGAAGCGTCCAGGAGGCTGCACCCCGGTGAGGGTGGCCGGACGCCCTTCGCTTTTATGAAAAGCGAGGGACTCGGTGATATTCACGTCCCCCACCCCATCGCCGTAGGTGAAACAAAAGGTGCCGTCGTCCAAATACTCACGCACCCGTTTGAGACGGCCGCCGGTCATGGTGTTTTCGCCGGTATCGACGATGGTGACGCGCCAGGGCTCGGAGCGGCGTTGATGAACCTCCATCCGGTTCTCCTTCATATCAAAAGTCACATCCGACATGTGCAAGAAGTAGTTGGCGAAGTATTCTTTGATTATATATCCCTTCTAACCCGCGCAGATTATAAAATCATTGATACCGTGGGCAGAGTAGCACTTGAGCACATGCCAGAGAATGGGGCGTCCACCGATTTCGACCATGGGCTTGGGTTTGAGGTGGGTCTCTTCGCTGATACGTGTGCCAAGGCCGCCGGCAAGAATGACTGCTTTCATAGATGGGTGGTTGGGGGGATAGTAAGCTTGTAGAGCTAGTAAGCTGGTAGGGCTAGTAAGCTTGTAGGGCTGGTAAGCTGGTAGAGTGGGTAGAGCGTAATGCTATCGGGGGGCTGGGATGCGTGTTTATTGGCGTACTACCAGTAACATCATGAAATGAGACTGTCATCTGGTGTAGGCCCGACCGGTGGTCGGGCTTTTCCCTGAGCCCCCGACCACCGGTCGGGGCTACATCGGGCCATGCTTAAGTGCCATTAGGAGGTGTAATTGATATAATTTGAGGTTAAAAAATCGTGGCGGGGCGGGATTCGGAGTGCGTGTCTGATGTAGTAAATTGCGGGGTGAAAGTGAGAGCGCTCGGGCGATATTCGAGAGTTTTCGACACCTGCGGGTGAGTTCAATTCAAAATGAAGTGAATCGGCAGTTTTTCTGGAAGTGAGTGTTTTGCTCGCTCGGGGCGTTTTTTTACGCGTGGGTATGCACTTTGATTTTATGGCTAAACCCACTCCGATGCAGCAGCTCCAGGACCAGGCGAATCTGCCGCCGACCCGTTTCGGCAAGGCGATGACCGCCATGCCGGTGGTTATGACGGTGATCGCCACGCTTCTCGCCGGGTTGGCTTCCAGCGAGATGACCAAGGCGCAATACCAACGCGCCTACGGTGCCCAGCTCCAGTCCAAGGCGGGTGACCAATGGGCTTTTTTTCAAGCCAAACGCCTGCGCGGCGAAATGCAGCGCAACACCCTCGATATCCTCTGTGCTTCTGCGAGCGCCGCCGCTCCGCTGCCGCCGATGGAACCCGAGAAACTCGCGCCCGCGCCGGAGCCCGCTGCCACGCCCAACCCGGAAATCGCCGCGGCGCTTCAGGCTATCGAGGCAGACGAGGCCACGGAAGTGCTTAATCCGCTTTTGGTTAAACTAAGCTTTGAGCAAATCGAAAGCGCGCTTCGGGTCGCGCGTGAACGGGCCAAGGCCTACGATGCGATCACGACTCCGCTGCGCGCGAAACTGGAGAAGACCGACGGGAGTCTCGCAACCCGGCTGCGCTTCAATGCCAGTCGATACGATTACGAGGCGCAGCTCAACGCGGGCATTGCTCGTTTGCTGGAGTTACAGGTGCGGCGAACCAACCTGACGGCGGAGCGCCACCATTTACGAAGCCAGCGGTTTTTCTTTGGCATGCTCGCGGCGCAAGCCGGCGTGATCGTGGCGACGCTGGCGCTGGCCGCTCGCCAGCGGAATCTACTCTGGATCATCGCGGCGGGGGCCGGGCTGGTCGCGGTGGTCTTCGCGGTTTACGTCTACCTCTACGTCTGAGTTTTTTAGGGCCTGCCGTTCATAGCCGCTCGGCAATGGCGACGGCTTTGAAGAGCGCGGAGGCTTTGTTCACGGTCTCTTGAAATTCGCTCTCGGGCACGCTGTCAGCGACGACGCCGGCCCCGGCCTGGATGTGAATCTGGCCGTCCTTGATCAACGAAGTGCGGAGCATGATGCAGGTGTCGCTGTTGCCGTCGTAGCCGAAGTAGCCGAGGGCGCCGGCGTAGAAGCCGCGCGGGGCGGGTTCGGTCTGGGCGATGATTTGCATGGCGCGGATCTTGGGTGCGCCGCTGACAGTGCCGGCCGGGAAGGTGGCCCGCATGAGGTCGAAGGCGGTCTTGTCCGGAGCGATTTTTCCTTCGACCTGCGAGACGATGTGCATGACGTGCGAGTAGCGTTCGATGACGAAGCTTTCGGGCACGGTGACCGAGCCGTATTGGCAAACCCGGCCGATGTCGTTGCGCGCGAGATCCACCAGCATGAGGTGTTCGGCGCGTTCTTTTTGGTCGGCGAGCAAGTCCTTTTCCAAGGCGATGTCCTCGGCGTGGGTGGCACCGCGTTTGCGGGTGCCGGCGATGGGGCGAATCTCCACCAAACCGTCGGTCAGCCGCACGTGAACTTCGGGCGAAGCGCCGACGATGGCGAAATCCCCGGTGTCCAAAATAAACATATACGGGGACGGGTTGACGGTGCGCAGGGAGCGGTAGAGCTCCAGCGGGGAGCGGTTGAAGGGCTTGGAAAAACGCTGCGAGGGCACGAACTGGATGATGTCGCCGGAGCGCACGAATTCCTGGCCGGCGACGACGGCTTTTTCAAAGGCGCTTTGGGTGAAGTTGCCCGGTGGTACGGAGATGGGGCCGGGTTCGATGAGCGCGGCGGGCGCCAGGGTGCTGGGCGTTGCGAGCAAGGCGTGCAAGGCCGTCAACTCGGCCACGGCGCGGGCGTAGGCGGCGGCGGGGGCTTCGCCGGGGGCGAGGTGGGCATTGACGCAGAGGCGCAGGGTTTGTTTCGCGCGATCAAAGATCAGCAGCGAGTCCGACATCATAAAATAGAGCAGCGGCGTGCCGAGTCCGTCGCCGGGAGCGGCAGGGATGGTGGGCTCGATCCGGGTGGCATATTCGTAGGCGATGAAACCCACGGCGCCGCCGGTGAAACGCGGCAGACCGGGTAAGGTCACGGGGCGATGGCCCTGCATCTCGGCTTCGATCAAGGTGAGCGGGTCCGCCGGGGTCGGAAGTTCACGGTCGGGCTGGCCGGGCTCGCGGATAGTCGTGGTGACCGGACCGCAGATAAACACTTTGCGCGGGCGGCAACCGATGAAGGAGTAGCGGGACAGGGTGTCGCCGCCTTCGACGGATTCGAGCAGGTAGGAGGGACCGTGGGCGTGCATCTTGGCGTAGGCGGAGACGGGAGTCTCGAAGTCCGCCATCAGGTCAGCGTAGACCGGCACCAAATTGCCTTGGGTGGCGAGACGGGCGAAGTCGGCGGAAGAGGGAAGAATAGTCATGCTGTTAAGCTAGTAGAGCTAGTAAGCTGGTAAGCTAGTAGAGCTGGTGGGTGGGGAGCGGGGAGTCGGTCACGGGGAGCGCGGGGGTTATTCCACCGTG
>JAIXRU010000086.1 GCA_027485045.1 Opitutaceae bacterium | reverse complement strand
TTAGCTTGGTCGTCACGGCGCACGGCGGCTCGGAATATCAGCGCAAAGGCGATGCCCATAAGAGTGGCGAAAAGGAAGGTGTTGGCACCGTAAACGATACCGCGAGCCAGGGCGGAAGTGGCGTAGTCGATTTTTTGCATCACTTGGGCGGCCTCGTCGGGGGAAAGTTTGGCAAGTTCGACTTTGGCTCGATCCATGATAATGCCGTGCTGCAGGGTGCGCAGTCCGGGGTTAATAAGCGCGAGGTAAACATATTGCCCGAGGCCGGTGGCAAGGCCGCCGACAAAGCTGGTGGCGAGGGCGAATTTGGCGGCGGTTCCGAAGGGTAGGGGGCCGCCTTGGGCGAACTTGGTCTTGGCGGAGCGGTGGGCGAGGGACACGACGACCATGAGCAGGATAAAACCGATCAGACTTTCCGGCATTTGGGCGGAGGCCAGGCCTTCAGCCGATTGGTGTTTGCCCAGGGCAAAGACAACCAGCGTGGCGAGAAGTTGAGCGAGACCGATGAGGGCGCCGTAGAGAAGGGGGAGCGGCATGGGACGAGGAGCTGATAAGCTAGTAAGCTGGTAGAGCTGGTAAGCTGACAGGGTCAGAGCGGAGGAACGGAAGGAGGGGGAGCGCTGGGAGCGGGAGTGGATGTGGTAGGTGTCACACTTTCGATCGGAGCTATGGGGGTAGCGGGTGTTATGGGTCGTGTGTAGGCGGGGGGCGGCGTTTCTTCCTCCATCACGCGTTTAACTTCGTTTTCGACGTTAGCCGTGGCTTTTTTGAATTCGCGCACGACTTTGCCAAGAGTGCGGGCCATATCCGGGAGGCCTTTACCGCCGAAGAGCAAGAGGCCGATGACGGCGACGAGCATCATTTCCATACCGCCTATACCCTCGATAAAGGCTAGGGTGGCAGTGGGCGTTTGTATGGTGAGTAAATGGCCGATCATGGCGGGCGAGTTTGGAAGCTTACGGGCGAGTGAAACGTGTTTAACTCAAGTGGCGAGCGCGACTTCGACGATGAAGCTTTGGCTTTTTGCAGGAGGGACAAGTTGAAGGCCTACGCCGGTTTCGGGCGCATTGGGCGGCCCCATCCACGGTTCGACGCAGTAAAAGGGGGCGTCGGGCGAGGAGGACCACGTGACGAAGGTGGCATCGGCTGGCGGAGATTTTTTTTTTTTTTTTCTTAGACTTATCTCTATCGCTCCAGAGCGGCCTCCGGTGGCGGGGGCGAGGGTGGCGGTGGGGCGGGTCAGACCGAGGTGAAAGGTGTCAATCAAGGCTGCCTCTGCCAGCGATGCAGTAAGGGGCAGATCAGGGCCGGCCACGAGTTTGCCTGACTTATCCTGACGCAGGTGGCGAGTGGCGGGCATTTCGAGCTGGTAGTCAGCGCGGGTGCGTCCGGGTTCCCAAGGGGCGGTAAAATAAAAATGGTGGCCGGCGCTCCAGGGCAAGGGACGGGCGTCGAGATTTTTTAAATCGAATTCGCAGGTAAGCGAGGAGGCTCCGAAGCGGTATATGACCCGGAATTCGTAAGCGTAAGGATAGGCTATGCGGGCGGCAGCGTCGGGTTGGAAAAGGGCGGAAAAGCCGGACGCATCGGCGCGTTCCACGGTGAAGCGGCCTTGGCGGGCCAAACCGTGCATGGGCATGGGTAACTTTTCGCCCTCGGGGGTGCGCCAGTGGTAAATTTCACCTTGGTCGAAGGTGCGGGCGTTAAAGGGGAAGAGGATGGGGTTGCCGCCCCGAACGCTGGCGAAGTTATCGAAGGTGGCGTTTTCCGGCCAGTGGATGACGTCGCGCACGGAGCCGTCAGCCATGGCCAGGCTCCAGTTCATGAGGCGAGCGCCGCGTGCGGGGCAGGCAAGGTAGGTGGAGCGGCCTACGCGCCAGCGGTGAAGCGTTTCGCCGAGGTGGGACACGGTATCGAGCATGGAGGAGAGGAGATGAGGGACTGAGGTCGGGCGGGGCAAAAGGTTTTTGTTTTTTCGACGGCGGGAGCGGTGGGCTTGCCTCCTTGTTCATTCTTTGGATACCGCCCTTGACTCTACGCATACGCGACGGCTACGCCTTAACCTTTGAATTAGTCACAACCACCGTCCCCCACTCATTTACTGCCATGCCCTCCGCCAACGACGTCCGCAAAGGTCAAGTTATCAAATTCAACGGCGAGCCGCATCTCGTCATGGAAACCCAGCATCGCACGCCGGGTAATCTGCGTGCTTTCGTGCAAGTGAAGATGCGCAATCTCCGCTACGGCAAGGCGCTCGACCAGCGTTTCGCCTCCACTGATACGATCGAAGTGCTGCCGACCGAGCACAAGACCCTGGAGTTCTCCTATGCTGATCGCGATAGCTTCGCGTTTATGGATCCGGAAACGTTTGAGACGATCGAGCTGCCCGCCTCGCTCATCGGCGACACCAAGAACTACCTCACGGCCAACGGCAAAGTCGAGGTGCTCTATGTCGACGACAAGCCCTTGACCATTCAGCTACCGACCTCGGTGGTCTTGAAGATCGTCGAGAGCGCGGACGGAGTTAAGGGCGATACCGCATCCAACGTGCAGAAGCCCGCTACCTTGGAGACCGGTTTGGTCGTGAGCGTTCCCCTGTTCATCAAGGAAGGCGAATTAATCAAGGTCTCGACCGACGACGGTTCCTACATGGGCCGCGCTTGATATTGGTAACTGAGTGGGATTCTTCCCACGCAGGCATTAAAGGCCGTCTCCAGAAAATGGGGACGGCCTGTTTTTTGCTACCCCAGCTTATTTTCCGATGCCGTAGGCGCGGAAGCCGAGGGCACGGAGTTTGGCGAGGTCTGTGATGTTCCGGCCATCGAAGAGGAAGGCCGGTTTGGGCATGGAGGCGATAATGGCGGCGTAGTCGAGGGTCTTGAACTCGTCCCACTCGGTGAGGATGGCGATGGCGTGAGCGCCAGCGCAGGCCTCGTATGCGGACGCGGCGATGGTGAGTCGTGTTTTTACGGGAGCGTCTTTGCCGAGCACGTCTTCCCTGATCATATCGGCGGGAACCTTGGGGTCGTAAACCACCACGTCGGCATGCTCGGCGATGAGGTCGCGGCACACACTGATGGCGGCGGATTCGCGGGTGTCGTTGGTATCTTTTTTAAAGGCGAACCCGAGCACGGCGATGCGCTTGTCGGCCACGCTATTGAAGAGGGATTTAACGATTTTGGCGGCGAAGCGATGTTTTTGCCAGTCGTTCATTGTGATCACCGAATCCCAATAGCGTGAGACTTCGGGCAGGCCGAAGTGTTCGCTCAGGTAGCTAAGATTGAGCACGTCTTTCTGGAAGCAGGAGCCGCCGAAGCCAACCGAGGCCTTGAGAAACTTGGGGCCGATGCGCGAGTCCTTACCGATGGCGTGAGCGACTTCGTCCACGTCGGCTCCGGTGGCTTCGCAAAGCGCGGAGATGGCGTTGATCGAGGAAATGCGCTGGGCGAGGAAGGCGTTGGCGACGAGTTTGGAGAGCTCGGAAGACCAGAGGTTGGTCGTGATGATACGGTCGCGTGAGACCCAGTGGGCGTAAACCGAGGCGAGGGTTTCGATAGCTTTTTCGCCCTCCGGAGTGCGTTCACCGCCGATAAGCACGCGGTCGGGGTTGGCGAGATCGGCCATGGCCGTGCCCTCGGCCAGGAATTCGGGATTGGATAGCACCTGACAATTCGCAGCGAGGGGATGTGCGGCGAGGATTTCCTGGATGGTGGTGGCGGTCCGAACCGGTATGGTGGACTTTTCCACGATAATTTTCGGCGAGGTGGCGACCTCGGCGATGGTGCGGGCCACGGATTCAATGTAGCGCAGATCGGCGGCACGGCCGGCGCCTACACCGTAGGTCTTGGTCGGGGTGTTTACTGAAACGAAGATAATGTCGGATGCAGCGATCGCGCCTTTTACATCGGTGGAAAAAAACAAATTCCGACTGCGGGCGTGTTGCACGATTTCGTCCAGGCCGGGCTCGTAGATGGGCAGGGTGTCCGAGTTCCAAGCCGCGATTCGCTTGGCGTTCATGTCCACGACCGTGACCGTGATTTCAGGAGCCTTAAATGCGATCATGGCCATGGTAGGGCCACCTACGTAACCGGCGCCGATGCAGCAGATTTTCATATTTAAAACGTTATGAGATGTCGCGGCGGACGCTGAAACCAAGCCGGATTTTTAGGAGAATCTTGACGACTGGCAGGGGGCAAGTCGTCAGGCGCATTTAGCTGCGGGCCTGATTGCGGCGGGCTTTCACGATTCGATCACATGCGGCGTCGCACCAGCGGATGAAGGCGCAAGGGCGAGGGCTATGGAAGTCCTTCGGCTCCCAACCGCCGCCATCCACGTAAAGCGTTTTTGGATTAATCCAGGTGCCGAAAACCAAGTCGGCGATCGGGAAGGTGAAGAAGCCGGAGATGCCTTCATTGCAGTCGATCACGGCGTGGTGGCGCAGGTGAAAGCTGTAGATGTGACGCCAGGCCCAACCGAAGTAGCGGTTTTCGATTAGTGGAGCCCATTTTTCGAAAGCCCAGTGTTCGATGGCGTGGAAAATTTCATAGAGAGCAAGCGAGGCGGCCAAGGCGGCGAAGCCGGCCGAGAACCAAGGCAAGGAGGGGAAAAACCAATTAAGCCCGATTAAGACAGGTGTGACAACCAGGGCGAAGACAGGCAGGGTGAACCAAGGAAAGAATGATGCTTCGTGCTGCTCTGGTTGGGTGATCGGGTAAATGTTTTCCACATAAGGCAGTTCTCGTCCTGACGAGGTGCGACGACGAGTGATACGGGTAAGGCTGTGGTGGAGCGTGTGCTGGCGATAGAAGTGACTGAGCAAGCCAATAACCGGTTTGTGCAGGACGTAGCGATGGAGAAAAAACTCGAAGAATGCGTTGAACAAGGTGATCACCAAAAAGGCGATCAGGAAGGCCCACCAAGGCGGCGACCATTGGGCGTCCCAAAGTGCAGCAGGGGCCAGCAACCAAAAGATACCTCCTATCAGGGCCAGCATGCCGGCCACAGTGCCGACAAACAAGGTAAGGGAGAATTTCTCCTCTGGGTGCGGAGCGGGGGTGCTGGATGCGTCGGACGACATAAGTGCGCATTCACTCCGAAGGCTTGGCTGGCGACAATGGCCAATCTTATAAAAAAGTCTCATACATGGACGGGCGAAACTCGACTGAAGAATTATCTCACGAGGACTGAGCGCAGGGCTTGCAATCGGACACTGGCACGAAGAAGTTGATTTCTTGTTCTTTCTGATCACCGACACGACCGGGCTTATGTCTGGTCTCGGAAGATCGCCGAAAACATTTTCGGGGGTGTTCTGGATTCGACCCTTGGTTGGAGTGCACGGCTGCCCTTCGCGAGTGAAGGCCTCGCGTAATAAATTCCTTCAAATCAAAATAAACGGCACCTTCGAAGAAATGCCCCTCGCTGCCTAAGTGCAGTGACGATCGCCCAGTGACGTCCACTAGCTGACGTGATCGACGACAGTGGACATAGCGCCCAGAGCCACCCGCGGTGTGGGCGCCGTATCTTCGATCCGGGGGTTAGTTTGTATCATTGCGCGTGCAGTCGCGGGGTATCGGCGAATTTAAAACGGCACTATAAGGGTAGACGCCATGCGCGAAGGCCAGGGGCACGCGGGTTCAACTCCCGCCACCTCCACCATTTTCAATCTATAGTCATGACTTAATGGCAGACTATATTGGTTCTATGCCCTACACCGCGCTCATCACCCTGGTTTAGGTGTATTTTCTTGATGGTTATGTAGAAGGGATTTTTTAGAATTTCTTACAAGACACGTAGCTGGCTAAGGATAGCACGCACACGGATGTGTATGAATGTTTAGCGCACGCTATTATTTATTACTTTAGGAATAGTGTATCCTTAGATCGCTTTATCCCGGGCGTGTAATTGGGGCGGGGAATTTATGCAGTACTGAATTTGAGATAAGGGCACTGCCGATTCTTAAGTTCATACGAACATGCGGAACGACGTAATACCGCCGACTGCCTTGCTTTTGCATTACTTGCTGAGGGGCATTGTGAATAACTTGTCGGTATTAAATGCATTTCATAGGTAATTTTTCTTGCGCATAATGGGGTGAAGTGGGAGGAAATGGGGCACTTTGGGGGCATAAAACGCCTCGCTCCATGTCCACCTCCGTCAAACCGTTCTACACCGGTGCTTTCCGGCACAACCTAGACGACAAGAATCGGCTCACGATTCCGTCGGGGTGGCGGTCTGCGCACGCGCCGGAAGATACGTTTCTGATCGTGCCTTTGGATGGTTGTCTTGGGGTTTTGCCGCCGGCTGAGGTCGAGAAGCTATACCAACGTATTGCTGCCCAGTCGCTTTCCGACAGTGAGGCCCAGGAGGCGGCAGCCGACTTTTTCGCCAAAACCCTGGCTTTCAGTTTCGATAAGGCAGGTCGTGTCATGCTTACGCCTGAGCTTTGTACTCACGCTGGCATAACCAAGGACACCGTTTTGGTGGGAATGTTGACCAAGTTTAATCTTTATAGCCCCGCCGAGTGGGAACGCGTGCAAGCCGCTCAAAGTGCCCAAAAACCGTCCGACCGTTTGCGTCGCATGGGTATCTGAGGACGTCGTGATGAACTTCGTCCTCTTTCCGCAAACTTCACAGAACGCCCGGAGGACTGCCCCCGATGACCGGCGCGTTAACTGATTTTTCACCGAGCCCATCGACCATGTTTACGCCCGGTCATACTTCGGTTTTGCTGCCTGAAACGCTCGCACTGCTCGCGCCTCGCGACGGTGGACGTTATCTAGACTGCACGTTCGGCGGCGGCGGGCATACTCGCGCTATTTTGGAGTCGGCCCCCGGTTGTGCTGTAGTTGCCTTGGATCGCGACCCGGAAGCATCAAATCGCGCCGAGCCGTTGAGCGCGGAATTTGGGCAACGGTTCACGCTTGTTGATCGTGATTTTAGACAACTTGCTGAACTCAGACTTAACGGGCTGGACGGGGTGCTTTTTGATTTGGGCGTCTCCTCTTTCCAACTCGACGACGGCGGGCGGGGTTTTTCATTTCGAAATGATGCACCGGCCGACATGCGTATGGACCCGCGTCATGGCGTGCCGGCGAGTCGCTGGTTGGAGACCGCGACCGAGGAAATGCTTTATCGCGCGATTGGAACCTACGGAGAAGAGCGCCACGCGGGGCGGGTGGTTCGCGCCATTCTGGCCGCTCGCGGAACCGGCGTGCTTGCCCGGACTGCCTCCCTGGCCGAACTGGTGTCCAACGCCATCCCTCCAAAGGATCGTTTCACTTCGCGCATCCATCCGGCGACCCGCGCCTTCCAAGGCATCCGCATCGCGGTGAACGATGAGCTCGGGGCGCTGGAGAGAGCCTTGCCCGCCGCTTTTGCCGCGCTCGCGCCCGGTGGGGTGCTGGCGGTCATCAGTTTTCATTCGTTGGAGGACCGCCCGGTAAAACAGGCTTTCCGTCGGCTGTGCGGGCAACCCGAGACGCGCGACGACCATCGTCCGGCGGATTTGCGTACCGCGGTGGCTGACGCGCTGACCCGCAAAGCCGTCGTAGCCTCCGAAGCCGAACTGGCCGCCAACCCCAGAAGCCGCAGCGCACGCCTCCGGGCTATTAGAAAACAGTAGCGACATCAACGATACCAAAAGCGTGCCCACTATTTAACTACAGTAAGTCAATCGATCCCCCTCACTTTAAGGAACCTCTTTCCATTTAATCTTGATGAATACCAAAGCCACCAGTGCATTCGCCACTCAGCTTGTCATTGCCGCCCTTGTGATGCTCGGCACGGGTGGCGGCTTGGGTTTTGCCATCGTGGATCTGCGGCACGACATTTCAGTATCGGCCAACAACACCCGCATGGTTGAGCAGCGCATTATGGAAACTGAACGGTTGGTGGCGGAAGTAAGCGGGGCGATCGCCACCGATCAGTCGCCCGAGGTATTGGCGCGGCGCAACCAGTCGCTGGCCCTGGGTTTGGTGCAACCGTCTGAGGCTCAGGTGGTGCGGGTGGGTGAGTCCGCCGTGGCTCGGCTGGCGGCCAAGCGTAACGCGGAGATTTTCGCCGCCGAGCGTGGCGAAGTAGTGGTGCCGGTTTACTTCAATTTGGGAGGCGCCAAGCGCTGAGTCGATGACCGCCCGAGGCTTTGCTCAAAACATCCGGCTTTATCTCGTTGCCGGCGTTGTAGTCGCCAGCTTCGGCGTAGTGGCGCATCGTTTGGTCGAGCTGCATGTGGTGGAGCGCGAGCACTTTTTGGCGCAGATTCAGGACACCCGCCACCGCGTGGTCTCGGAGTCCGGAAGGCGTGGGGACATTTTTGATACGCGCGGTGACCTGCTAGCCACCAGCAAAACCGAGATTACTCTGGCCATCGACCCCTGGGCGCTTCCGGATAAAATAGAAGCCCAGCGCTTTCCCGCCCGGAAGCTGCGTTATGCCCAGGAACAACGCGAGCGGCGGGGTGAGTTGGCTGGTTTACTGAACATGCCGGCGAACGAGCTGGAGGCCCTCTTTACACCTGCTTGGAAAGATGTGGATGTGTCGGATGACAAGGGCGACGAAGTGGTGGATGGGCGCACACGCGTCCGGTTCGTTAAACTGAAGGAAGGGGTGGGTGAGGAGTTATTCGCCAAGATCGATGGCTTGCGCGTGGCGGGGCTTACTTTTGAGCGGAAGTTTCGCCGGGTGTATCCACACGATGAACTCGCGGCGCACGTAATTGGATTCGTTAACAAAGAAAACGTGCCCTCCGGCGGGGTGGAGGCCTTTGCGGATCAGTATTTGAAGGGGCTTTCGGGCTGGCGCGAGATCGAGCGCGATGGCAAGCGGGTGGAGTTGGCCCAGTTTCGGCAACGCGAGGTTCCCTCGTCCGATGGTTGGGGAGTGGTTTTGTCGATCGATACCGCGATCCAGCATATCGTGGAGCGCGAGGTGGCCGCCATCGTCGGTAAGTTTAACCCGCAAAAAGTTACCATCATCGTAAGCGATGCGCATACTGGCTTCTTGCTCGCACTGGCCAATTTCCCTTCTTTCAACCTGAATAAATTCGGGGAAACTCCCCTCGATAAACAGCGCAACATCGCTGTCGCCGATCTGATCGAACCTGGCTCGACCTTCAAAATTGTCGCGACTTCCGGGGCTTTAAACGAAGGCCTGATTACGCCCGCTACCACCTTTGACTGCACGCTCGATAGCATCCTTTTCGAAGGTAAACCGCGTCGGTTTATGCGCGATGATCATCGGTATGATCATGCGCTCACGCTGGCCGAGGTTATTGCCAAATCCAGCAACATAGGCACCGCTCAAGTGGGCATGCTGCTCGGGGAGCGCCGTCTTTATGACTACGCGCGCGCCTTCGGTTTCGGCGAGCGTTCCGGTTTTCCTCTCGGTCGTGAGGAACCTGGTTTGCTGGCGGATCCGGTCAAATGGTCCGGAGTGGATATCACCCGTATTCCCGCCGGTTACTCGATCGCGGCCACACCAATGCAGGTGCATTATGCTATGGGGGCGATTGCCAATGGCGGCCAACTCCTCCGGCCCCAGCTCATACGTCAAGTGGTGGATACCCAGGGCGAGGTGGTGTACACATTTCGCCCGGCGGTGCGCCGCACGGTGATCGCGCCCGCCACTGCGGAGGCCATGGCCAGGATGCTTCAACGGGTGGTCTCCGTCGATGGCACTGCCCGGGTGGCAGCGATACCGGGATTTGAGGTGGCGGGTAAAACGGGTACGGCGCAAAAATTGATCAACGGCCGTTATTCCGAACGTAACCATGTGGGTTCCTTTGTCGGTTTTTTCCCGGCCAGCCGCCCTCGTGTGGTGATGACCGTGATTGTAGACGATGGCAAACCAGCCTCCGGCGGTGTCGGCTACGGCTCTACCGTCGCCGCACCCAGCTTCAAGGTAATCGCCGAGCAACTTATCCAGTACCTGGATATTAAGCCGGCAACGCCCCTGGTGCCTTCCTCGCTCTTGGCGCTAACCCGCGAAAGGGGGATTCGATGAACGCGACGCCCGTCTCCGAGACCAGCCTGCACGAGCTCTTTTCAGAGCACGAAATTCTCTCCTCGCGCGGGACGCTTCAGCGCCCGATCACTGGGCTCGCCATGGATAGCCGCAGAGTAGTGGCGGGCAGCGTTTTTTTTGCATTGCCCGGCCTGCGTACAGACGGGGCTATTCACGTAGCCGAGGCAGTGAGCCGAGGGGCGGTTGCCATCGTGTCCGCCTCGGCGCCGGCGGCCTCTCCTACCAAGGTCACGTTTATACAAGTCGCGGACGCCCGGGCCGCGCTGGCGCTCGCGGCGCGCCGATTTTATAACTTTCCTGATCGCGATCTCAAGGTGGTCGGCGTCACCGGCACCAACGGGAAAACCACCGTCGCGCATCTGGTTAAACTTTTTCTCGAAGAGGGCACCAGGGTCGGGCTGCTCGGCACCATCAGCTATGATTTGGGCGCACGCACGGTACCGTCGTTCCGCACCACACCGGAGGCTCCCGAGCTCTATGGCATGTTGTCGCAAATGAGGGGGGCCGGTTGCCGTGAGGCGGTGATGGAGGTCAGTTCGCACGGCATAGATCAGCGCAGGGTGCAGGGAATGGGCTTTGCCGCTGTCGTCTTTACCAACCTGACCCAGGATCATCTCGATTATCATCCTTCGCTGGAGGCCTATTTTTTGGTCAAGGCCCGGCTCTTCACCGGCGAGGTCGGCGGTGTGTCCGCTGTGAGTGTAGTTAATCTCGATGACGAATATGGCCGCCGTTTGGTCGGCTACATTCCCGAAGGCAGTTCTCGTGTGGTGACCTATGGAGAGTCCACGCAAGCACTGGTGCGGGCCGAGAATGTGGAGCTGGGTTTTAAAGACACCACGTTTACCTTGATCTGGCCTGAAGGGCGTGCACGGGTGCGCTCTCCGCTGCTCGGTCTTTACAATGTCTCCAACGTGCTGGCCGCCGCTGCCACGGCCTATGGTTTGGGAAGAAATCCCCATGCGTTCCTCGCCCGTCTGGCGCTTTTCCCTGGAGTGCCCGGTCGCATGGAGCGCATCGAAGAGGGACAGGCCTTTAACATATTGGTGGACTATGCGCACACCGACGACGCCCTGCGCAATGCGCTTGGCATGCTTCGCACCATCACGCCTGGAAGAGTGATTTGCGTTTTTGGCTGCGGAGGAAATCGTGATCGGGCCAAGCGGGCGCTTATGACGCGTGCGGTTGAGGATTGCGCCGATGTCGTGCTCGCCACCGCCGATAATCCACGCAGCGAGGCGGTCGCGGCGATATTCGACGACATGCGCGCTGGTATGACCCAGCCCGGGAAATTCACCTGGATCGAGGATCGCCGCCGCGCCCTTAGTCTGGCCCTCGATCTCTGCCGCCCGGGAGATTGCCTGTTGGTAGCCGGAAAAGGGCACGAAACCTATCAGGAATTTGCCGATACAATCACGCCCTTCGACGACCGGCAGGTGTTGCGGGAACTCATCAACGTAAAACGACTCCGCACCAGCGGTTGATTTATAACGTGCCTGTTTTCACGCCCACATTTCTTGCCCGAGTGACTGCTGGCTACTGGACGCGCGAGCCTGCGATGGATTTGACCGGCTTTAGCATTGATACGCGTACCTTGCAGTCCGGAGATGTATTCGTCGCCTTGAAAACAGCGGCACGCGATGGTCATGCGTTTCTTTTCACCGCGCTGGCCGCCGGGGCCGGGGCTGCGTTGGTCTCCGTGCCCGATGCTATGGTAGATTTGCCTCAGTTGGTGGTGCCCGATCCCCTTCTGGCGTTTCAGGCGATCGCTTCGGCGCATCGCCAGGCCTTTACCGGTCCGGTGGTGGGCATTTCGGGCAGCGCGGGAAAAACCTCCACCAAGGAGTTGCTGGCGCGGTTGCTCTCGGCATCACCGGGTGACGTGCTCGCGACGGCGGGTAATCTCAATAACCACCTCGGAGTTCCTTTGACGCTTATCAGGCTGGACCCGGCGCGGCATCGGTTTGCAGTCATTGAGGCCGGCATCGGTGGGCCGGGCGAGATGACTCCTTTGGCGCGAATGATCGAGGCCGACCTTGGAGTGATCACGCTTATCGGTCCGGCGCATTTGGAGGCGCTGGGATCGCTCACTGGAGTGGCCCGGGAAAAAGCATTGCTACTCTCGGGTGCGCGTGGAGCGGCGCTGAAGTTGTTTCCCAAGGCCTGTCTGGAGTATCCACCGTTTAGTGAATTAGCAGAACCGGTCTTCGCCTTGGCACCGAAGATTTCGCACCGCGCCACGGCTACGAGTATTACTTTTGTTCCCGTCGGCGCCCGGCACGAGGAGACTTTTGTTTGCCGACGTATTTCCGATGGCATGGCGAGTAATGCTGCACTCGCCCTGGCTGCCGCGTTAAGTTTGGGCGTTACGCCGGAGCAGGCCCGGGCACGTCTCGCTGACTGGCAGCCGGCGGCCATGCGCGGAGAGTTGCGGAGGGACGCCCAAGGACGCTGGCTTTACGTTGATTGTTATAATGCCAATCCCGCTTCGATGCACGACGCGCTGGCCGTTTTTACCGACACCGCTCCGCAGGATCTGCCGCGGCTTTACGTGATTGGTGGCATGGAGGAACTGGGTGCGGATTCTCCCTCTTATCATAGCGAACTGGGCCGTGCGCTGGCCTCCTGTCTGCGCCCCGAGGATCGCGCTCTGGTGCTGGCGGCCGAGTCCGCCGCCGAGGCGGTGGTTAGCGGTGCGGCACATGCTGGAGTCGGCTCCGTGGCTGATTTGGAGGCGCTGAGAGAGGTTTTTGAGGCCTTTGCCGGTGCGGTTTTCATCAAGGGATCCCGCCGCTACCGGTTGGAGTCGTTGCTGCAACCCGCCGGTGCGGTTGCGACCAATCATTAATTTTTTGCCATCATGTTAAGCTTTCTCGCTGATTACGAAAACATCTGGGGCCCGCTTCGACTGCTGCGCTTCCTTACCTTTCGCGCCCTCTTGGCCGCGCTCACCGCTACGGTAATCGGTTTTGTGATCGGGCCCTGGTTGATCACGCACCTGCGCCGTCTGAAATTTGGCCAGCATTATGATGATTCACGCACCGGGGAACTCGCTTCCCGGTTCGATAAGAAAAACACCCCCACGATGGGCGGACTCCTGATTTTTGCCGCTGTCTTTGTGAGCGCGCTCCTGTGGGCCGAGCCCAACGTTTGGGTGGTCACCGCATTGTTCGTTTACACGGCTCTTACCGCGGTGGGTTTTCGCGACGATTACATCAAGGCGGTAAGGAAAAACAAGGACGGCATCAGTTCACGGGAGAAGATGTTCTGGCAGACTTTGGTAACTATAGTGACCTTGGTGATCTTAGTTTTTCACCCAACCAGTTCCGAAAAGATACGTGAGCTCTGGGTGCCGTTTTTTAAGGAACCGATCTTTATTTTCGCCGGTTCACTGGGGCTGATCGCGCTGTTTGTGATGATGTTTTTCTGGATCGTGGGATTCTCCAACGCGATCAATCTGACCGATGGTTTGGATGGTCTGGCCATAGGCTGCACCATCACGGTGGCGCTGGTATACGGCATCATGGCTTACGCGGCGGGTAACTCGAAAATCGCCGCTTATCTCCTCATCTCTTTCGTACCGGGCACGGGTGAACTCGCGGTGCTGTGCGCGGCGCTGGTCGGCGCAGGTATGGCGTTTCTGTGGTATAATTCACATCCGGCGGAGGTCTTTATGGGCGATACCGGTTCACTGGCCTTGGGAGGTCTGATCGGGGTGATCGCGTTCATGGTGCAGCAACCGCTCACTCTTGCCATCGTCGGCGGCGTGTTTGTCGCCGAGGCGGTTTCGGTTATCATACAGGTTTCTTACTTCAAATATACCAAGCGACGCAGTCCTACGGGCGAGGGCATCCGGTTCTTCCGAATGGCTCCGATCCATCACCATTTTCAAAAACTCGGCTGGCCTGAAACCAAGGTGGTGCTGCGGTTCTGGGTGATCTCGCTCATGTGTTCGCTGGCCGGACTGGCCACTCTGAAAATCCGTTAAGCACTGTGTTCATACCTGAATTCATACGTCCCTTACTTTCCCGTCCGGTCGCCATTCTAGGCGGCGGGGTGAGTGGTCGTGCGCTGGCGAACCTGGTGAACGCGCTGGGTGCCGAGGCCAAAGTGTATGACGCCAAGGGCGAGGCGGGTGCCGAGCGGTTGTTTTCCGCAGTCACCGCAGAGCAGTGCGGTCTGGTTTTATTCTCCCCTGGTTTCCCACCTACCCATCCCTGGCTTTCGCTGGCACGCACGTGTGGTGCGCTCTGTCTGGGCGAGCTCGATTTTGCCGCGCTGTTTTGGCGCGGGCCCTTGATCGCCATAACCGGCACCAATGGAAAAACGACCACGACCGAGTTCCTTACCCACGCGCTTACGTCCGCCGGACGGGACGCCACGGCGACCGGCAATATCGGTTTCCCCTTGTCGCAATTGGTGGTGGACCGGCTCGGCGGGGGCCCGGAGGCAATTGCCGTGTGTGAAGTGAGCTCTTTCCAAGCTGAGACGCTGCGGCACTTTCGCGCCGACAGCGTGATTTGGATGAATTTCGCAGAGGACCACCTGGAACGTCACGGCACCATGGCGGCGTACTTTCTCGCCAAATGGCGCTTGTTGGAACGCTGCATCGGCGGGCATGTGCACGTCGGCACGAGTGTGCGTTTCTATGCCACTAAGTTTGGGCAGTCGCTGCCTGACGAAGCCTGCGTGGCGACGGAAAACGAGCCGGGCGACGTTTTGCTGCAAGGCACGCTTTTTGCCGATTATCCACAGCGGGAAAACTTTTTGCTTATCGCGGCCTGGTGGCGGACGGAGGGCATTCGTGAGAGCCTGCTTTACGCCGCCGCCCGCACTTTTGCCCCGGCGAGGCATCGACTGGAGCAGGTCGCGGTGCAAGGAGGCGTGACTTGGTGGAACGATTCGAAGGCGACTAATTTTCACGCTGCCGAAGCGGCCATCGCACGATTTCAGCAACCGGTTTTGCTCATTGCCGGCGGTAAATCCAAGGGGGGCGACTTGGCTGGTTTTGTGCAAAGGATTGCCCCCCGGGTGAGGCATGTCGCCCTGATTGGGGAGACGCGCCATGCGCTGGCCGACGCCTGCGCCGAGTATGGGGTTGCGAGTACTCTTTGCGGCGATCTCGCTGAGGCCGTTCGCACGCTTGCGGCCCTTGCCATTCCTGGAGAGCATCTCCTGCTTAGTCCGGGGTTTGCCAGCCTCGATCAGTTCAAGAGCTACGCCGAACGCGGAGATCTTTTTGTTCAGCTAGTGCGTAACCATTCGTTTGCACCGTTGGCCGTATGACGCGATAGCACCCACATTTTTTCCCATCTTTTAACATCATCGAATCCATGAAACTCACCCACGTCTTCGCACTTGTTGTAGCGGTTCACGCCGCTGTCTTTACCGTCATATTTGCAACGCCGGGTTGCCGTTCCACGGGAAAGCCCAAGCCCCGCCCGGAGGAGACCAGTCCGGCCAATGCGGGCGTGACCAACTCCCCGGTGGACAGCCTTGCCGCGACGCCCGTCGCGCCAATGAGCAATGACGCGATCAACGCGGGTTCGGCGGTCTCGGTGCCGTCCGTCGTTAGCAACGCTTCGGTGAGCAGCGCCCCTTCCGCTACGGCAGATACCACCATTCACTTTGCTCCTACGCGCCCTTCTGCGGTGGTCGCTCCGGAAGCGCCTCCTGCGGCCGCTTCAGCTACCCACACGGTGGTCAAAGGGGATAGTCTTTGGACGATTGCGAAGAAGTATGGAATCACTACGGCTGAGTTATCCGCCGCCAACAAGCTCGCCCCCTCGGCTACGCTGCGCCTCGGTCAGCAACTCGCGGTGCCGGCTCGCGCTGCCTCCGCAACATCGGGTTTGGCTTCGGAAGCCGCCAATGCCTACACGATAAAGCCGGGCGACATTTTGGGCACGGTTGCCCGTAAACACGGAACCACCGTCGCGGCTTTGCGCACCGCCAATAATCTTTCCAATGACAATCTGCGGGTCGGACAAAAACTGGTGATTCCCGGAAATGCCGCCCCGCTCACCTCCCCGGATAGCGCGCCAACCGCTCCGGTGACCCCGGCACCTGCGCCTGCCGCGACCCCTCGTGCGAGCGGCGCTACGCACACCATCGCGCCTGGGGATACCCTGGGTTCGATTGCTCGGAAATACGGGGTCAAGGTCGGCGAAATCGGCACGCTTAACAACATTACGGACCCTGCAAAACTGCGCGTCGGCCAAGTCATCAAACTCCCGTCCGGTGCGCGCACCGAGGCGCGTGCGACCACTACTCAAGCCGCACCTGCGATTCCCTCATCCCCGGTGGTTCGGGAAGAGCCCGTTTTGCCGGTCTCTCCGGTCGCCCCGGTGGAAGGCTTCACTCCCGTAACCCCGGTTTCTCCGGTGGAGCCCAGCGCGGTGCCGCTTATTCGTATCCAGTAAGCTAGGCGCGTCCCTTATGGCGTTACCTGCTGCTTGATCATTCTCGTCACCGATGACCAATCGCGAACTTGAACTGCCGCCTGACCGGGGGACTTTGCAGCCGCGTGTCGTCTTAAATCCGGTCGGGATCATTCTGGTCTGCGTGGCGGCTTTGGCGATGCTGGGCCTGATCGCGGTATTCAGCGCGACGGCTTTCAAGTCGTCGGCATTTTTCTGGAAACAGATTCTCGGTCTCGCCCTCGCCTTGGGGACGGGATTTTTCGTGAGCCGGGTTGATCTCGAATATGCCCGCCGCCACGTTTGGTTGATAACGGGAGGCATCGTTTTACTTCTGCTCCTGGTCGCGATTCCCGGCATCGGTATAAGCGTCAATGGCTCCCGGCGTTGGTTGGGTTTTGGACCGGTGCGTTTTCAGATATCCGAGTTGGCGAAGATCGGGTTGGTCTTCGTTCTCGCGCACTATCTGGCGATTAACCAGTCAGCCATGGGCGAATTCAGAAAAGGCTTTGCCTACCCGCTGGGAATAATCGGAGCAACGGGCGCCTTGATTATGCTACAACCTGATTTCGGCACGGCAGCGTTGGTGGGCGCGGTCGGCGTGGTGATGCTCTTTCTCGCCGGGGCGCGCTGGCGTTACATATTTATCAGTGTGGGCATGGGTGCGGTGTTTTTCGCCACGGCGGTAGCTTTAAATTCCAATCGCCTGACCCGTATCACCGCCTTTCTCGATGTGGAGGGCAACAAGCAGGGCGGCACGTATCAGGTTTACCAATCGTTCCTGGCCTTTGCGGCGGGTGGAGTGGGTGGCACCGGTTTGGGACAGGGCCGTCAGCAGATTTATTTCCTGCCAGAGGCGCATACCGATTTCATTTTTGCCATTGTGGGGGAGGAACTGGGCTTGTTTGCCACTCTGGCGACGGTGACGGCGTTCGGGGTTATTTTCCTTTGCGGCTTACTGCACCTGCGCCGCGCGCCCAATTTGTTTCAATATCTGCTGGTGGCGGGTGCCTTGATGATCATGGCACTTCAGGCGATTGTGAACTTCGGCGTAGTGACAGGCAGACTACCCACCAAGGGAATGTCGCTGCCGTTTGTCAGCGCGGGCATGTCCAACCTCGTGCTTATGGGTATCATCGTCGGCCTCTTGGTGAATACCCGCCGAGCCTGGTCACGGGAACATGTTTTGCCCGGTCGCAGGGATTTTAGCTGATGTCCGCTCTGTCACGCACCTTCTTGCTCTCTTGCGGTGGCACCGGTGGACATTTGTCGCCTGGCATCGCGTTGGCCGAGGGCCTGGCTTCCCGCGGTCACCGCGCGGTGTTGTTGATCAGTCAGAAAAAAGTGGATGCCCGCCTGGCCCAGAAATATCCTGCGCTGCGTTTTGAACCGATTCCGGGTTCTCCGTTCGGTGCGCATCCGGGTGTGCTTGGGCGCTTCGTAGTTTCGCAGACCAAAGGATTTGCTGCGGGGTTAAAGCTGGTGCGCTCGCTTCGTCCGGCGGCGATCGTCGGCTTTGGCGGCTTTACCACCGCGAGTGTTATTCTGGCGGGTTCAATGCACGGGGTGCCGGTCGCGCTGCACGAGGCGAATCGGGTGCCGGGCAAGGCGGTGCGGCATCTGGCGCGGTTCGCGCGCCGGGTGTATCTTCCGACGGGTGTAAACATCCCCGGCGTGGCTTCGAAAAAAATCCGGGCGGCGGGTCTGCCAGTGCGGGCTGAGATCGTCAGACTGCCGCGAGCTGAAGCGGCCGGCCGGCTGGGCCTAGATCCATCGAAAAAAATCCTCGCGGTTTTTGGCGGCAGCCAGGGAGCCACGCCGCTAAACGCCTGGGCGCGGGCTGCGGTGGGCGAACTCGCCAACCAGGGCGTGCAATTGGCCTGCGTGACCGGCATGGGGAAAGGCGCGGCGGAGTTTACCGAGTACGCGACGTCGAGCGGGAGACTGGTGAGGTCGGCGTGGATTCCGTTTTGCGATGACGTGGCTGCCTTATTGTCGGCCGCCGATTTGGTGGTCGCGCGGGCGGGCGCGGGCAGCCTGGCCGAGTTTGCCCAGATCGGTGCACCGGCGATTCTAATCCCTTATCCACAGGCGGCGGATGACCACCAGCGCGCCAATGCGAGCTGGTTCGCGGCTCAGGGCGGAGGCGTCGTGGTGGATCAAAACACCCTGGGCGATTTGACCGCGCAAGTGACGGAGCTGCTATCAAATGAGATCCGTCTTAACGCGCACCGGCAGGCCTTGGTCCGAATCGCGGCAGAGCCGGCCTTGAACTTTATCCTCGATGATTTGGCGACCTTGGTCGCGCCTGTTGCATGAACTCCGAAGCGTCACTTTCCCCTCTGGCTCCTGACGCGCTTTTCGGTACGCGGGTGCGCCGTTTGCATTTGGTCGGGGTGGGGGGAATGGGACTCGGTCCTTTGGCGATTTACTGCGCAGGGTTGGGTTATGGGGTGAGCGGCGGCGACGATGCGATGTCTGCGCCGATGGAGTTTCAGCTTTTACGCGCCGGCGTAGAGTTGGTGGAAGCCGGTGTGGTGCCCGAGGGAGTCGAGTTGGTGGTCGTTTCCTCGGCGATTAATTCGACCCATCCCGCGTTGGTGACGGCGCTGTCCCGCGGCTTGCGCGTGGTCCGGCGCGGCGAGTTGCTGGCCGAGCTGGCGTCGGCCCGACGTCTGGTGGCGGTTTGCGGTTCGCATGGAAAAACCACTACGACTGCGATGCTCTTCACGGCTTTGCGCGCGGCGGGTTATGAACCTGGGTATGTTGGCGGCGGATTGTTCGCGGATGATACTCTGGCACCGGCGGCCGCGGGCAAGGATGCGTGGCTTGTCGCGGAGATTGATGAAAGTGATGGCACGATAAGCCGGTTCAGGCCGGAGTTAACCGTGGTGGTGAATCTAGATTGGGATCATCCCGACCATTATCGCACCCAAGCGGATTTGGAGGCGGCCTTTTCGGGTCTGTTTGAACGCACGACGGGGGCGATCTTGATCAACGCGGCTTGCGAGTTATCGAGACGGGTCGCGTCCAGTCGAGAGGTGAGCACGTTCGGTTTGGGCGGAGAATATGCTTTAACCGCCACCAAGGTTTCAGGTCCGGCCCGGCAGGAAATCAGTCTGGGCGGTAAATTCAATCTGCCCGAGGCAAGCGTGCGGGCCTTTGGCGAATTTAACGCCGTGAATGCCACGGCGGCACTGGCGGTGGCAGAGATTTGCGGCGCGCGGTTACGAGCCGATTTGCTGGCGAACTATCCCGGGGTGCGGCGGAGACAGGCGGTGGTGGCCGGCGGAGCGGGTTTCATGGTGGTGGAAGATTACGCGCATCATCCGGCAGAGATTAACGCGCTGCTCGCCGGGCTGCGTGGTCGTGTGCCGGAGAAGGGGCGGCTGCGGGTGGTTTTTCAACCGCATCGTTTCAGTCGCACGGCGCAGTTTCGCGCCGCGTTTGCGGCCGCGCTGGGTGCGGCGGATGCGCTTTATCTGCTGGATGTTTACGGAGCGGGAGAGCCTGTGCTGGCGGGAGGTACGAGCGCGGATTTAGCTGGTGAGATTCGCCTGGCCCATGCCGCTTTGCCATTGGTGTATTTGCCCGGGGAACACCGCGCGGTTTACGAGCGTCTGGATGCGGATTTACGACCTGGGGATGTCGTGGCGATCGTGGGCGCGGGTGATTTGGACGTTTCTGCGAGGGCGTGGCTTGCGGGTCGGGATACTGCGGGGTGGTGGGATCGATTGGCGGGGGAATTGGCACCGTGTCTTTCGGCGGATACGAAGATTCAACGGGAAGCCCCTTTGGCAGGTAAGACGACACTGGGGGTCGGCGGGGCGGCGAGGTTGTATGCCGAGCCCGCCAACGAAGGTGATTTGCTGGCGTTGATCCGCCGAGCCCACCTCTTGGGCTTGCGGGTGCTGCCGTTGGGGCGCGGTTCCAATTTGCTGGTGCCGGACGAGGGCGTGGACGCGCTGGTGTTGAGTTTACGGCATACGTTTTGGGAAAGTTTTTCGCCCATGGGCGACGGCAGGGTGAGGGTGGGGGCAGGGCTGCGCCTGCGAAACTTGTGCGGGCTTGCGGCCAAGGCGGGTCTGGCCGGGTTTGAGTTTCTTGAGGGCATACCGGGTAACGTCGGTGGTGCCCTGCGCATGAATGCGGGCGCGATGGGCGGCTGGATGTTCGACGTGGTCGAGAGCGTTGAGTTTATCACCCTGGCGGGGGAGCGGCGCACGCTGCCGAAGACGGCGATGCATGTGGATTACCGGCATTGCGCGGAATTGGAAAATGCCATCGCGGTCGCCGCCACGCTGCGACCCGCACAGACTGTGGCCGGGGCGGAGGTCACCGCCCAGATGGAGGCGTATCGCGACAAACGAAAAAAATCCCAGCCGCGTGAACCTTCGGCCGGTTGTATTTTCAAGAATCCGCCGGGGGATTCGGCCGGACGTCTGATTGATGTTTCAGGGCTTAAGGGCGAGCGGGTGGGGGATGCCGAGGTGTCGCCCGTGCATGCGAATTTTATCGTGAATCACGATCATGCCCGCGCGGCGGATGTGATCGCGCTGGTGCGCCGGGTGCGCGCCCGCGTCGAGCAAGCCCAGGGCGTGCGGCTCGAACCGGAAGTCCTGCTCTATGGCAAGGACTGGAAAGAAGTGCTTTAACATGTCTATCCCCCTATCCACCCCTCGCATCACGGTCTTGGCCGGAGGCATTTCCTCGGAGCGTGAGGTCTCGCTGGGGTCCGGTGCCGCCGCCGCCGCCGCGTTGGCCAGGCTTTGGCCAACACGCCTGCTGGACGTCACGTCTGAGGCTTTGCCCGCCGGGCTCGATCCGGCGCGTGATGTGGTTTTTTCCACTTTGCACGGCACCTTTGGCGAGGACGGTCAGATGCAAGGGCTGCTGGATGCCGCCGGGATCGTTTATGCCGGTTGTGGTGCGGCAGCCTCTGCGCTCACGATGGATAAAGCCGCGACCAAAAACGCCGCCAAGGAGGCGGGAGTGAGGGTGGCGGCAGACCGGTTGTTCAACGCGGTGGACCGTCCGGATGCCGATAGTTTAATCGCAGAGCTGGGCACCGATCGCATCGTTATTAAGCCGAATGACCAGGGATCCAGCGTAGGGCTGGTTTTACCGGAGGGACTGGCCGCCATCGCCGCTGCGCTGGCCGCATTAACCCCGGGTAACTGGATTGCCGAGCCACGACTGGTGGGCCGCGAGCTTTCCGTCGGGGTGCTGGGAGGCAAAGCGATGGGGGTTGTTGAGATCAGGCCCCGCTCCGGGGTGTATGATTTTGCCAGCAAGTATACCAAGGGTGCGACCGAGTACCTGGCGCCCGCTCCGCTCGGGGAAACGGCCACGCTGGCGGTGGCTTCTGCGGCCGAGGCGGCTTTCGCGGCCTGTCGCTGCCGCGACTATGCCCGGGTGGATTTTATACTAATTTCAGAATTTGAGTTTTATCTGCTGGAAATCAACACGCTGCCCGGCATGAAAGAAACCAGTCTCCTGCCGATGAGCGCACGGTGCATAGGTCTGGATTTCACCGCGTTGGTCAGGGAGTTGGTTCAGCCCGCCGTGCGTCGTTTTCAGGAAACCCGTCCCATCGTATC
>JAIXRU010000238.1 GCA_027485045.1 Opitutaceae bacterium | reverse complement strand
CAGTAAATCCCCATGAATCCCACCCCGAAGTTTACCCCGCCGGAACGCGATGCGCGTTCTGGTTTCGCCCTGCTGGTCACGGTGGTCCTGGTCGCCTTCCTGGTTTTGATTTTGGTCGGCTTGGCGACCTTGACCCGGGTGGAGACGCAGGTTGCCGGGAACAGCCAGAATCTCGCCCAGGCGCGCCAAAACGCGCTGTTCGCCCTTAACGTCGCCCTCGGCCAGCTCCAGCAGGCGGCCGGGCCCGATCAACGGGTGACGGCCCGGGCGGATATCCTGGATACGGGTTCGACCGCCTTGCGCAACGAGGGAACGGGAGCGCTGCGTCAACCGCTTTGGACGGGTACTTGGATAACCCGCAATCCTGGCGGCGGGGCCAACAACCAGCTCGATGCGGGCTCCTCGCCCACCTTGCGGCGCTGGAGCACGGATAATCCCAATGAGACGAATAGCCGGGTAACCTGGATGGTATCCGGCGCCCCGACCGCGAGTGCGGTGACAGCGGTGGATAATAGCGCCATCAATCCCGCGACCTGGCAGGCGACGCCCGAGAACTCCGCCGAACTGGCCCGCAAGCTCGGCCCCGACGGCAAGATCGCGGTGTCCGCGCCCCTTATTCCCATCGAGGTCGCCGGCACGGCCGTGGCCGGGTTGGGCGACACCGGCAAAGCCACTCTGGGCAAGTATGCTTACTGGGTGGCGGACGAAGGAGTGAAGGCCAAGGTGAACCTCTCCGACCCCACGCTCGGGGCTCCGGGCGACAAGGAAAAAGGGCAATCGCACTTCCTCGCCCCCCAGGCCAATGCCCTGCACAAAATCCCGGGTTTGATGGCGGATGCCAAAGCCGACTTCCGCTCGGTCAATAACGCCGCCGACTTAGCCCGCCTGGTTGATATAAACCAGCTAGGTTTCCTGCCCAGCTCGCCGACATCGCTGGACGTTAAAAAATATGCCACGGATGTGACCCTGCATGCCCGGGGCGTGCTGGCCGACGTGCGCAACGGCGGCTTGAAAAAAGACCTCACCGCCGCCTTCGAAGGCTCCAGCCCGGATGCCTATAAAACCTTGGTCGATAACTACGGCTACGGTGCCGCCATGCTTTATCGCAACAACCCCGAGCTGACCGTGCCCAATCCCACCCTCCCCTTAATGCTCGGCGTGACCGACGGGCTGCCTTGGTTTGGCCTCTATGCTTATTACAACCTGTATAAACCGAGCACACCCGTGCCCAGTGGCGTGTCCGTGAAAAACACGGTGACGCCGACCACCTCCGGTTCGCTCGCCACGCTGCCGTTGACCTTGAGTCCACGGGTGGTTTCGACGCGGTTGGCGGGGCAAGTGGTGAAATTGGGCGGCATCGTGCCCGAAGTGGTGTCGTCCCGTTTGGACATCGGGCTTTCCAGTTACCTCGATGACTCTACCTCTACGTACAAGCTCCGTCTACACTATATTCCGCAGATAGTTTTGTATAATCCCTATAATTGCCGCATCTCCGCAGCCGGTTTTCAGTTTCAGCGTAACTACGGGGCCTTTGTGAATACTAGCGCCACCAAACGGGTGAACATCACGGTGAAGGTGGATGGTATGGCGGTGCCTGCCGTGGTGAATCTTAATCAAGTAAATCCCCTCGGGCGTTTCACCATGCGCACAGCGGCGGGCTCGACGGATTTGGAGCCTGGTGAAACCAGGGTTTTTGGCTTGGACAGAGATATATCGGTTTCTGCCAGCGCGTCAGCCAGTGCGATCCAAAATGCGATCACTTTTAATGATCTTGGTTCTCCCTTGAACGTGATTTCGCAGTATTACGATCTACCTTCGCAGTATTGCGATCTGCCCGACTTCCTAGGGACAACCAATAAAGAAGCGAAGGTGGAGGTAACCATTTCCAGCTTAGAATTGCTGGCGCAAAATGCGGATACGTTTGTGGATCCGTCGGCCTCCAAATGGCCATTTAACGATGGAAATAGTACAGACCCAGCCACCCGCATACAAGGGGGAGACGGCGGCAATGGGGTGAGCAGTACGTCCGCGAAGTGGCCGAATCTAACCATCGGTGCCATGCGAGATACGCCCTATCGTATCACCGGCTATTTTATTCGCCGCAAGGGTCTAAAAAACGCTCCAAGTTCTAAGCAATTTTCCAACCCCGATGTGATTATAGCCCCCTTTCATGGTAATGCGCCGTCCTTTTCAGCTTTCGATAATAAGTCAGGCATCACGTGGGCGGAGATTTATCGCGCCGCGATGGGGGTGACCTTTGGTTCGACCACCGCTGGTGAGGTGCAAAGCTTCCAGCGCACACCGGACTCGCCGTGGGAAACACATTACGGGGATAAGCCCGTGGGTGTGCCGGATGGGGGGGAGGGCTTAGGTGCGCGCCGGATCCTGCGGGACGTACCCAACCAACCGCTGGTTTCCCTGGGGCAGTTTATGCACATGCCGACCGGACTTTTTAACAGCATCGCCAGCTATCAGAATCGTGACCTGGGCTCGATGTTCGTGGGCGGCTCGCTGGCCAATCCCTTTATACTTACAACGGATAACCTCGTGCAGAATACTAAGTCCACAAGCAGTCACTACTTGATGATGGACGATAGTTTTCTCAGCAACGCGACGCTCTTTGACCGGTTTTTCCTGTCCACCGTGCCCCCGGCCGGGGCTACCTTTCCGGAGGTCTGGCGAGATTTTAACCTGGCTAATCCCGGCGCCGCAGCGCTGGCCGATGCCAGTAAGTCTTTGCTCAACGCTCGTATAAGGCCGCGTGCCGCTACGGCCGGAGGCAATCCCGCGCTGGCAGACCTGCGCGACGTGGAAAAAGCCGCCGCCAATCTCATGCTCGACGGCGCGTTCAACGTGAACTCGACCTCGATCGAGGCCTGGAAGGCCCTGCTGGGCAGCCTTTCGGGTAATGAGATGCGTCTCTTCGTGGCCGCTGACCGCGCGGTTAAAACCTTCAACCCAAACGAACTGCTCAACCCGATCCCGCGCTTCTGGTCGGCGACCAGCGAGGGCGAGGTAAACAAGCCATGGAGTGGCGTGCGCGCCTTGTCCGATGATCAGCTCACCGAGCTGGCCACCCGCATCGTCCAGCAGGTGAAGTTGCGCGGCCCGTTCCTTTCGATGGGCGATTTCCTCAACCGCCGACTCGGTGCGGCGGGCAATCTTACTTGGGCAGGGGCCTTGCAGGCGGCGATCGACACCACCAGTCCGGATATCAATGCGGATATCAAATCGGCGGGCGATCCACTCGTGAACGTGGTCGGGCAGCGTGGTTTATCGCATGAGTCGGTTGCTTTGAAAGTGGAACATGCTCTCGACGGAGCCGGCCAGACCCTCAATTCCACCGTGGGCATGCCCGGCTACCTGATGCAGCAGGATCTGGTGCAGGCGTTTTCCCCGGCCATGTCGGCGCGCTCCGACACCTTTGTGGTACGGGTCTACGGCGAGTCGATCAATCCGACGACGCAGGCGAGAACCGGCCGGGCCTGGGCCGAGGCAGTGGTGCAACGCAACCCCGATTACGTTAATGCCGCCGCCGACCCCGCCCATGTGTTTCCGCCCACCAATGTAGACAACATGAACTTCGGCCGCCGCTTCCAGATCGTGGGATTCCGGTGGCTCACCAACGATGAACTCTAACCTTACCCGAATCCTTGTCTGCTTCGTCTTTTTGCTTGGGGTGCCGGCGCGCGCCCAGGCTCCTGCGGACGACGGCCAGCTCCAGTTTCGCACCCTCGGCTGGGGTGTCGTCGCCGATGACCTGTTCTACGATCTCGGAGGAAAAAACGTCCCGCTGGTGGTCAAGGATGCGGCGCGCTCCGCTTTCTACAGTCACCCCCGGACGGAGCGTCTGGTGTTCTTCCGTCTCGTGCCCGGCCCCGAACAAAAACCGGTGCGCCAGACCGTAGCCGAGGCCGAGGTGGGCGCGGCGGGCGAATGGCCCTTGTTGATCTTTCTCCAGAACGAAGCAGGCGCGGCTCTGCCTTATCGCGTAGTCGCCCTGAGCGATGATTTGCGTTCGTTTCCGCCCAGCGCGTGTCGCTTTATCAACCTAACCCCGGTCGAGCTGCGCGTAGTGGTGGGCGAAGACAAGTTCAGCCTGTCGCCTCGCGCCATGCACCAGATAAATCTCGGTCTGGACCCGGCGGCACCGCCGCAGATGCGCTACGCGGCGATCGGATTGTTTAACGAGCAGGGTGCACGCCGCCTCTATGGCAACAACTGGGCCTTTCGTCCGAATCAGCGCACGCTGGTGGTCATCTTCCCGCAGGATGGCGGCATGCAGCTCAACCGCATCGTCGACGATGTGCGCTCCTACGCTGCGCCGGCGGCCGCGAGTTTACCCGCCGCCCGCTGAGGCTGGGTCCTTGCGGGTGCGTTTGGTGGTAACGGACTGGCTCCCGGGTTTGCGCACGGGCGTGACGGTTTTTCCCGTTTTTGGCCGCGCTTGCGGCTTGAGACTGACCTCGGGTGCGGGCGGCGTCTTGGGCGGCTCCAGCGCTTCGCGCCAGATTCCTGGCACGAGGGTGTTGAGCGGAATTTCCGGGCATCCAAAACGGTTGGCTGCGATTAAACCTGCCAGTTGGAACACGGCGGTGCGGCCGACTACCGTGCCCCGGTTGACGATACCGGACAGGGCGGGGTTCACATCCACGCCGAGGTGGGCGAAGCCCAGGTCGGCGGGTATCCGGTAGCCCGCATTAATCAAGTGATCGTGCAGCAGGTAGTTGACGCTCAATACGGCGTCGGCTTTTTGCGCGCGCAGCCACGGGATGAAGAGCCGGGGGTCGTGCTCGACCTCCTCGGCGGGCAGGGGCACGTGTTCCTCGACCGGCCAGAGTTGTTGTTGTCCGAGGTAGGCGGCGAGGGCTTCCTTGCGCACGCGGTCCATGCTTCCCGGTTTAACCGGGAAGCAGATGCGCCGTCTGCCTGTGTCGCGCAGCCGCTGGAGGGCGAGGGCGACGTTGCCGCCGATTTCCGTGCCCACGCGGTGGAAACGCGCGCCTCCGCCGCAACGCAGCATGACCACCACCGCGAAGCCTTCCTCGAGTTCCCGCGCCACCTTGGGCGTGAGGCACTCGGCCGGGTCGAAAAGCAGCACCCCGCGCACGCCCCGGTAGCGCAGTTGCGCGAGCGCCTTCAGCAGGCGGACCTCATCGTCGCGGCCGAAGCGCACCTCCGAAGTCAGGTAACCGAGCGCGACGGCCTCGGCCCTGGCGCCCTCGACCAGGCTTTGGTAGTAGGGCTCGGTCGCTACTCGCGGGCTGGCGTTTAGTCCGAAAAAAAAAGCCAGCCCCACTCCCGCTTGCGCCATCTCCGGTTTGCGCACCTGTTGCAGCCACGCGCTGACCAAGGGATTGGTCTGGTAACCCAGACGCGCGGCTATCGCCTTGATCCGGGTGCGCGTCTCCTCGTAAAGACGCGGATCATCGCGCAGGGCTAGCGAAACGGTCGAGATATGCATGCCCGCTTCCCTGGCGATATCTTGCAATGACACCCGGTTGGCCATTTTTCCCATCGGGCAAGCCTTGGCGGAATCCGACCGGGTTCAACTCATTGCTTCGATTACCTGCATTTGAATTTTCCGCTATATTCAACGTTTTGAATATAATGGCCTTTGCGCTCGTAAAAGCAGTGCGCAGTCTGGCCGCACTTCCCCTACCCTGCGGACTTCCGTCGTGTGCTTCATGCCTGCATCGGAGCTTCGCTTACCTGAAACCCACTCCAACGACTCGTTATCCGTCGCCGGCCGGTCCCGGCCCCGTCGTCCCCCAGTCATGAATTCGCAACTCCTGTATCTTCGTCGAATCAGTCGTCTTCTGGCCTGCGCCGCCGCGTTTTTGCTGGCGGTATCCAATGTTTGGGCTGTGGAAGGCACCTTCCCCCTTGGTCCCAACGGCGACGTGGCTCACTGGCTCTACACCGGCCGGCACGTGCGGGTCCTGGCCGCGGGTGAAAACAAGAATTTAAGGAAAATTGCGCTGGGTCAGCCGTCCCATTTTTCGCTCCAGGATCTGTCCGCCAATGAACTCGGTAGTTTGGCGGACGGAACCCGCCCCAAGATTCGGATACTGGGCGATGGGGCCTGCATTGCCGATTATCAATTCTACCGGCAGTTGAGTTTCGTCGAGGCCTGCCTGGTCACGGATCTGCATGCCCCAAAGGCAGGCGAAGTCTCCGGCTTGGTGTGGCTGGATCGGGGCGGAGTGGAGCTATACCTCAATGGCAAAAGCGTGCTCACTCATTTCGTGACCCAGAGTTCGGTCCAAGGGGTGCCGGTGAAGTTGTCTCTGGTGCCGGGCCTTAATCGAATCGTGATTCGCCGGACCTGTCTGGGGGAGCGTAATGTGCCCTTTCAGACTGGTCTGCGAGTGACTGATCCCGGGGTCGCGGTGACGGTGCGCTTGCCGGTGGCCAACGAGGTCCTTGCCCAACATCTGACCCAGCACCAATGGCTGCAGGGCCTCCGCAGTGATCGCGACGGCACCTTGACGGCCACGCAGTCCCCGGAGTTTCCGGTAAGGATCATTTTCGCGGGTCACATCCTCCCGTGGCGGCCGACTCTGCAAACGCGCAGTGCAGTCTGGCCCGCAGGCAGCACTACCTTGCGTTTGTCCGATCTGGGAGATGAGGTCCTTGGCCTCTGGGTGGAGGTCGGTGAAAAGGAGTCTGGCATCAGGAAGGCCTTCGATTGGCCCTGGCTCGCCCCGCTGCGCTCGGGAACGGCGTCGGACCTGGCGGAGCATCGCAAGGAACTGTTGGCGTCGCGGCAGGACATTAATTGGACCCTGTTCGCTGGTTTGAAGGTCTTGCGCCTGCTGGATGACGGGGTGCCGGCGACGGATCCCCAGGTTGAGGCGGAGGTTGATCGGGCGGTCGCCGCCATCGCCAATCGGGATGGCACGACCGATTTCCAGACCAACGCCGCCATCCGACTGCTTTTTGCCGATGGAAATCGGCTGACCGCCCGGCAGCGCGAGGTGTTGCGTCGTGAGTTACTGGATTCCACCTATTGGAGCGACGAAGGGGAAATCGGGACGATGACTTTTTCGAGCGAGAATCACCAAGTGATGCTGCATGCCTCGTCCCGGCTCGTGGCGGCGCTCTATCCGGATGGCACCTTCCTGCGCAGCGGCCGGGCGGCGGCGGACCAGGCGGAAGTCGCCCGGAAACGCCTTAAGGACTGGTTCACGGTGCGCGAGCGGAGCGGCATCCACGAATTCCTCGCCCCAGCCTATAACAACGAAACTTTCCTGGCTTTGGTAAATCTATACGACTACGACCAAGATCCGGATATTCGCGCGCGTGCCGGACGGATGATGGACCACATCCTGTCGTTCTCCGCGCTACATTCCTTCCGTGGTTTTACCCTGGGACCGAACGGGCGCTCCTACCGTCAGGAGTTGCTGGCCCCCCAGCTGGAGGGACGCAGCGCCATCCAGTCGTGGTATTCGCCGACGGCCATTTTTTCGCCCAATACCATCAGCACCGCCCTGGCCCATAGCACTTACAAGGGCCTGCCGATGGACCCGCTGCTCCAAAAGGACATAGAACGGAGCGACACGATGGGCGGCACCGTGGTCTACCTCCGGCGCACCAAGGACTATCTGCTTGGAACTTCCACCAATCCCAGTGCGGTGGTCCAAGAGGAGGCTAATCCCTTCAAGTTCCTCGCCCCCGGCCAGAGCATGTACCAGCATCATCTCTGGGAAATCTCCCTCGGCGGACACGCCCGGATTTTCACGCAAAGCCCCGCCAGCCACGATGAGATCCTGGATGCAAGGCCTGGCTACTGGGTGGGTGAACAGTCTGCGCCGACCATCGCCGCCAGCGAAGGCCGGGTGCTGGCTATCTATCGCCTGAATCCGGATTCCCTGGTGCCGTTCACCCATGCCTGGTGGCCCTCGGCTGCCTTTGACGAGGAAACGGTCGACGGCCACTGGGCCTTTGCGCGCAAAAATGAAGGCTACGCCGCCCTTTGGTGCAGTGTGCCCCTGGTAAAGTACAGTAACGTCGCCCAAGGGTGCGAATTACGGGCCAACAGCCGGGAATCGGCGTGGATGGGGATCGCCTCGTCGCAGAGCGAAGCCGGTTCTTTTAGTGAATTTAAACGGAAATGCCTGGCCTTGACCCCTGTCTACGCGCCAACGCAGGGGCTGCTGACCGTGGCAGGCAAGCCGAGGCTGGTCTACGGTGAAGGTTTGCGCGGCCCGGTGACGCATTCGTCGCGTTGAAGTGAATACGCGGTGGTCGTCCCAGGCGGACTTCGCTCACTGGTGGCGTGGTTGACGCTGCACCGGGTGGGAGTGGTGTGAGAACCCGGCGCGAAGAAGGACGGCGAGTTATTAGAGCATTTTAAGTGAAACTGTAGCCGCAACTTGGTATCCATGTAGGGCGGGGTCGCCGCACCCCTCCGCCGCGTGACCAGGTTTGCGAACGGCGGGGTGCGGCGACCCCGCCCTACATTTTTCCGGTCATGATTGTATTTAAAATGCTCTAGCTGCGGCGACGGCGGCGGGTGGCGACGAGGCCCAAGGCACCGAGACCGGCGAGGGCGGTGTAGGTGGAGGGCTCGGGCACGGCGCTGTAAGTGAGGTAGAGTTTGTCGTTATCTCCCCCGCTGCCTTGAGCGATGGAGAACGTGCCGTTGGTTGTATTCAGAAACCCCGTGGTGTTAATCGCGAAGATGCTCGCGCTGAAGCTGCTGATGGCCGATCCCGCATCCACAAACAGCCAGCTATAGCTGGTACTGGCATCAAAGTTTTGGGCCACGCCACCGACCTGTCCGGAGGTGAGACTGTTGATCGCGATGGTAAACTGGCCGGAGGTGGCGGTTAGGGCCAAAGTGGTGGGGGTGAAGAGATCCCAGCCGTTGGAGGTGGAGCCCGCCGTGCCGGTGGCGTCGTTTATTTCAAACTGAAAAGCCCCGCCGTTGGCCCAGGTGGTCGCCCCGGCCGTCATGGTGCCGGTGCTGTTGCCCGGTGCCAGGGTCTGGCCGGTGCCAATGGAGAGGTTTTGACCGGCGAAATTAGTCCCGGCGAGGGTGCCGCTGGTGAAGGTGAGGGTGCCGGTGTAGTTGGATGAGCCGTTGTGGGCAAAACGACCGCCGTTGATGGTGACGTTGCGGGTTAGCGCGGTGGAGCTGTCGTAGCGGAACGTGGCGCCCGAGGCGATGGCGACCCCGGACGTGCTGTTGATCGAACCGGTGCCGCTGACCAGCAAAGTGCCGGCGTTGACGTTGGTCGCGCCTTGGTAGGTGCCGTTTCCTGTGTTGGTGTTGCTGTTGGATCCCGTGATCGTCAGGGTGCCGTTGCCGTTTTTGTTCAGCGTGGTGGCGTCAGCCGCCTGGGTGTTGTCTTTGATTTGCTCGGTCCCCGACAGGGTGATGTTGCCGTCCCCGCCAAAGGCTATCGAGGTCGCTCCCGTGAAGGTTCCGGTGCCATTGCTGATGGCGCCCGACAGGGTAAGGGTGGAGTTGGCGTTGGAGTTGCGGATCTCGGATGATGCGCCGCGGCGATCAAATTGAATGGTTCGGTCGGAAGAAGCGGTAGCGCCGCTATATTCTAATGTGCCACTCGTGCCGTTGCCCCCGAGGGTGATCGCGGTGTTTGTTCCACCATCACCAAAGCTGCTGGATTCCGTGAAGTTGCGCAGGCTGGTGCCGATCGCGCGGCCTTGAGCGATCAAAAAGTTATCCGTGGTGTTGGCGTTGCCGAAAGTGACGACCGCAGAACCTCCGTTGACCACGACCTGAGCGTTGTTGAAGACGATGCCATTGCCCACGGTGACAGTGTTGGCGGTGAAATCTATACGCCCTGTGCCGCCGACGGTGGCAGTGAATCCGCCGTCGGAGATGTTGCCTTGGAAGCCTAAATTGCCCGTGCCCGTGCCCGTGACGGCGTTGATCGTCCACGTTTGATTGGCCGTTAGGACCACGCTAGCTTGGATCAGAAACGTCGAAGTATCGGCGGCTTTGGTGATGCCGCCGGAGCCGATGGACAGGCTGCCCGTGCTGGGTGTAAGCGTGAACGCCCGGGCGTTGGTGCTCACCGGTGCGGCCGTGAAGTTCACGCCCAGCACGGATACGCCGGTTCCGATACCAGCCGATAGGCTGGTGCCTTGGAGGGTGTTGTCGATCAGGAGTGTGTGGGACGTGGTGGGAAGCGCATTGCCCACGTAGCTGGCTGCGGAGCTCAGCGCCGTCGTGTTATCGGCCTTGATTACGGTTTGGGCTTGGGCGGTGCAGGCTAGACCTGAGGATACAAAGGCAGCGAAGAGGAGGCGGCTGGCGTGTGTAGAGGTAGGCATGGGGTGGATCCTATTTGAGATCTAAAAAGATTGTATCGGTTGATTTTGAATAAACTTAAACCAACAACGCCGATTTGGCAGGATCAGGAAAATCTCTCGCAGTTCAACTCATTGAACAAAGCGGCAGCGCGGTTTGGTGCGGGCCTGGCGGAGCCACGGCGTCAACGTATTGAACTCAAAGAAACCTGACTCCGGTGCCGAATTCATCCAGGGTGTGGTCCTGCCCCTATTACCCCCTATGATTAACTCCAAAACATCCTACTCCCTGCTGTTTCGCGCTCCCTTGGGG
Organism: Opitutaceae bacterium; assembly: GCA_027485045.1. Taxonomy (GTDB): domain Bacteria; phylum Verrucomicrobiota; class Verrucomicrobiia; order Opitutales; family Opitutaceae; genus IMCC26134_A. The sequence goes on along the minus strand of JAIXRU010000238.1, from coordinate 1,038 downwards.
GCCTTGGTCGCGGCCTTGGCCGCCTTCGCTCCCGCGCAACTTTTAGCCAACGACGAGCGGGTGCGCTTCTCCGGCGACGCCTACGTGGAAGTGGGTGACGTGGAACTGGCCCGCATGCCCAAGGCTGCCCGCGACGCGACCAAGACCGTCTATCCCTTCGGGCCGGCTTCGCCCAAGGCCAACTATTCCGGTCCTGAATTCCTGCTTGGTTATGAAGTGCGGGCTTCGGCTCCCTCCGATCTGACGGTTCCGCCGGACAAGGCGGTGGTGGAAAATGACATGGCCAACACCAAGACGGTGAAGGTGGACACGATCTCGATCACGGCGCAGGCATTATGGCCTGCCACCAACACGTATTCCGTCGCGCTGGCGGTGGTGTTTCCGACCAAGACATTCGTATTGGACCGTCTTGCCTACTCGACCACGAACTGGACCTTGAGCAAAAACCAATACAACGAAAAGTTGCGGCATCGCTGGATCGTACAGACCGGGGGCAAGTATTACGTGAACACCACTTTTCTGGGTCGCACCGGACGGCCTTCCCCGGATGAAGCGTTTGCGGTCATCGCGGCCGAGCGTCACGGTTCACTGTCAGACAAATGGGTGGCCTACAATCCCGCGGTCTCGCTTTTCGCTGATTTGAATGCAGAGCCGGTCAAACTGGGCGCGGCCTTGGACAAGGTCACGGCGGTGGGCTTTTACATGGACTCGATGGATTTCAAGGGGACGGGCGTGAACGAGCGCCAGTGGCAGTTCAAACTGCTCTCCTTCGTGGCCAGCGGTTTCGTGGATTAAAATTCAACCGGCCCGCCTTGGCGGAGCCCCGGTCTTTAGGCGCGTCTCGCGTGTAACCTCAATCCCAGTATTCCCATGTCTTCTTCCCTGACTCCGCGCATCGCGATCATCGGCCTCGGCGGCTATGCGGTGTGTCATCACGAGGCCGTGCGCCAATTGGAGCGTAGCGGCGAGGCGCGGCTGGTCTGCACCTGCGATCCGGTCCTGCGCGAAGTCGCCGGCAAAGGACCCGAGTGGAGCCTG
>JAIXRU010000174.1 GCA_027485045.1 Opitutaceae bacterium | reverse complement strand
CGTGATGAAGTCCCTGAACAAACTCGGTGGCAAACACGGCATCGGCCGCGTCGATTTGGTGGAAAATCGCTTTGTCGGCATGAAGAGCCGCGGCGTTTATGAAACCCCCGGCGGAACCATCCTCATGCAGGCCCACCGCCAGGTGGAGTCGCTTACCCTCGACCGCGAAGTCCTTCATCTGCGCGACGGCTTCATCCCCAAATACGCCGAGCTGGTTTACAACGGCTTCTGGTTCGCTCCCGAACGCGAAATGCTTCAGGCCATGGTGGACGAGAGCCAGAAATTCGTGACCGGCACCGTCCGTTTGAAGCTCTACAAGGGCAACATCATCACCTGCGGCCGCAAATCCCAGTTCTCGCTCTACGACGACAAGATCGCCTCGATGGAGGGCGTTAAGAGCTGGTATAACCAGAGTGACGCCACCGGCTTCATCCGCTTGAACGGTCTGCGCCTGCGCGCCCGCAAGCTCGCCCAAGGCGGACCGAAAGTCTGAGCCGGTAGTCACCAGTTTTTTGAATACGAGAAGGCGCACCCCGAGCGGGGTGCGCCTTTTTTGTGATTTGCGGCGCATGCACTAATTATAAGCTGCGCAGGCGTCGGACTGTGTCATGGTGAATCAATGACGCTGGCGGGTGATTGCCGCTTCCGTCGTAGCGGGCGCGTCTTTTACTGAAAGACCGTTTGCTCGGCATCGCACGTTTAGCGGTTTCAGCACACAAGCTTTCATCCATGAATCTCCCTACAATTATCCAAGGCGGCATGGGTGTCGCCGTATCCGACTGGCGGCTGGCGCGGTCGGTTTCGCGACTCGGTCAACTGGGAGTGGTGTCCGGCACCTTACTGCCGGTCGTGATGGCGCGGCGCTTGCAACTGGGTGACCTAGGCGGCGATGTTCGCCGGGCCTTGCAGGCCTTTCCCGATGCGGCACTCGCCTCCCGGGTGCTGGAGGCGTATTACGTCGAGGGCGGCAAGCCGTCTCAGAGTGCCTTCAAGTCTGTGCCGATGCCCTCGGCCAAGCCCTCACGCTTTTGGATGGAACTCACCGTAGCGGCAAATTTCGTCGAAGTCTTTCTCGCCAAGGAGGGCCATCCCGGCGTGGTGGGTTTGAATCTTTTGGAGAAAATCCAGTTTGCGACCTTACCCTCCCTTTACGGCGCGATGCTCGCGGGGGTTGACGTAGTTTTAGTCGGGGCGGGCGTGCCTCGGTCGATTCCCGGCATTTTGGACCGCTATGCGGCGGGCAGCGGGGCGGAGTTGGTCATTGATGCCGCTGGAGCGACGGCGGAGCAGCCTTTGCGCATGGTTTTCGAGCCCATCGATTATCTGGCGGTGCCGCCCCGAAGCCTGCGAAGGCCGGTGTTTTTGGCCATTGTAAGTTCGGCCGCACTCGCGACCACCTTGGCGCGCAAAGCGTCTGGTCGGGTCGATGGCTTTGTCATCGAGGGTGAGTCGGCGGGCGGGCATAATGCGCCGCCGCGTGGCTCGCGTGTGCCGGGCCCGGACGGGCAGCCGGTCTACGGGCCGCGTGACGAGCCTGAATTGGAAAAGTTTCGCGCCCTCGGTTTGCCCTTCTGGCTGGCGGGCGCCCGGGCCACGCCTGAGCGCCTAGCGGAGGCGCGTGGGCTGGGCGCGGCGGGCGTACAGATCGGCACCGCCTTTGCGTTTTGCGCGGAGTCCGGTCTCGAATCCAACATCAAAGCTCAGGTGTGCGCGATGAGCCGCGAGGGCAAGGTGAGTGTGTTTACCGATCCCAAGGCTTCTCCGACGGGCTTTCCTTTTAAAGTGCTTAACCTCGCAGGCAGTCTCTCCGACCACCATGTGCTGGAGGCCCGGCCCCGGGTGTGCGACCTCGGTTATCTGCGGGAAAGCATCCGGCGCGAGGACGGCAGCGTTTCTTACCGTTGTCCCGGCGAGCCGATCGAGTCCTACTTGGGCAAGGGTGGCGTGGTCGAAGAGGCCTGCGGGCGCATGTGTTTGTGCAATGGTTTGCTGGCTAGCGTAGGGCTGGGGCAAGTACGCACCGACGGTCCGGAGGAACCCTTGATCACGGCGGGACGGGACGCGGCGGAGGTCGCACGTTTCCTAAGTCCCGGCGAGACGAGTTACAGCGCCCAACGAGTGATCGAGGCGGTGTTGGGTGCCACGACGCTCAACTGAGCCGGTCGAGCAGGGCTTTGGCGGGCGGTCCGATCCGGCGGGTCGTATCGCCCTCGATCCAGCGGCCTTCCACCAGCAAGCGCAGCGGCGTGGCGGGTGCGCCGCGTTCGCCGCTTTGAAATAGACTCACGAGCAACTCCAGCGCGCGGCGACCGATTTCGGACTCTTGCTGATCGATGCCCGACCAAGTCTGGTCAAAGACGCGAGACAAGGTGGCGAGAGATACATCGGCGGGTGCGGAGTGCCCGGCGGCCTCCAGCCATCCGCGCACCTCACCTACATGGCTGACCAGCGCGGTGGGGCGGTAGCGTTTGAACCATGCGAGGAAATCGGTGCGAGCGCGAGCGATGTCCCCCGGCTCATCCCTGCCGGGGATGGCGAAGAGCGGCACGCGTTGCGCCTCGTCCTGCACGGCTTGGAAAAAATGGTAAGGCGACTCGAAGCTGTGGTTCGCCCGGCGCAGGGTATCGTCGGCCGCCACCATGCCGATGCGGGTGTGGCCTAGCTTGGCCAATTCGCGCAGGGCGCGCAGGGTGGCGTTGTGTTGGTGGTTGGCGACTACGTGCAGACGCGGGGCCGAGAGCGAAAAGCCTATGGCCACGCTGGCGAAGGCTTCGATGTCGATGGTCAGTTCAGTGCCGGAGAGCGGCTGGGGCGGGAAAACCAAACCGCGAATGCCACGGGCGAGCAGTACCTCGCGGGCGCGTTTGCCGGACATGCCGGGTTCGGCCAGCCAGAACTCTTCCAGCTTAAATCCCATCTGGGTCGCGTAGCGCAGCGCGCCTTCGTGGCAGCCGGCAATGTTGACCAGCGTGCGGCCTTGTTCGCGGAAAGGGAAGTTATTGATCCACGCCAGCGTGGATTGAAAGGCGACCGGAGCCTGTTTGCGGCGATAGTTGCTCAGGGCGGTGAGCATGGGGTCCGGGGTGTAGCCAAGCTCTTCGGCGATAGCGCGGATGCGGGCGCGTTTGGCCGGCTCCACGTAGGTGTCGTTTTTGAGGGCGCGCCAGGCGGTGGACACGTGCACGCCGGCGCGGGCGGCGACTTGTTTGAGGGTTACGCGAGCGTCGGGCATGCGAATTTCTGGGGTGTGGTGAAATCGTTTGCAGGCAAGGGCCTTCGCGCGAGCCTCTTTGTGCGGAGAAATTAAAGAAAGTTAACCTTTTCCCCATTCCGCTGCACCCGCCATGACCGCTTTCCTGCACGACGATTTTTTGCTCACGACTGATACGGCACGACGCCTTTATCACGAGGTGGCGAAGCATCAACCGATCTACGACTACCACTGCCACCTGCCGCCCGACCAAATCGCAGTGGACCGGCAGTTCGCCAACCTCACGCAAATCTGGCTGGCGGGGGATCACTACAAATGGCGTGCCCTGCGCACGGCGGGAGTGAATGAGGACTTGATCACCGGCAGCACGACCACCGACTACGAAAAGTTTCTCGCTTACTGTCGTATCGTGCCGTCGCTGGTGCGTAATCCCTTGCACCACTGGTCGCATCTGGAGCTGCGGCGCTTTTTCGGAATCGATTTGTTAATCAACGAAGCCAACGCGCCGAAGATTTGGGAGCTGGCCAACGCCAAGCTGGCGACAAAGGCGTTTAGCGCACGGGGAATTCTCGCGTCGAGCAAGGTCGCGGTGGTCTGCACCACGGATGATCCGGCCGATTCGCTGGAACACCATGTGGCGATTGCCCAGGCGGGGATTAAGACCCGGGTGTATCCGACCTATCGTGCGGACAAACTCATGGCGGTGGGTGCGCCGGCGGTTTTTAACGCGTGGTGCGATCAACTGGCCGCGCGGGCCGGGATCGATATCGCAGACCTCGCTGGATTGCTGGAGGCGCTGGACCGTCGTCATGCGTTTTTCCATTCGCTGGGTGGTCGGCTTTCCGACCACGGCCTCGAAAACCTGCCCGACGCCGACTGCACCGAGGCGGAGGCGGCGGCGATTTTCGTTCAAACCCGCGCCGGGCGCGCCGCCACTCCGGAGCAGGCGGCGAAGTGGATCTGGCATGTGATGGTTTATCTGGGCCGCCTGGACGCCAAACGTGGCTGGACCAAGCAACTGCATCTCGGTGCCTTGCGAAACAACAACAGCCGCCTGCTCAAGCGACTCGGTGCCGATGCCGGCGTCGATAGCATTGGAGATTTTCCCCAGGCCCGAGCCCTTTCCCGTTATCTGGATACTTTGGACCGGGAAAACGCCCTGCCCAAGGTGGTGCTGTATAATTTGAATCCGGCCGATAACTACGTCTTCGCCGCCATGATCGGGAACTTCCAGGACGGCTCTATCGCCGGGAAAATCCAGTTCGGCAGCGGTTGGTGGTTTCTCGACCAAAAGGAAGGCATGGAGTGGCAGATTAACGCGCTGAGCGCGCTGGGTTTGCTCTCACGCTTTGTCGGCATGCTGACCGATTCGCGGAGTTTCCTTTCTTATCCGCGCCACGAGTATTTCCGGCGTATCCTTTGCAAGCTGCTGGGCGAGGACGTGGCGGCCGGGCTGATCCCCGACGATGAAGCGGCGTTGCAGAAGCTGGTGCGCGACATTTGCCACGACAACGCAGTCGCCTATTTCGGACTCGAATTCGCACGGGATTGGTAAGGGCGCGACTTTGCCCTCTTATACCATTTCGCTTTCAAAAGTATAATAACTAGAGGGCGAGCCAAGGAAAAGAGG